>DATCXR010000510.1:0-2684 GCA_036565685.1 Gemmatimonadaceae bacterium
CTCGAGGCGGGGGGTGTGGAGACCGCGCTCGTCTCACCCATGGACGACGTGCCCGCGGCGATCGCGCGCGAGCAGCCCGACGTCATCGTGCTCACCAGCGGTCTGACCGATGTGGGCAACATCCAGCTGGCGAAGCGGGAGCTATGGGAAGGTGCTTCGGTCGTGGGGCTCGCCGACGTTCCTGATCCCGCGCTGCACGATCGACTGCGCGCGCTTGGCTTCGTGGAGGTCTATCCGAAGCCGGTGGACATAGACGAGGTCTTCGCCGGAGTACTGCGCATCCTCGATCGTCGTCGCCTCTCCCAGGAGACCAGCCTCATAGGCGAGAGCGAGGCACTGCGCGAGGTGATGGTCAAGATCGAACAGATGGCACCCGTGTCGAGCACGGTCCTCATAGAGGGAGAGAGCGGCACGGGAAAGGAGCTCGTCGCTCGCGCGATACACCGGCTCAGCCCCAGACGCTCGAAACCTTTCATAGCGGTGAACATCGGCGCGCTCCCGGAGACTCTGCTCGAGAGTGAGCTGTTCGGGCACGAGAAGGGCGCCTTCACCGGCGCGGCCGAGCGGCGCATCGGGCGCTTCGAGCTCGCGCAGGGCGGCACGCTATTCCTCGACGAGATCGGCGAGGCGCCGCGCGCCACGCAGGTGAAGCTGCTGCGCGTGCTCGAGCAGCGTGAAGTGATGCGTGTGGGCGGGTCGCAGCCGTTCAAGGTGGACGTGCGCGTGGTGGCGGCCACCAACCGGCCGTTGCGCGCGCAGGTGGAGGAGGGTGAGTTTCGCGCCGACCTGTATTACCGCCTGAACGTTCTCACGATCTATCTGCCGCCCTTGCGCGAGCGACGCGAGGACATCCCGCTCCTCGTGCGCCACTTCGTCAAGCGCTTCTCGGCGCTGCACGACCGGCCGTTCCACGGCATATCCGTTGGCGCGATGCAGCTGCTGGTGGACTATTCGTGGCCGGGGAACGTGCGCGAGCTCCAGAATCTCGTTGAGAGCATGGTCGTGCTGGCGCCGGGCCACGAGATCACCGCCGACGACATCCCGCGCGAGATACGCGAGGGTGGGAGCTCGCGTTTTCTCCCGGTACCCGTGGCTCCGATATTACGTCAGGACTCGGCGAATCTGGCGCCCGGTGGACGCGAGCTCGAGTTCATAGTCCGCAGCCTCGTCGAGTTGAAGCTGCAGATGGAGGAATTGCGCCGGCGGGTGGAGCTCGGCGGTGGCGCCAGGGGTCAGGAGATACCCGCGCCCGGCGATCGCTGGGTGGGGGACGCGAGGCAGTCCGTCACGCCCGCCAGTGTAGGTGCGATCGAGCCACGGGAGCAGGAGCCGGCACCCAACGAGGTCACGATAAGGCCCGGTATGACCATGGACGACATAATGCGCGCGGCAATCGAGGTGGCGTTGCGTGAGGCGCGGGGGAACCGAAGAAAAGCCGCGAAGATGCTGGGCATGGGTGAGCGAACCCTGTACAGAAAATTAAAGGACTATAACCTTCCAGGCCTCTGACGGGAGCCAACTTGCATTTATGACCTTGAGAGCGAATATTGGACGCACGCTGGCGTCGTGGCATGGATGCTGGCGCCCTCCCATGTCGTAGCGCGAGTGCGCTGTCCACGCTGCGATGTCGGTCTTCCTCAGGTTCACTTCCCCAGTTCAGCGCAGGTCAATTAGTGTCCGTGCCCCTCAATGCACCGACGCCCTCCTCGCCGGTCTCGCCGATTGCCGGCAGTGTACTTCCCATAAAACGAGCCGAGGAGCTCCTCGCGACACTTCCTGGAGTTCTGGCGGCGCGTATAGTAGCGAGTGATTCCGGAGCCATAGCGGAGATACACCTGCTGACGACCGCCGATGTGAGTCCGAAGCAGACAGTTCGCAACGTCGAGAGCGCGCTGATCGCGCACCTCGGCATGCGGGTCGATCACAGAAAGATCTCCGTTGCCACCACGGTAGACCCACCGAAGGAGTTCGACATTCGCCGGCCACAGGAGGCTCTGCCCCCCGAAGCCACCGCTGCGACGGTCGATCGCTGGCTCTATTTCGAGGACGTGGAGGTCAGGCGATCGCGTACGCACGGAGTCACCTGCCGCGTTACTCTGCGTGCTGGCGACGAGTCATACATGGGAGAAGCGGAAGGCGTCGAATCCGAGCGATCGCGCGCCGAACTGGCAGCTCGCGCGACCGTTCAGGCAATCATGCGCGCGAGGGGCGCGGAGGGAAACCTCGCCGTTCTGGCGCTCGATGGCTGCAAGTTGATCGACGCATTCGAGCGTGAGTTCGTGTTCGTGGGAGTGTCCGCGCGACTGGATCGCGAGAGCACCCTTCTGACAGGCAGCTGCGAGATACGAGACAGCGCCGAGACAGCGAGCGTTCTTGCGGTTCTCGACGCGACCAACAGATGGGTGGGGAAGGGGCGGTAGAGGCAGTATCGAAGTATCGGGCAGGCGAGGCACGCAGTAGCGTCGCCAGCTCGTCGCTGCAACTGACGTGCGAGCACCCAACGCGAGAGATCGCGCGATGGATATTGCAGGCGCTGTGACGCACGAGGCACCCCGCCGAGTCGCGTAAAGTTCAGCCACCAAACTTCCCGACCATCTTCCGAACAAAAAACCCCCGATCCTCGGCTGAGCGAAGCCGAGCGGGCAAGGCCAAGTAAGTAAGAGCGGAGCCAACCCGATTTAGCG
>DATCXR010000313.1:0-7078 GCA_036565685.1 Gemmatimonadaceae bacterium
TGCACAAGGAGTCAGGCCACCAACCGCAAGGGGCAGAAAAGAAAGGGGAACTGCTCCCTCGACTCCAGTTCTGCCCGGGTGGGCAAGGACTCGAGGAGCGAGAGCAGTTCCCCTCAGAAAGCCCTCGCTCAGAGAGCTCGACCCGTGTGCAGTTCCCCCAGAGACCCCTGGTTAGAGAGCTCTAAGCGTGTGCCTTTCATCTCCGCGCTCTCCGCGGTCCTCCGCGCTCTCCGCGTGAACCGCGGGCTGACCTCTCCCTCGCAGACCAAGCGTACGCCCCGCACCGATACCGCCCGCGGCCTTCTCGGGATGGACCGTCAACTGCGGCTTACCACAATCGTTCATGAGCGCATCGAAGTGGCGAACGAGGCGGTCGTTGAGCTTGTCGATGTCGTGGCGTTGCACGATCAGTCGACGGGCGGCCGTACACACGCGCTGAGCAGGGGTGAAGTCGCGCGCGAGGTGCATCAACCGCGCGGCGAGAGCGCGTGCGTCGCCCTCGGGGACGAGGTAGCCGGTGACATCGTCCTCGATCAGCTCCGGGATCCCGCTATGGACGGTGCTCACCACGAGCAGACCGCTCGCCATCGCCTCCATGATCGCCACCGGGATTCCTTCCATGTCGCCATCGGAGGCGGTGACGCTCGGCGCGACCAGCACGTGCGAGCGCGCGAGGATCGCGGCCACGGCGCCGTGCGAGACGGAGCCGATGAGCCGTACGCGCTCCGAAACGCCGAGCTCGCGGGCGAGGTGGACGAGCACTCCGCTCAGCGGACCGTCGCCCACTATCGTGTACTCCACGTCGATCCCCGATCGCGCCAGCTCGGCTACCGCGCGGATCCCGTTCGCGACGCCCTTGCGCTCGACGAGGCGCGCGACCGTCACCAGACGAAGCGGCTCGCCGGCGCGACGCTCGCGGCGCGCGAAGGCGAAGCGCCGGCAGTCCACGCCCATCCCGTGCACCGCGATCCGCTCCGCGGGACATCCGAGCGCGATGAGCCGGCGACGCCAGTGATCGCTCACCGGAAGAAAGAGATCGCCGGTAGCGAAGAGGTGCGCGTACGCGTGCGAGCCGACGCGCCGCACGTAAGCGCTCACGTCGGAACCGTGAAAGACGGTCACCACGCGCCCGCTCACCACGCCCGCGTCCCTGAGTCGAGCGACGCGCGCACCCATGGGGCCGTGGTGACATAGTACGACGTCGAAGGAATCGCCCTCCTGGAACGCGGCCGCGTCGGAGAGCAGTTCGAGGGGCGCGGACCGGAAGCCGAAGCGCGCCGTCGAGAGGAGGCGCGCGCCGTTGGCGCGGCGGCGGAAGAGCGCCTTCGCCATGAGCGGGAGCGCGACGAGGAGGCGGTGGGGATGGTGTGCGGGAAGCCACGCCGAGTGGCGGGCGCGATCCATCAGGCGGTAGCTGATGATCTCGTCGTGGATCGCCGCCGGACGACCCGAGGCGGCCGCGAAGATGTGGACGTCGTGTCCCCGATCGATCAGTCCCGTGACCTGATTGAGGACGAAGGTCTCGGAGACGGTGGGGAAGGCGCGAACCACTACCGCGATGCGCATGGTACGGTGGAACGTACGGCGCAGCTCGCTCCGCGTCCAGACGGGACACAAGGCGGGGTCAGGCCTGGAATCGTGAATCGATATGAGTGGCGGCTGGTTGTACCCAACATCGTCATCCCCGCGCAAGCGGGGATCCATGTTACCCGGCCGAACATGGATCCCCGCTTGCGCGGGGATGACATGTCATACGATTCCAGACCTGACCCCGCCGTTACGCCTGCCTCGCGAGGCGCGGATGGGCGCGCGACGAACCCATGGTGGCAAGCAGCTCCACGAGGCGGTCGTTCAGCGCGTCCAGGTCGTAGCCGCGCTCCACGATGCCGCGGCCGGCCATCCCCATCCGGTGCCGCAGACGCGGATCCTCCACCAGGCGAGCGAGCGCGTGAGCGAGAGAGGGCGTGTCGCGCTCGGGAACCAGATAGCCCGACACCTTGTCGCGCACCAGCTCGGGGATCCCGCTGTGCAGCGTGCTCACCACCGGGAGCCCACGCGCCATCGCCTCCATGATCGACACGGGCACGCCCTCCATGTCGCCATCCTCGGCCACCACGCTCGGCGCGACGAAGATGTCCGCGCGTCCCATCTCCGCGCCCACGCCGGCCTGGTCGGACTCCCCCACCAGCTTCACCGAATCGCTCACGCCCAGCTCGCGCACGAGCTGCTCGAGCTCAGCGCGGAGCGGACCGTCACCCAGGATCTGGTACTCGATGCGCCGATCGATGTCGCCGCGCAGCGCGGCGACCGCGCGGATGGCGTACTCCACGCCCTTCTTTTCCACCAGCCGAGCGACGGTGAGGAGACGCACCGTGTCGCCGCCGCGCGCTACGTGCCGGCGCGGCACCGGAAACTTCGAGAGCGCGATTCCCATGTGGTGCACGGCGATCTTGTCAGGAGGACAGCCAAGCTCGATGAGCCGCGAGCGCCAGAAGTCGCTCACGGGGAGAAAAAGCTCGCCCTCGTGGAAGAGCCGCTCGTACGCGCGCGGACCGGCGGTGGTGAGGTAGCGGCTCATGTCGTAGCCGTGAAGGACGGTCGCGATCTTTCCACGCACTAGCCCCGCGCGACGCAGCCGCGCGATCCTCCGTCCGTTCGGCCCGAAGTGACAGAGCACCGCGTCGTAGCGTCCCCGCCCCGCGAAGGGTGCACCGGCGCTGAGGAGCTCGAGTCGCGACGCGTAGCCGAAGCGCCGCGGCGGTCCCTTCACGACACGCCAGGCGTTGGCCGGGTCGCGCCACCAGTAGCGCGCGAGCACGTACACGGCGGCCGCGAGACGCCACACCCGCGACGCATCGACCGCGCGCGCCGGCTGATAGCGCGTCCGCTCGATGAGCCCATACTCGCTCACCACCGCGTGCTCCGCCCCTCCCACCTCCGGCTCCGACGCCGCCGCATAGATGTCTACATCATGCCCCCTGTCGATGAGCCCTGTTATCTGACCGAGGACGAAGGTTTGGGAGAGAGAGGGGAAGGAGGTGACGACGACGGCTATTCGCATCTAGGTGACTTCGGAGTGACGGTGAGAAGGGTTCAGGGTTCAGGGTCCAGGGTTCAGTAACTACCTCGGAGGCGGGATCTCCACCGCGACGGCAGTTGCTGAACCCTGGACCCTGAACCCTGAACCCTGCAGTTCAATTCCCGCGCCACCCCTGCTTCTCGATCAGTGAGAGCAGGTAATTGGCGAGGGAGGTGGGGGTTGTCGAGAGAGGGATGCGGATGCTCAGGACGGGGATGCCATCGAAGGCGCGGCGGAGGACGGCGCGGGTGGCGGAGACCACCTGGTCCTGAGTGGGAAGGAGCGGGGCGTGGTGGCCGCTGTGGAGGGCGCGGCTCACGATGCCGAAGGGCTCGATCTCGTGCATCACCACCTCGGCGGCGCGGTGCGCGAGCTCCTCGGTCGTGATGGAGCGAGTCTCGAAGTCGCGAGCGTCGCCGCGCTCGAGGCAGAAGATGCGCGTGAGCGGCGCGGAGCGTGCCACCGACTGCGCGCCGAAGAGCTCCTCGGCCGATACCCGGCGGCGCACGCCCTTGGGGCCGCGGCGCTGGAGCTTCCACTCCCACGAGGCGCGGTCGAGGATCGAGCGGCCGTCGAGGAGCATCGAGCGCAAGCGCTCCTCACCCTCGAGGTTGTAGGCGTAGACCTGGAGACGCTTGGGTGTGCGCCAGATCGTGCGCGCGTCGTCCACGAGGCCGAGGTCGTCGCTGAGGAAGCTGAAGCCATGCTCGGTTATCAGCTTGAGCGCGGCCGAGGTCTTCCCAATCCCGCCCCACGCCACGATGGCAGTCCCCTCGCCGTCGCGCGCGAGACTGCTCGCGTGGATGTACGACTGCCCCAGCTCGAGCTGCGCGACGTGCGTCAGGTAGTCGAAGACGCCGTACATGAAGTTCTTGGCGTGCGTCTCCTCGCCCGAGAGGAAGTTCCAGTCGCGCGCGCGGTAGAGCGTGGAGAACCAGCGGTGGCGACGGCCGAAGTCGTCGGGGCGGAGGGCGATGCGGAGGCCGGCAGCGGGCAGGAGGCACGGTTCAGGGTTCAGGGAACCGCTCGCGGGTCCGGAGCTCCCGGTCGCCAACACAATCCCGGATGATGCCGCCGCTGAAGTGGAACCGCGCTCCTCCGCGGACGCACCGCTCACGACTCCTTCGAGGCGGCTCACATGGTAGTTGAGACTGTTGTAGGAGACGCGGAAGGAGTCCTCCATCGCGTACACGGGTGCGGTGGAGGTGTAGTCGCGGAGGGGCGGTAGCGCGTGGACGAAGTCGAAGGCGAGACGCGGGACGAAGGGAGCGGGAGAGCTGCCGCCGTACGACTCGCCATCGCGAAGCGAGGCCAGCTCGGTCTGCAGGTAGCTAGCGCACTCGCCGTCGCCCGAGAGGGTGAACGGGAGACGTCCCAGCCGGTACGAGCGCGCTGCGGGATAGTTCGACGTCGGAATAACCTCGCGGCTGTAGTTCCCCGACGTCGGAACATCGGGCGTCTCGGTGCGCTCCGACTGACCCGCGCTCACGCTTCGCCTCCGCGCGAGGGACGCAGGTGGGCGAGAGAATCAATCATGTCACGTATGGCGTTGCGTCCGGCGCGAGTCAGCGCCATGACGCCCAGTGCGACCGGGGCCGCGATGGCGAAGCTCACGATGAGACCGATTAGAGGATTGGCCGGCGCCACCAGCCAGCGATAGGCGAGTACCGCGAGCCCCGAGCAGATCGCCGCGAGAGCGAATGGCCCCATGGTGACGTAGAAATCGCGCGTGCGCACCGGGCCCTCGCGTCCGACGTACCAGAGGTTGAGCGGGGTTCTGATGAAGAATCCGACGAGCCCGTAGGACATCGCAACCCCCAGCGCGCCCCAGGGAAGCCCGATGAGGATCGAGGCGATCGCCGTCGCCGAGCCCACGAAGCCCCAGCGAAGCATGGTGTTGGTGCGGTCCTGACTCACGAAGAGCCAGCCGGTGGTGCTCCCCACCGGCTGCAGGAATCCGGCGACGGCGAGCCAGGCGAAGATCTTCGCCGCCTCGGTCCACTGCGGTCCGAGCACCACGCTCACCACCCAGTCGGCGGTGACCATGAGGAAGACGATCCCCGGCATCGTGACCATCAAGAGCTTCTCGAGCGCGCGCAGAAAGGCGGCGCGGTAGCGCTCGGGCTCGCTGGCCAGCCGGCTCAAGGTGGGCACCAGAACGGCCGATACGGGGTAATTGATCTGGTTCAGTGGGAGGAGAAGAAGTTGGTACGCCTTCTCGTAGAGTCCGAGCGGTGCCGACCCCCACACCTTCCCGATGAGGAGGTTGTCACCGTTGCGGGCAAAGTAGTTCACGACGTTGAAGCCGGTGACGTTTCCGCCGAAGGCGAGCAGCTCCCTCACACCGCTCCTGCGCGAGGGAAAAGCGGGGCGCCAGCCGCAGAAGATCCAGACGGTGATGGCGGTAACCAGCGCCACGGTGAGCTGCTGACCCACGAGCGCCCAGTACTCGGCGCCGCGCCATGCGAGAAAGATCCCGACGGCGAGACCCACGATGGCGGCGATGATGCTGCTGGCGGCGAGGAGTCCGAAGCGCATCTGACGCCTGAGGAGCGCCTGATGCTGGACGGTGAAGCCGCCGAAGATGAATCCCCCCGCGAGCGCCATCGTGATGTAGGCGAGCCGGGGCTCGCCGTAGAAGCGGGCGATGAGCGGAGCGAGAAGAACGGTGACGAGCGCGACGAGCGTGCTGGCGACGACGTTCACCCAGAAGAGATTGCTCGTCTGCCCGTGGGTGAGTTCCTCGCGCTGGATGGTGGCCTGCGAGAGCCCCATGTCCTTGAACATGGTGAGGAAGCCCGTGACCACCGTCACCATCCCGATGAGGCCGTAGTCGCGCGGAGTGAGGAGCCGGGCGAGCACCACGGTGCCGGCCATGGAAATGAAGAACTGCGCGCCCTGCGAGATCAGCGTTATCGCGCCGCCGCGGATCACGCGGCTCCCCACCCGCTCGCGGAGGTGGTCGGTGCGGAAATATGAGTCCGAGGCGCTATCCGCGGGTCGGGTCAGCGTTCTGGCACCGGGCTCGCCAGAGTCGCCGGGCGGAGTTGGGGCGGCCGTCGAGGCGTGCTCCGGCGGGACAGGGTTCTGCGAAATGGTGTCTAATACGGTAAAGGGAAGTCTTAGCATATGCGGGCTCGCCGAATTGAGCAATGGACGGGCCAGCCTCGATGAGCCATCTTCATCATAGATGAGAAGCAGCGTTCTGACCCTGCGGAAACCGATTCCGCTAGCGCGCGCCATTCGCTGGGTGCCGGCGGGGCTTTTCACCCCGCCGCGTACCCTCGACGACCTGGCGCTCTTCATCACGCAGAGCGCACTGCGCGAGGTGATGCGCCATCTGCGCTCGGACCCGGAGCGGGAGCTGCTCGGCTTCCTGCTCGGGGAGCTCTACGAGTGCCCCGAAACGGGCGCGCGCTACGTGGTGGTGAACTCCGCGGTGCGCACCGGCCACGCCATCGCCGAGTCGGACCGCATCCTCATCCCCGAGGAAGAGTGGCTGGGCGTGCAGCTCGAGGTACGCCGCCGGAGGACCCAGCTCGTGGGGTGGTACCACAGCGCTCCCTTCGTGGGCCCGCACCCCGCCCGCGCCGACCTGGAGACCCATCGCGCCCTCTTCACCGAGCCCTGGCAGTGTGGGCTCGTGATCGCCACCTCGGGTGAGGCGCCCACCGGCGCGTTTTTCCGGTCGCTGATGGGCGAGCGCACCGGCGGCGGAGTTCTGATCCCCTTCTACGAGCTCCCCGACGACGATGAGCCCATCCCCGCCGACGGCCGCAAGCGCACGCTGATAGACTGGGTGAACTACGAAACCCGCGGGACCGTGGAGCGCGACGAGTCCGAGCGGCGCCCCTTCGTGCCGCCTCGTCGCCCCACTCCCCACGGCACGCCCGTCATCCTCAGCGTTCCGGCCGCCCCGGAAGACGAGCCCGACGACGAGGACGAGGCCCCCCTCGAGCGGAGGGAGCCGGACCAGAGCGAGACGTTAGGCCGCGAGAC
>DATCXR010000320.1:0-9768 GCA_036565685.1 Gemmatimonadaceae bacterium
GGCCGGCGCGGCTGCCGTCGCGCGCCGACAGCGCCGGGAGCTGTGCGCAGAGCGCGGTGAAGACGCGTGACATCTCGCCGAGCGGGAACTGCGGGAGAGTCGTGGTCGGCATGTAGCGCTCCTGAGGGGGAACGCCGTACGACTTGTCGACGAACACCTTGCCATCGCGCGCCACCAGCACGGTGGCACTGCCGGCGGTGGCGCTCGCGTACTTCGCGAACAGACTGTCAATGAATTCCGGCGCGAACGGCGCGTCGTCCGCGGCGCGGTGGATCACGCGGCGCGCGCCGAGGTCGTACTGATCGCCGGGGAAGAGCGTGAGGAAGGGCTTCCCGGGGTCGTTCGGCTCGTGGCCGCCATAGACGAATGCCTTGCCGCGTCCGATGATGGTAGCAGTGTCGCCGCGTACCACCCAGGCGGTCCCTTCATCCTCCGACATGCCGAGCAGCTGCGGGTGCTTCGACATGATCGAATCGGCGAGATCCGGCAGGCGCTCGCGCGCGACGACGTGCTGATCGATGGCCGTACCGCGCAGGAAGGCGAACGCCTCGCGGTAACCTGGATAGTCCATGATCCGGTTATTGCCCGACGGCGCGCCGCGAACGAGAAATTCGCCGAGTATCGTCGCGCCGGCAGACGAGCCACCCACCACGCCGCCGCGCGCGAGCACGTCGTGGAACGCCTGCTCCGTTCTCGTCCCCGCGTATGCATCGACGAGGCGGTATTGTCGCCCGCCGTCGAACCACACTCCGCCCGCTCGCTTCAGCACGGCGGTGAACGAATCGGCGTCGGCGACCGCCCGATCGGTGGTGAAGAGCACGTGAACGTTACGCGCGCCAGCGTCTCTCAGCCGCCGCGCGCCCGCGGCATTGTCGCCGTAGGAGGTCTCTCCACCCGCGTTGGGGACATCGACGATCAGCGCATCGGGACCGCCGGCGGCCTCGATGAACGCGTCGTAGATCTCCCGCCCCATGGAACCGCCACCGACGACGACCACGGTACCGTGCGCGGGGCCGACCTTCGTGGTGCTCTGCGCAGTGGCACTCGGAACGGTGCCTGGCAGAGCGAGGAGCGAGATGAGCGCGAGCGGTGCGACGAGTGCGCGGGCGACCGCCGCGATGCGGACGACGGCTCGGGTGCTGGCTTCCTTAGTCTTCATACTCCTCCCACATGGGCTCGAAAGGGTGACGATCCCTGTGCAGCTCTGGCGCGGTTATCTCACGAACCCGCCCGGCTCACCTGGACCTCTCTCCCGAGGCGTGCCTCCACCATCCGCCGGAACGTTCCGTCCTCCAGATACTTCCTGAGGTTCTTCCCCGGGCACCCGGTCTCCGCGTACTGGTAATGCCCCTTGATGCTGTCGACCGGCACGTCGAACTCCTTCACAGCCCACGCCATCAGATCGGCGATCGCATCGAGCTGCTTCTGCGTGGGCTCCTGGAGGTTGTAGTTGCCGATGATGCTGATGAGGAAGTGGCCCGACGGATCGTACGTCGTGTTGGTCTCGCCCATGTAGTGCCAGTCGCGACCTTCGTAGATGTTGCCGTCGAGATCGATCAGATAGTGATAGGGCACATCCCACCAGTTGCGGTCGCGCTCTCCCCACGCCTGCAGGGCGCGCAGCTGCTGCACGGGGTCGTCGCCCGGGAGGAGCGGCCTGGCGCTCCCCTCGTGGTGCAGCGTGATGCTGGTGATCTTCTGCGGCACCCTGAGGCGCATGTCCGCTCCGCCCGCGACGAGTGACGACGCGACGTTGGGCGGCACCGATGCCAGCGTCCCCACCTCGAGCGCGACGAGCCCGTTCCCCAGCTCACCCTTCGCGTAGATGGCGACTATCGCTAGGTGGTAGCCATTCCAGTTGAACGCCTCGCCCTCGCGCACGAGTCGCTCTTCGTGCGCATCGCCGGAGCGAAGCTGCAGACGCACCTGATCCACCGGTGAAGCGCCGCCCGGGTCCGCCGAAGTGCCGACGACACTTGCCGAACCGCCGCCAGTGGTCGGGGCCGCGATGGAGTCGGTCTGCGTCCCGACGACGGTGATGGAGAGATCGTGAAAGTCGAGCGTGCCGCCCGGCGGCTCGTTGCGCCGGATGGCGTCTGCCGGATACCCGAGCGGCGGCTGCGATTCCCACTGGGCATGCGAGATGATGGCGGGTTGTGGAACCGGGTGTGGATTGCGCATCGTCGCGCAGCCGATGGCGGCGGCGACACCGGCGACGGGGAGGTAACGGAGGAATTTCATTCGAGGCAGTGATGCGTTGCGTGATGAGCCGGAACGGGGTGACGGTGCTCCGGCACCGGCGAGCGACGACGAGGAAAGCGGTGTCGCGCGGCTCCCTTCTAACTATGTGAAGGGGAAGGCGTTGGCGCCAGCGCTCGCCATACGGTACGGCTTTGTCGCGTCATCGGCATTGCGTCGTCCCCGAATTCAGAGCTACAGTATCACTGCGCTCGGACGATATGGCTTGTCGCCGCGACGCGCAGCGAATCACTCACGACGCGCGGAGACGCTCGGAGCTCCCGCTTCGTCTCTTCGCCGACGGCACAGCTCCTGGCCGTAGTTCCTTGACCGACCGTCCACCGCGGATACCCAATGAGACGCTTCGTGATCAAACGCAGCTTCGTTGCGTTGGCGGGCATCATCGTCATCGGCGTTTTCGCCTGCGACTCGAGTAGCGTCGCTGGTCCGGCGGCAGGCAGCTACGGTCTCTCCGCGGTTCTGAGCGACACGGGCAATCCGACACCGGTGCCGGCCACGCTTCCCCGCTATGGTGACGGCGACACGCTGCACGTTCTCGGCGGAGCATTCACGCTCGGGCCGGAACGCAGCTGGCACTGGCAACGGACCGCGGAGTTGATCCACTTCGAGGAGCGCGTGCCACAGGAGCTGGAGCTCTCCGGCCATTACACCGCGAGGGGCCAGGGTGACGGCGTCATGCTCGATCTCTACCCCGGCCAGCCGATCCTCGCGAACATCCCGGGGAGCGCGTTCATCCGCCACGACTCTCTTTTCTATGGTGCGGGCATCTTCACCCGAGCCAGGTGAGGAGTAGCGCGAAGATCGGACACATCGCACGGTGCGCATCGCAGCACTTCTGCGGTCGTAGCCGACCCTACCTCCTGCCTCCCTCCACCTCGAGAATGACGATCACTCGCCGCGAATTCGTGCGACATGGGCTGGCCGCGGTCGCCGCCCTCCCTCTCGCTCGGAGTTGGCCCACGTCCGCGCTCCACGAAAGCGTTCATCCTTCGCTTTCCGGCAATCCGATTTTCCCGGGTTGGTACGCGGATCCCGAGGCGCGCATCTTCGAGGGGGAGTACTGGATCTTTCCCACCTACTCGGCCCCGTACGACGAGCAGATCTTCTTCGACGCGTTCTCCTCGCGCGACCTCGTTACCTGGACGAAGCATCCGCGCGTGCTGCGCGCCGAGAGTTTCTCGTGGGTGAAGCGGGCGGTGTGGGCGCCGTCGATCGTGCGGAAGGATGGGTGGTACTACATTTTTTTCGGCGCGAACGACATCCAGAACGATCAGCAGCTCGGTGGGATCGGCGTGGCACGTGCGCGTCATCCCGCTGGCCCGTTTCGCGATCACCTGGGGCGTCCGCTGATCGACAAATTCCACAACGGCGCGCAGCCGATCGATCCGTTCGTCTTCACCGACGATGACGGCACGCACTACCTCATCTACGGCGGCTGGCGGCACTGCAACATCGCGAAGCTCAACGCGGACTTCACCGGCTTCGTGCGCTTCGACGACGGCTCCACGTTCAGGGAGATCACGCCGGCGGGCTACGTCGAAGGGTCGTGGATGTTCGCGAAGGATGGGAAGTACTACTTCATGTGGTCCGAGGGCGGGTGGACGGGACCCGACTACGCAGTCGCGTACGCAATGGGCACATCACCGCTTGGACCGTTCGAGCGAATCGGCAAGATCCTGCAGCAGGATCCGAAGGTAGCGACCGGTGCCGGCCACCACTCCGTGCTCCATGCGCCGGGCTCGGAGAGATGGCACATCGTCTACCACCGCAGGCCGCTCGGCGAGCACGATCGTAATCATCGCGTGGTCTGCATTGACGAGATGCACTTCGACTCGCGCGGCGAGATCGAGCCTGTGGCACTCACGAATACCGGCGTCGAGAAGGAAGTACTCCGGGGTTGAGCTCCCGCCGGTTCGCGAGAATTCGCCTTCCTCCCCTTGCGTTTCTATGGGTGTATAGCTATACTGGCCCACATAGAAACCCTATGGGAATATGCCAGCTCCCGAGATCGAAATCCTCCGCGGCACCCTCGACCTGCTTATCCTCAAAGCCGTCAGCTGGGGGCCCGCCCACGGCTACGCCATCGCGCGCTGGATCGAGCAGGCCGCCGATGATGTTCTCCGCATAGAGGAGGGCTCGCTCTACCCCGCCCTCCACCGCCTCGAGACCCGCGGCTGGATCGCCGCCGAGTGGGGGACGTCGGAGAACAACCGCCGCGCCAAGTTCTACACGCTCACCTCGAAAGGGCGCGCGCAGCTTCACGTCGAGGCTGCCAACTGGACCCGCTTCGCGCACGCGGTCTTCGCTGTGCTCGAGGCGCCACCGGAGCCGGCATCATGACGAAGCCCCCTGCCTGGCGCCGCTACCTCCGCTTCTGGGGCGCGAACGTTGCCGACGACGTGGATGAAGAGTTGCGCTTCCACGTCGACATGCGCGTCCAGGAGTACATGGCGCGCGGGCTGATGGAGGAAGAGGCACGGCGTGCGGTGACGGCGCGGCTCGGCGATCTGGATTCCGCACGGGCCGAATGTGTCGAGCTCGGCAAGGTGCGCGAGAAGCACGCCCGCCAGGCGGACTTCCTCGATGGGCTGCGCGCCGACGTGAGCTTCGCCTTCCGCTCACTCGCTCGCACTCCCGGCTGGACGGCCGTCGCGCTCCTCACCATCGCGCTCGGAATTGGTGCGACCACGACTGTGTTCAGTGCAGCCGACACACTCCTCTTCCGGACCATCCCCTATCCACACTCCTCGCGCGTGTACATGATCCTGCGCGAGTTCACCATCGATGGGCACGAGGCGTTCGCCGGCGTGCCGCTCTCCGCGGTACGCGAGTGGCGCGAGCATGCGCGGACGATCGAGAGCGTCGTGCCGTTCGGCCGCTCGTCGGGCCTCCTCGGCACGGGCGCTGACACCATCACCTTTCACGCGGCGCTCATCGACACCGGCTTTCTCGCCTTCGCCGGCGTGCACCCTCTGATCGGTCGCAACTTCACGGCCGACGAGACGAGCTACGGCGGGCCGGACGCGGTACTCCTCACGGAGCTCTTCTGGCGACGACAGTACGGCGGGTCGCGCGATGTGCTCGGGAAGGTCGTGGAGATCAGCGGCCAGCCGCGGACGATCATCGGAGTCGTTCCCGCGTCGTTTTCGGTGCCGGACTTCCAGAGCGAGCCGCCCGACGTGCTCCTCCCGCTGGTCATCATCCCGAATCGCACCTACGGCGGCCTGGTATTGGCACGCCTGAAGTCCGGTGTCTCGCCGGCCATCGCGACAGCCGAGCTGGACGCGATCGCGAAGCGCGCGAGCGTGACCGGCCCGCGGATCGCAGCCAACATGGAGCCGATGCCGATGCAGCTGCGGCTCATGCGCCCGCAGGACCGCCTCGAGATACGCCAGGCGCTGGTGATGCTCACCGGCGCGGTCGCGCTGCTTCTCCTCGTCGCCTGCACGAACATCGCTCACCTCCTCCTCGCGCGCGGAGCGACACGCCAGCGTGAGCTCGCGGTGCGCCATGCGCTGGGCGCAGATCGCGCGCGCCTGCTCCGGCAGCTGGTGACGGAGAGCATCGTGCTCGCGCTGATCGGCGGTGCTCTGGCGGGCTTCGTCGGTTGGGTGGGGCTCGAGGTGCTCAACGCGGTACGGCCGGAGCGACTCGTCGCCCTGTCGCACGTCTCGAGGCACAACGACATTCTCGGGATCGCCTCGGTGCTCGCCCTGGCTTCGGGGCTCGTCATCGGCCTGCTGGCTGCGCTTCGCATCGCGCATCGCGAGCTCGGAACGTCACTCCGCGCCGGCGCATCGAGCGCCGCTCCCGGCGGCCGCCGGCTTCGCGCGACACTCGTGGTCGGAGAGGTCGCGCTCTCGACGACACTGCTCGTGGGCGCGCTCCTGCTCATCCATGCCGTGTTCGATCTCCAGCACACGCGTCTCGGCTTCGATGCACGTGATCTCTGGGCGGTGTCCTTCCCCGTGGCGCAGGACGACGCCCCGGCGACGCGTGCGGCGTTCGCGACGCTGTTGCGCGAGCGCGCCGCACGCATCCCCGGCGCCGAGCACGCGACGCTGGCGGGGAGCGCGCCGGGGATCGGCAACTGGGTCGCGCTCTCGTCGTTCGAGACCCCGGAGCATCCGGCCGACGGAGTCGAGCCGATGGGGACTTCCCAGGAGGTCGTGTCGGCAGACTACTTCTCCGTGATGAAGATGCCTCTGCTCGCGGGGCGGACCTTCGACGAGGGCGCGGCCGCCCGGCACGAGGTCATCATCAACAGCTCCCTGGCCCACGAGCTCTGGCCGGGCGGCGACGCGATCGGCCGTCGCTTTCGGAATGCGGTGCACGCACCCGGACGGCCGGCGGAGGAGTGGCAGACCGTGATCGGCGTCGTCCCCGACGTGGTCAGAAGTCTCGTTGAGACCGCGGCGCAGCCGGCGACGTACCAGCCGCTCGACGCGGCGAACGATGCGGGGCGGCTAACGTTGCTGGTTCGGTTGCACGGCGAGGATCCCGCGGCACGACTCAGGGAATTCGCGTCCACGGTCCGGCCGGACGCGCGCGGCGACGTGATCGAGAGCGTACGCGAGAAGATCGGCCGCTCGATGGCGGAACCGCGCTTCACGATGCGCGTGCTCGTCGTCTTCGCGCTGCTCGGCGTGCTCCTCTCGGCGATCGGCCTCTTCGGAGTGATATCGTACAATGTCGGCCAGCGCACGCGCGAGATCGGCGTGCGGATGACGCTCGGCGCGACCCGCGCCTCCATCGCGCGGCTCGTGGTGGGCGACGGGATCCGTCTGGCGCTGATCGGTACGATCGTCGGTCTTCTCGGTGCCGTCGCCGCCACGCGGCTCATCCAGGGACTTCTGTACGGCGTATCGCCGCTGGATCCGTTCTCCTTCGGGCTCGGCGCGGTGTCGCTGCTCGTGATCTCCGTCATCGCCTGCGCCGCACCGATGCTGCGCGCGACGGCAGTCGATCCGGTCATAGCGGTACGAGCGGAGTAGAATGCCTCTCTCAGCTCGGCGGGGCTGTCCCGGATTTCGATTCGGTGCTATAGTGGCGAGAGGTCCATCACGGGACCGGTAGTCTCGCACTCGATCCGCCGGCGAGGCCGTATGCCCTCACGCACGTACAAGACACTGATTATCGCAGCCGACACGATGTCTATCGGCTGCAGCGCTCTCGATCCTCTCGTCTGCACTACCGAGGCCCGGGCCGCGATCACCGTCGAAGTGCTCGACTCGATCACCAATGCGCCCGTCGGAAAGGGAGCCACCATCACCGCCAGCGACGGCGCAACGATCTACAGCGCCGTCACCTACGATGACTACCCCGGCCCTTATCAGCTGGCCCACGAGAAGGCCGGAGAGTTCACGGTGGCCGTGCAGATGTCAGGATACGCACCCTGGTTCAGGGATGGCGTGCGGGTGACTCGCGGCGACTGTCACGTACGCACGGTCGAACTGACTGCTCTCCTGCAGCCGTCGGAGTAGCCACCTCCATCGACACAACACCGATCACGGCGGCATGGTCGCGACAGGCCATGCCGCCTTCTCCCGCTCGCCCTCCTCGTTCTCTCGCCCGCCCTCATCTCTGCGACGTAGCGCCCGACCGCGCAGCTCTCGCTCTTTCCAGAGCGAGTACACCGCCGGGATCACGACGAGCGTGAGGATGGTGCTCGAGATCATCCCGCCCACCATAGGCGCCGCTATCCGCTTCATGACGCTCGCGCCTGTGCCACTCCCCCAGAGGATCGGGAGGAGCCCCGCCATGATCGCCGTCACGGTCATCATCTTGGGACGCACGCGCTCCACCGCGCCCTCCACCACCGCGTCGTACAGATCACGGAGCGTGGCGCGCCGCCCCTCGGCGATGCGCGCCTTCCACGCATGGTCGAGGTAGATGAGCATCACCACTCCCGTCTCCGCCGCCACGCCGGCCAGCGCGATGAACCCGATCGCCACCGCCACAGACCAGTTGTAGCCGAGCGCCCAGATGAACCAGATCCCTCCCACCAGCGCAAACGGGAGCGAGAGCATCACTATGAGAGTCTCCCCCACGCTCCGGAAGTTGAAGTAAAGGAGGAGGAAGATGATCGCGAGCGTCGTGGGAATGACGAGCTTCATCTTCTCCTTCGCGCGCTGCATGTACTCGTACTGGCCGCTCCAGACCATCGTGTACCCGGGGGGGAGCTTCACCTCGCTCTCCACCATCGCCTGCGCGTCCGCGACATAGCTCCCGATGTCCCGGTCCGCGACGTCCACGTACACCCACGCGGTGGGCATCGCGTCTTCCGTGCGCACGACCATCGGCCCGGCCACCTCACGTATCGTCGCGACCTGACCGAGCGGGACCTGCGTGACGCTGCTCGCCATCCTCGTCGCAGCGCCGCCGGCGCCCATCGCGCCGCCCGGCATGCCGGCCGGCGACGCCCCTGCTCCGGCATCGCCCCCGCGCGTGTGGCTCACCGGTACGAGCACCTGTGCCAGCCGCTCGGGCGTATCGCGCAGCTCCTGCGGATACCGCACGCGCACGCCGTAGCGTTCGCGTCCCTCCACGGTCTGCGTGATGGTCATCCCGCCGATCGCCGTCGCGATCACGGTCTGGATGTCACCCACATTCAGGCCGTGGCGCGCGGCCGATTCGCGATCGATGTCTATGTCCAGGTAGTAGCCGGACTGCGCCCGCTCGGCAAACGCGCTCCGCGTGCCGGGAACCATCTGCACCGAGCGCTCCACCTCCTTGCCGATGCGCTCGAGCTCCGCGAGGTCGGGACCGAAGATCTTGATCCCCACCGGCGTGCGAATCCCCGTGGCGAGCATGTCGATGCGTCCGATGATGGGCATCGTCCACGCGTTGGTGACGCCTGGTATCCTCACCGCCGAATCCATCTCGGCCACGAGCCTGTCGTACGTCATCCCCTCGCGCCACTCGGAGACGGGCTTCAGGGTGATCGTGGTCTCGAACATGTCGAGCCCCGCCGGATCGGTGGCGGTTTCCGCGCGACCCGCCTTCCCCCATACGTGCTGCACTTCGGGGAAGCTCTTCAGGATCGCGTCCTGCTGGCGCATGATCTCCCTCGCGCGCGCCACGCTCATGCCGGGGAGCGTCGTGGGCATGTAGAGGATGGTCCCCTCCTGCAGCGGCGGCATGAACTCGCTCCCCAGCCTGGTCCACGGAACCCAGGTGAACACGAGCGTCACTACCGCGCCCACGATCACCGGCCAGCGGTGCCGGAGCACGAACGCGATGACCGGGTCGTAGAGCCGGATGAGCACGCGGTTCACGGGGTTGGCGCGCTCGCGATAGATCCGCCCGCGGATGAAGATCCCCATCATCACGGGCACGAGGGTCACGGAGAGGAGGCTCGCCGCAGCCATGGCGAACGTCTTGGTGAAGGCGAGCGGGGTGAACATCCGCCCTTCCTGCCCCTCGAGCGTGAACACCGGAAGGAAGCTCACGGTGATTATGAGCAGCGAGAAGAAGAGCGCCGGACCCACTTCCTTCGACGACTCGACC
>DATCXR010000328.1:0-9715 GCA_036565685.1 Gemmatimonadaceae bacterium
GGCGGCCGCCGGTCACGAGCGCGGCCGCGTGCAACTCCTCGGAAGGGAGCGCGTCGCCGGTCGGGAAGAATACCGAGCCGATCTCGAAGAGGCGCACGTCGCGCTGCATCTGCGTGAAGTTGTACTCCGCGCGACGCGCCAGCGTGTCGAGGAGCTCGCGCCGCAGGTACGCCTCGTTCTCCGCGAGCGGGTTCGCCACACGCGCGAAACCCTGTGCAGCCCCGCGCACGAAGGGCATGGGGCGCGTCTCGAGGAGTCCCGTCGCCACCAGGCGCTCGCGCACCCGCCGCGTGATCAGCTCCACGGGAGAGTCCGGAACCGTGCCCGGGCGGAAGGCGCGCAGCTCCGCCGGGAAGGAATCGTAGCCGCGGAGCCGCGCGACCTCCTCGACGAGGTCCACTTCCGCGGTCACGTCGGGACGCCAGCTCGGTACAACGACCGTGAGGCGATCGTCGCTCCGCGCCTCGATCTCGTAGCCGATGGAGCGGAGCAGCTTCTCGATCTCGCCAGCGCGCACGTCGACCCCGAGCAGTAGCGAAACACGCGAGGGGCGCAGCCCGACGCGGTGGCGCTCGCGCGGCATGCGCTCGATGTCCACCGGTGCGCCTTCGACGCGCGCGCCAGCTATCGATACGAGCATCTGCACCGCGCGCGCCAGCGCCAGCGATTGGAGCTCCCCGTCCACGCCGCGCTCGAAACGGTAGCTCGCATCGGTGGACACACCGAGTGCTCGCCGCGCACGGCGAACTCCGGCCGGGTGGAACTGCGCCACCTCGAGAAAGACATCGGTGGTTTCTTCCGTGACCTCGCTGTCGCCCCCGCCGATCACGCCGGCGATCGCCTGCGCGCGCTCGGCGTCGGCGATCACCGTCATCGATTCATCCAGGGTGCGCTCCACGCCGTCGAGGGTGACGAGCTTCTCGCCCGCGCGGGCGTGGCGCACGATGATGGCGGGTCCGGCGAGGCGCGCCGCGTCGAAGGCGTGCATCGGTTGCCCCAGCTCGTGGAGCACGTAGTTGGTGATGTCCACCACGTTGTTGATCGGCCGCGAGCCGACGGCGGTGAGCCGGTTCGCGAGCCACTCCGGGCTCGGAGCCACATTTACCCCGCGCAGCACCACGCCCATGTAGCGCGGGCAGTAGTCGGCGTCCACCACGCTCACATCCACTCCGCCAGTCGCGGCCCGCTCGCGCGATTCGACCGCGCGAGGCGTCACACCGGCGCCGTTGCCGCCCGTGTCCGTAGCGCTTCTGGAGATCGGCAGCTGAGGGAGCCTCGGAACGACGCCGACGGCCGCGCCAAGCTCACGTGCGAGCCCGACGTGAGAGAGAAGATCGGGCCGGTTGGGCGTGACGTCGATCACGAGCCGTGCATCGCCCACCGCGATCGCGGATAGGAGTGGCGTGCCGGGAGGAGCGCTGGTGCGGAGCTCCAGAATTCCCTCGTGGTCCTGCCCCAGCCCCAGCTCACGCGCGGAGCAGAGCATGCCGTTGGAGACCGCGCCCCTGATCTTGCGCTTCTCCAGCTTGAGCCCGCCGGGGAGCGTGGCGCCGGCGGGTGCGAACGGATAGGTGGCGCCCGCGCGTACGTTCGGAGCGCCGCACACCACGTCGAGCAATTCGCCGTTCGGGAGCCCCGCGTCGACGCGCGTGACCCAGAGGTGGTCGGAATCCGGGTGTGGGGCGGCCTCCACCACGCGACCTATCACGACTTCCGAGAGATCCTCGCGCAGTCGCACCACTTCGTCCACCGTGCAGCAGCGCGCGGTGATGATGTCGCGCATCTCCTCAACCGACAGGTGAGCGCCGGGGAGGAACGCGGAGAGCCATTCGTGCGATGCGTTCACGTTGCGAACTGCTCCAGAAAGCGCACGTCCGAATCGTAGAGAAGACGGATGTCAGGAATCTGATAGCGCAGCATGGCGATGCGGGCGGGCCCCATTCCGAAGGCCCAGCCTGTGTAGCGCTCGCTGTCGAGTCCCGCCGCCTCGAGCACACCGGGATGCATCATCCCCGAGCCGAGGATCTCCATCCACCCCGTTCCCTTGCACGATGCGCAGCCCGAGCCGCCGCAGATCCTGCACGCCACGTCCATCTCGGCCGAGGGCTCGGTGAAGGGGAAGTAGCTGGGGCGAAAACGGGTAGGCACCTCGCCGAAGAAGCGGTTGGCGAAGTGCGTGAGCGTGGCCTTGAGGTCCACGAAGCTCACTCCTTCATCCACGGCCATCCCCTCGATCTGCGCGAACATCGGGGCGTGCGACGCGTCGAAGAAATCGCGGCGGTAGACGTTCCCCGGTGCGAGGATTCGGATGGGCGGATCGTACGTCTGAAGCGTGCGCACCTGCACGGGTGAAGTGTGCGTGCGCAGCAACCCGCTGTCGCCGGCGCCCTCCAGGTAGAGGGTGTCGTGCATGTCCATGGCGGGGTGATCGGACGGGAAGTTGAGCGCGCCGAAGTTGTACCACTCGAGCTCGGCCTCGGGACCCGTGGCGATGGTGAAGCCGAGCTCACCGAAGATCGCCTCGATCTCTTCTATCACGAGCGTCACCGGATGCCGCGCACCGTGCCAGCGCTCGCGGGCGGGCATGGAGAGATCGATCGCGGGCGCGGCGGGTGCTCGCGTCGCCACAGCGTCGCGGCGCGCATCGAGCGCGCTGCCCAGCGTCTCCTTCACCCGGTTGATCGCCGCGCCCGCATGGCGCCGCTCCGCCTCGGGGATGGAGGGGAGCTGGCGCATCAACTCCGTGAGGCGTCCGTTGCGGCGCGAGAGCAGCTCGTTGCGCGCCGCGTCTATCGCCTCGAACGAGTCGGCGGCATCGATGGTCGCAACCCCTTCCCGCTCGATCGCCTCCGCGGCGGCGAGGAATTCGTGGATAGACATGATCGTGAAAAGTAAGAGGGGAAAAGAGGAAACAGGAAACGGGAAACGGGAAACAGGAAACAGCCTCGGCGTAGGGTGCCCTACCGCGAGGAGCCGGTACCTGTTTCCCGTTTCCCGTTTCCTGTTTCCTCTTTTCCCTCTTATTTAAAGCGCGGCCCGCGCTCTCTCCGCCAGGGCGGTGAAGGCGGCGGGGTCACGGACGGCGAGGTCGGCGAGGATCTTACGATCGACCTCGATGCCGGCCTTGCGGAGGCCGTTCATGAATACGCTGTAGCTCATGTCGTTCTGGTGAGCGGCCGCGTTGATGCGGACGATCCAGAGGCGGCGGAACTCGCGCTTCTTGTTCTTGCGATCGCGGTAGGCGTACGCCCAGCCGCGCTCGACGTTTTCCTTGGCGGCCTTCCAGAGCTTGCTGCGGGCACCGAAGGCGCCGCGAGCCGCCTTCATTACCTGCTTCTTCCGCTTGAGTCGTGCGACGTTGGATTTGACGCGAGGCATTGATCTATCTCCTTACGCCTGGATGAGGCGCTTGATGCGCTTGGTATCGCCGGTCGTCTGCACGAGGTCGGGACGGCGGAGGTTCCGCTTTCTCTTGGGACTCTTCTTGGTCAGGATGTGGCTCTTGTTGGCCTTGTAGCGCCGCACCTTCCCGGAGGCCGTAGTCTTGAAGCGCTTCGCAGCGCCCTTATGGGTTTTCATTTTCATGAGGGTAATCCCCGTACGCTCCTACTTTGGAGCCAGTATCATGGTCATGTTCCTTCCCTCGAGCTTCGCGTCGGTCTCGACCTTTCCGACGTCGGCGAGCTCGGTGGAGACCCGATCGAGCACGTCCTTGCCGAGCTCGGGGTGCGCGACCTGTCGGCCGCGGAACATCATCGTCACTTTCACCTTGTTTCCATCTGCGAGGAAGCGGCGCGCATGTCTCGTTTTGGTCTCGAAATCGTGATCATCGATTCCGGGCCTGTACTTGACCTCTTTCAGCTGTATGACGTGCTGCTTCTTCTTCGCCTGCCGCGCCATCTTGGCCTGTTCGAACTTGAACTTCCCGTAGTCCATGATCCTGACGACGGGAGGTCTGGCCATCGGTGCTACCTCGACCAGGTCGAGGCCCTGTGCTTCGGCCTGCGCAAGGGCCGTCTCGAGATCGAGAATTCCGAGCTGGGAACCGTCGGGCGCGATCACGCGGAGTGGACTGATGCGGATCTGCCGATTGACGCGGATGCGCTTGGTGCTATCCTGAATGGGCGATGCTCCTCGAAGAGGGAAACGAAAAAAAACGCGGACTACCCTGGGGAGTCCGCGATGCACGATGAAACACCCGCTCGATGCGGGTGAGTCTCGATGCGTGAACTCCTGCAGCACACCCCGAACAACTCGTAGGCGGGGGCCAGAGGGTGAGAGCGGTTTAACCCACTCTACTTATTCCATTGTGCGTCCGCAATTTAGGTGCCCTCGCCGAACGAGTCAACTGCGCGCGCGCTAGCCCTCCGCCGGAAGGAGGCAGTACGACTTGCCGTCGGAGCCGACCCTCCCCCACGTGTTGGTCGCATCGTGCTCGAACACCACGAGCCAGCGCTCCCTCATCGCGCGCTCGAGGATGCGGCGCTTGCTCTCGAGCGTGACGAGTGGCTCCAGGTCGTAGCCCATTATCCACGGGAGCGGGAGGTGCGCCGCGGTCGGGACCAGGTCGGCCAGGTAGAAGGCGCGCTCGCCGCCGGATTCAATGAGGATCCCCTGGTGGAACGGGACGTGGCCGGGCGTGGGGATGACGGTGATCCCGGGGACGATCTCGCGTTCGCCCTCGACCAGATCGAAGCGCCCCGCCTCGTACACCGGGACGAAGTTGTGAGGGAAGTACGAGGCCACCGTGCGCTCGTTGGTGTGGGTGGCGAACTCGTACTCGCCGCGCTGCACCACGTAGCGCGCATTGGGGAGCGAGAGGCGCACGCTTCCGTCGGTGTCGCGGAAAGTGTTCCCTCCCCCGTGATCGAAGTGCAGGTGCGAATTGATCACGATCGCGACGTCCTCGGGGCGGTGTCCCGCCGCGCGGATCCCGGCCTCGAGCGCGGTGCGGTCTTCACCGCCGGCGTTCTCGATCCCGTAGATCTCGTAGAACTTCTCCGTCTCCTTGTTCCCCGCGCCCGTGTCGATCAGGATCAGGCCGGCATCGTGCTCGATGAGCAGGCAGCGCATCCCCATCGGAATGCGGTTGCGCGAGTCGGCGGGGATGCGCCGCTCCCAGAGCACCTTCGGAACGACGCCGAACATGGCACCGCCGTCGAGCATCTGTCCGCCGGCCTGGATCGCGTGCACGGTCCAGGAGCCGACCTTTCTGGTCTGTAGGAGAGGTTCGGGAGCGCTCATGCCGTCGTGTCCTTGTCCACCGGCGCTGGAAGCGCGGAGCGCTTCCGCTTACGCCGGCCGTTGGATGGAGCGAGAAGCCGCTGGAGATCGTCCCATCGCACGCAGTCGCGGTCCCGCGCTTCCCTCAGCAGGCGGAGAAGTATCCGGGCCGTGGCATCCGCGTCGCCGAGCGCACGGTGGCGATCCACTATCTCCATGCCGTAGTGGTGCGCGAGACTGTCGAGCCGCCGGCTCGGAAGGTGAGGAAGCACCTTGCGCGCGAGGCGTACGGTGCAGAGGCGGCGCGACTCGAGGCGGTGCCCGGTCGCGCGCGCCACCTCGGCGGAGACGAAGCGCCAGTCGAAGTCCGCATTGTGCGCTACGAAGACGTTCCCCGAGAGAACGTCGAGCAACTCGGCGCAGATGTCGCCGAAGCGCGGAGCGTCCTTCACCATCTCCCAGGTGATGTGCGTGAGCGCCGTTATCATGGGCGGGATTGCCCGCTCGGGATTCACGAGCGTCTCGAAGCGCTGCACCACCTCGCCTGCACGTAGCACGACTACGGCCACCTCGGTGATCCGGTCGCCGCCCGACGCGCTGGTGCCAGTGGTCTCCACGTCCACCACCGCGTAAGAGAGCGAGTCGAGGTCATCCTGCGCCGCGGGGAGCGGCTGCGGCTTCGGTGCGAGGCACCAGGTGCCGTCGGGACCGGTCGTGAACTCCGGGCGCCCGCCGAAGAGCGCCATGGCCATCTGCTCGGCGACGAACGCTGGCGCACCAGGGAGCTGGCAGACGTGCTCGATGAGCGGTACGGCGTGCGCCGGTCCGGCCGCGAGGAAGTCCCTCGCCCGCTCGGCGAGGAAGGAGTCTACGTCCACGGATCGTCGCGTCTGAGCGGGAGCGTCATGCAGCGCGGACCGCCCCCGCCGCGCACGAGCTCCGCACCCTCGAAGGTGATCACCGCGCGTTCGCCTTCCGGAACGCGGTCCTGACCCGTGAGGAAGTCCACGGCCGGGATCATCCGGAACCCCATCTTTTCGAGCTCGAAGAGCGTCGCCTCGTTCCGCGCGTACGAGATCACGACGCCCGGTGCCACCGCGAGGAAATTGCAGCCGCTCGCCCACTGCTCGCGCTCCTGCACGATTCGACGGTCGCCGCCGCAGAAGATGGGCTCGAGCGGGATGTCCACTTCGCGGAGTGCCGCGAAGATGTTGGGCATCTCGCGCATCTCGTGCTGGCCCTTCCGCCTGTGGAGGATCGCCAGCCGCTCCGCGCCCACGAAGTGCGGCGGGTAGACCACGCACAGCTCGCGATCGAGCTGCGTGAAGATCATGTCGAGGTGGATCGCGGTATTCTCCGACGGCATCACCACCACGATAACGTCCGTTACCGGTGTGTGCTCGAACGCGAGCTCGGTGAGGAAGTCGATGGCGGCCGGGCTCGAGCGCTCGCTGAAACCGATGAGCAGAGTGTCCGCGCGAAGCGGGTGGACGTCGCCGCCCTCGAGCGTGTAGTTGCTCCGCCGCTCCGAGGCGCCGTCGTAGAGAATCCCCCGATTCTCGAGGAGCGGGTGGTAGGTGAAGAGCGCCTTCATGATCAGCTCTTCCGACCAGCGGACGCCGTAGCGCATGGAGCCGATCATGACGTGATCGCCCAGCACCATCGCCGTGTCGCGGGTGAAGAAGAGGTTGGGGAGCGGCGGGAGCATGTAGCCGTGCTCGTTGAGCGTGCGCGCGAGCGGGCCGGGGATCTCCTCGTCGCCCTCGATCAGCATATGCACCAGCTCCTCGGGCGGGCGCCCGCCGATGCGGGAGGCAAGCGGGCCAGAGGGTACCATGTGGGTAGCTTCGCGGATGAGCAGCTCGCGTGCGTCGCCTGCCAGCAGCACCTCGGCGAGGAGATCGCTCACGTAGTGGACGCGGGCGAAGCGCTCGAG
This sequence comes from Gemmatimonadaceae bacterium, assembly GCA_036565685.1. Taxonomy (GTDB): domain Bacteria; phylum Gemmatimonadota; class Gemmatimonadetes; order Gemmatimonadales; family Gemmatimonadaceae; genus JADGGM01. The sequence continues at coordinate 7,160 of DATCXR010000328.1, forward strand.
GATCGCCACGAAGCGCCGGTGTTCGCTCTGGGCGATCTCGACGTCGATGATGTCGTCGTACAGGTAGTCGGCCCGGTTGGCGGGCGTCACGGCCAGGAGCTCAGGGCCGGGGGTATGGACTAGTACGGATTGGAGCGCACCGATCTCCGAAGTGACGCGAACAGGCATAGGTGTGCGAAGATAACCCGCCGCGTGCGGTAGCGACCAGTGCGAGGCGGCGGCGCCGGAGGTGAGGCGGGAGATGAGGCGGGAGGTGAGGCGGGAGGTGTCGCCGGATGTGGCGGAGCGGAAACGTGCTGGGGCGCTGGCAGGACAGGGGCGATTCCACTAACTTGTGAAGAAATTCACAAGCCGCACGCCAAGTGAAAAGAATCGCCGACTCCACCATCCGACGCCTCTCGCTCTATCTCCGCTTCCTCGAAGAGTTCGAGGCGCGGGGGCTCTCGACCATATCCAGCGACGAGCTCGCGGCGCGCGGTGGAACCACCTCTGCCCAGGTCCGCAAGGACCTCTCGTTTTTCGGCTCGTTCGGAAAGCGTGGACTTGGTTATTCCGTGCCGGAGCTCTCCTCGCGGCTCCGCAAGATCCTCGGCCTCGAGCGCGAGTGGCGCGTGATCATCATCGGCGCCGGGAAGATCGGCGCCGCGCTGGCCCAGTATAACGGCTTCGCGGAGCGTGGCTTCCGGATCACGGCCATATACGACAACGACCCGCGGAAGATCGGCCGCGAAGTGGACGGCCTCACCATCCGGGCGCTCGAATGCCTGCCGACGGATCGTGAGAGCTACGGAGCCGAGATCGCCGTGATCGCCGTCCCCGCCAGCGCCGCCCAGGCCACCGCCGACCTCGTGGTGGACGCCGGGATCCGCGCGATCATGAGCTTCGCTCCCCGCCGCCTGACAGTGCCTGAAGAGGTCACGGTCAAGATGGTCAACATGGCGATGGAGCTCGAGGGGCTCTCCTTCGCTCTCACCAACCGCGAATCGGCGTAGGGAGCTCGCGGGCTCCGGCTCCCTCTACTTCACTCCAGCGAGCGTCGCGGCGATCAGCAGCGCCCACTGCGGCCCCAGGTAGCCGTCGTTTCCGTCGTCGTACCATTCGTCGGGCGAGTGAGATCCGCGGCTCTTCCCGCCGCCATCTATGGTGATAGCCGGGATCCCCAGGCTTATCGGGATGTTCGAGTCCGTGCTCGACGCCCCGGTGCGTGGAGTGAATCCGAGCGACTTCCCGGCCGTCACGGCCACTCGCACGATCCGCGCGGTGTCCGACTGCGCTCCGGTGGGTCGGATGCCGATGGTATCGATCGCGATCTCGAGCGGCGCCCTGGAGTCGCTCCACCGGCTGCGCTCCGCTGCCAGCGCGCTGTCCAGCGCCGCGTGGAACTGCCGATCGAGCGCGGCAAGCGCTTCCGGCGACTCCGAGCGCAGATCCACATCCATGCTCGCGTCGGCCGCTATCGAGTTCACCGATGTTCCGCCGCGGACGATGCCGACGTTGAAGGTGGTCTTGGGATCGCGCGGCACCTGGATCTCGTCGATGAGAGCGATGGCGCGGCCCATGGCGTGGATCGGGCTCGGCATCCCGAAGGCGCCGTAGCTGTGCCCTCCGGGGCCCGCGAAGTGGACGCGATAACGATGGCTGCCCACCGCGCGGCTGGTCACGCCGAGGCCCGCGCCGTCCACCGATATGAAGTAATCGATCTTCCCGTGCAGCTCCTTTTCGAAGAGGTAGCGCACGCCGCGGAGGTTCCCTGCACCCTCCTCGCCGACCGTGCCCACGAAGAGGATCGTGCCGCGCGTCTTCACTCTCGTGTCCGCGAGCGCGCGGGCGACACCGAGTATGGCGGCGAGGCCGCGGCAGTCATCGGCGATTCCGGGAGCGGTGAAGCGAGTGCCCTCGCGCTGGACTTCCACGTCGGTGCCCTCGGGGAAGACCGTATCGAGGTGACCCGAGATGACGACCGTGGGGCCGCTCCCGCTCCCGGGCCGCTCGCCGATCACGTTCCCTTCCCCATCGATGCGCACGTTGATGAGCCCGAGCGCTTCGAAGCGGCGCTTCAGCTCCGCGGCACGATCCGCCTCCTTGAACGGCGGAGCCGGGATCTCGCAGATCGACTGCTGCTGCTCCAGGATCCAGGGGTTGTTCGCCTTCACGGCCTCCACGGCCGGGCGAAGCGCTCTGGGGATGGACGCTGCCTCGCTCTTCTGGGCCAACGCCGCGGAAGCTGGGAGTACGCAGAGAGCCGCGGCCAGTGCCAGCGGGTGGGTAGCTATGCGCATGGTCTCGAGGTCGAAAGTGACGGAAGTTCGGCGATCACGCCGCACCCCGCTCGCGAAGCGCGAGCGCGAGGGCGGCGAACTGCGCGGGCGAGAGCGCTTCAGGGCGCACATCCGGGGCGATCGAGCATTGCTGGAGCACCTCTTCGGCGGCCGCGGGATCGAGCCCCGTGATACTACGCACCACGCGCCGCATCTGCTTGCGGCGGAGCGCGAACGCCGCCTGCACAAACGTGCGGAAGTAGTGCTCGAGCCCCTCGGGTATCAGCGGCTCCGCGAG
>DATCXR010000517.1:0-1837 GCA_036565685.1 Gemmatimonadaceae bacterium
CTCGAGGCGCGCTTGCCGGCGGCGCGCTTGCCCGCACCGCCCGCGATCTCGTCCATCGTGCGTCCCGTTGCGACGGACGTCTCGTACTCGGCCACGACGTCGGAGTCGGGGCGGGCGTAGTCATCGCGCTTCTTGATGAGCAGCCACTGAGTGCGCTTCCCGCGGCGGGTACGGATGAGAGCCCAGGAGCCGCGCAGCCGTTCCCCGTCCAGTGTGAAGACGAGCTCTCCCTCCTCGTAGCCGCGTCGCAGCGCGTCGATTGGGTCGCTCGATGCGTCCGCCGCGGTGTACGTGCCGCGGTCCCAGAGCATCACGGTGCCTCCGCCGTACTCTCCCTCCGGGATCGTCCCCTCGAAGGTGTTGTAATCGATCGGATGGTCCTCGACTTCCATCGCGAGCCGCTTCACAGCGGGGTCGAGGCTCGGCCCCTTCGGCACGGCCCAGCTCTTCATCACGCCGTCGAGCTCGAGGCGGAAGTCGAAGTGGAGGCTGCTCGCCGCGTGCTTCTGGATGACGAACTGCAGCGCGGCACGACGCGTCCGCCCGGCTCGTCCGGCGGGCTCCGGAGTCTTCTCGAAGTTTCGCTTGCGGTGATACTCCGCGAGCTTGCGTTTGTCGGCCATGTCGGTTGGGTGCTGGCGATGTGTGAAGCTCATCGCCAGCACCGTGCGAAAAGGGTGCCGCTGGGCCCGGCGGAGCCCAGCGCTACCCTACCCGAATCGGTCCGGTCTCTACCGCTCTCGACCCCCCCTCGCACCCTCGGCGTTCGCCGGTCCCGATCCCGCCGGCCACACGTTGTCCGACACGTCCCTGTCCGGGAACCGGCCGTCGGGGTCGAGGGTGATCTGCTCGATCCTGCGCGGCCCAAAATCGAGCGCCGCGCTGAAAGTACGGCTGCCCGGGAACCACACGTCCACCGGATAGGTGACGATCGCGGTAACGCTGTCGCGCATCACGCTGTTGGACATCGCGCGGATCTTCGCCGCACCAGGTGCGAAGTGCACGGCCAGCACGATGGGCGAAGGCATCTGTCCGTCCTGTCGCACCACCACCGTGGTGCGCGGCCCCGAGGTGGTGACCTTCGCGATCGACCCGTCCACCGATTCGGTGGTGAAGAGCCAGGAGTACCAGAACCAGCCGAGGTCGCGGTGCAGCGCGTGGTTCATGAACATCGCGTAGTCCCACGGCGACGGGTGCTTGAAGCGCCACGCCTTGGCGTACTCGCTCATGGCGTGCCACACGGCACTGTCGCCAACCACGCCGCCGAGCATAGACAACATCATCGGTGCCTTGCCGTACGCTTGGAACGAATACATGGGACCACCATAGTTCGCGTCCCACATGAGCGGCGCCTCGCGCTCGTCGCCGCTGGTGCGCCCGTAGCTCTGCCCGCGTCCATCGAGCCCCGGCGGCTGGTGCCGCCGGTCGGCGCCGGAGAGGATGTTCATGTACTGATTGAACCCCTCGTCCATGAAGCCGTACCACGTCTCGTTGGTCCCCACCATCATCGGCCACCACTGATGGCCGATCTCGTGATCGGCCGCTCGAGCGCTGGACATGATGAACGATGGATACTCCATCCCGAGCTCGGGCCCGTCGACGATGGTCAGTCCAGGGAAGGTGTACGGCATCCAGAGCTTCGAGTAGAACGCCAGCGCATGCCGGGCGATCGCGCCGGCTTCCGCGTACGACTCGGCGTGCCCGGGGAGATACATGATGTCGACGGGGATCTTGCCCTTCCCGGGGATCTCGGCGAGCGTCGCGTCCCACACGAACTGATTCGAAGTGCCCCACGCGAAATCACCGGCTGTATCGGCGGTGAAGTGCCAGATCAGCC
>DATCXR010000345.1:0-17470 GCA_036565685.1 Gemmatimonadaceae bacterium
CCGCCGGCCGCAAGCGGCTTGGCGAGGAAACGGCGAGCTGGAACCAGCTCGTCGATGCGATCGCACGTGCCCTCGCGGCCACGCCTCTCGAAGCGTGATGATCTCGCCCTGGCTCTCGCGCGTACGCTCGCTCTGGCGGGGCGTCGCGCGCACGCACGCCCTCGACGCCGAGATGCGGGAGGAGTTCGAGCACCATATCGAGATGCGTGCGGCTGATCTGGTCCGCTCCGGCCTCTCGCAAGCCGACGCCGAGCGTACGGCGCGGGCGGAGTTCGGCGGCACGTTCCAGTACACTTCGCTCGGCCGCGAGGCGCGCGGTCTCCGCTGGTTCGATTCGGCGCGCTTCTCCTGGCTCGACGTCAAGCTCGGCGCCCGGATGCTGATCAAGTATCCGCTTCTCACGCTGGTGAGCGTACTCGCACTAGGTGTAGCGATCGCCATCGGTGCGGGAGGATCCACGGCAATCTCCCTCATCAACACCGATGCGCTGCCGCTGAACGAGGGTGACCGGATCGTCGGCATTCAGTTGTGGGACGTCGCTGGGCGGCGCCCCGAGCGTCGGATACTTCGCGACATCGCCGCCTGGCGCGGGATGCGGACGCTCCAGGACGTCGGCGCGTTCACCGGTGCGGTCCGCAACATCGTTGCCGACGACGGGGGTGCCGAAGTAGGCCGCGGTATCGAGATGAGTGCAGCGGGCTTCCGCGTGGCACGCGTAAAGCCGCTGTTGGGACGCTATCTCGTAGACGACGACGAGCGCCCGGGTGCGCCACCGGTCGTCGTGCTCGGTTACGATGTATGGCGCGGCCGCTTCGCCGCGGACTCGGGCATCATCGGTCGCAACGTGAAGCTCGGCGATGAGCCTCACACGGTCGTCGGTGTGATGCCGGAGGGGTTCGCCTTCCCGGTCGACTTCAATCTGTGGCTGCCTCTGCGACTCGATTCGCTGGGCTACGATTGGCGGGAAGGTCCTCGCCTCTTCGCCTTCGGAAGGCTCGCGCCAGGCGCGACGCTCGCGCAGGCGCAGGCGGAGATCGCGACGCTGGAATCACGCATCGCGAACGCGCAGCCGGACACGCACGCGAACCTGCGTCCACGGGTGATGTCGTTCTCGCGATCGTGGTTCGAGCTCGACGATCCGGATGTCATACTGGCGATCCGCACCGCGCGGATCTTCATGGCGCTGCTGCTTGTGGTGATCTGCGTCAACATCGCGATTCTGGTGTATGCGCGAACCGCGACGCGGCAGAGCGAGCTCGCCGTACGCAGCGCCCTCGGTGCGAGCCGTGGCCGCATCGTCACGCAGCTTTTCGGCGAGGCTCTGGTGCTCTCTGCGGCCGGCGCCGCCGTGGGGCTCGGAATCGTGTGGGGGATCGCGTCGCGGCTGGATTACATGCTCACCCAGGTCGGCGTGCGCCTGGTTCCATTCTGGCTCCGCTTCGAGGTGTCCCACACGACGCTGGTCTGGCTCCTCATACTCGCGGGCATTGGTGCCTTCATCATCGGCGTGATCCCCGGACTGCAGCTGACCGGGCGCCGCGTACAACTCAGCCTACAGCGGCTGTCCGGTGGTCACTCGACAGTTCGCATGGGACGTCTGTGGACCGCGCTGGTGGTGATCGAGGTGGCGATCGCCGTGGCCATTCTCCCGGCCGCAGTGCGTTTCGCGGGTGAGTGGATTCAGAACGCCACGACCGGCCCAGGTTTCGCCGCGGAGCAGTACCTGTCGGCGTCGCTGACGATGGCAGAAACCGACTCCGCCACTACCACTCCCGAGGGCGCCCGCAATTTCCAGATGAGCTTCACGCGTGCACGCGCAAAGCTCGAGCGCCGGCTCGAGACGGAGCGTGGGGTGCTCGCGGTGACGTATACCAGAACCGTACCCGGTTCCGAGCTCGCACGCAAAATCGAGATCGAGCCGTTGACAGCGAGCGATTCCGCGAAGTTTGCGGCCGACTCGGCGCGCGTCGTGGCAGCCGGTTGGTCGCAAGGAATGGCCAGGTGGATCGTCGCCCCGAGGGCTCGCTTCGCCATCGTGGACGCGGACTACTTCGAGTCGTTCGGCATCCGAGTCCGTGCTGGTCGCGACTTCATCCCGGCGGATAGCTCGGCGAACCTGGTCATCGTAAACCGCTCGTTCGTCGATTCGCTCCTCGATGGGCGCAGCGCGTTGGGTAGACGATTCCACACCCTCCGGGCCGAGGACAACGAGACGACAGTTGATCCCTGGATGGAAATCGTGGGCGTGGTGGATGACTTTCCCACGGAGCCACCCTTCGACAAGTTGCATGCGGCGGTCTATTGGGTGGGGGCCGCCAGCGAGATGTATCCCGCCATGCTCGTAGTACAAACTCGCGACGACCCGTCCGCATTCGGGAGGCGCCTCCGCGCCATCGCTCTCGACGTCGAGCCCAAGCTGCTGGTGCGCGACGTCGGTCCGATGGACGCCGCCATCAGGGCGGAGCAGCTTCCACTGCAGTGGCTCGCGATCGGGCTCGGGGTGGTAACGCTGAGCGTGCTGGTGCTCTCCGCGGCCGGCATCTACGCGCTGATGTCGGTGACGGTCACGCGGCGCCGCCGTGAGATCGGCATCCGCGTGGCGCTCGGTGCGAGTCGTCAGCGGCTGCTGTGGGGAATCTTCATGCGTGCTGGTGTACAGCTCGGCGCCGGTGTGGCAGTTGGAATCGGGCTGGCGGCCTGGCTCAACTCATGGACTGGCGGCGAGCTGTTGGGAGCGTGGAGCATCGCCATCCTTCCTGGAGTGTCGCTGTTCACTGTCGCAGTAGGGATTCTCGCTACGATGATTCCAGCGCGCCGCGCCCTGAGCATCCAACCAACCGTGGTACTGAAGCAAGACTAGACGACGGGGTCAGGTCCTTAATTTCGAGCGGGCTGAGCATTTGCTCAGCCCGCTCGAAATTAAGGACCTGACCCCGTTTCCATCGACCTCGTGCGACTCAGGCGGCCGGTTGGCTCGTCGTCCAGATATCGCGATGGAGCTTCCAGGATCCTCCGTCCCGCTTCCAGATCACGAGGTACTTCCCGGTGTCGGCCAGCTGCCCTCCGGCAACCTCGAGCGTGTAGCGGCCGACCTCGTACGCCGTGTCGTCATGGGGCTCGACTTCCCGAGTCTCGAGAATCACTTCGTGGATCCCCATGTCCATGACTCCCTGCCAGAAGCTCTGAATCGCTGATGTTCCGGCAACGACGTCGCTGTTTGCCGGTAGCAGTTGTGCACCCGACGTGTACAGCTGCGCGACGCTGGCGGCGTCGCCCCGTCCGAACGCTTCCATGAACCGATGATTGGCAGCCCCGATCTCCGAGCTGGGCTCAGCCGTGACTGATGGCGTGCTCATAGTTCGTCCTCCGGAAAGCGCGAGTGGGTTGGCGCTGCACTCTCGCGAACGATTCCGTCTGCCTGACGTCAGGCATCGAGGTGGAGCGCCCGACAAATAAAATGCGGCAGCTTCGCCATCGCCAGCATCGATCGCTCGTTCGCCGGCGATGTTCGCAAGCTGCCTCGGCCGCAACTGTCATCTCGGTGCCAGGGAGAGCGAGTTTGTGGCGGCGGCCTCGGTGCACGAGGCTCACCGCTAGTCGCCGTCAGCGCGTCGAGATCAGGTACTGGGTCCCGTCCGGATCACGGAACATCACCGAGCTCCCCCACTCCGCCTTCTGCGGCGGGCCCATGGTCTCGACTCCATTCGCCTGGAGCTCTGCGTACGTACCATCGATGTCGTCAGTCCAGAAGACCACCGACGAGAAGCCGCCGATGCGATCCTCGTGACCGTCCGGCGTGAAGAGCACCACGCGCCCCTCGGACTTCGGGATGCGCAGCTCTATCCAGCGCTGCTTGTCATCGAAGGGCTGGTCGGTCGCGATTACGAAGCCCATCTTCTCGGTCCAGAAGCGCAGCGCCCTGTCCTGATCGCGCGTCGGCAGGTTCGCGAACTTGATGCCTTTGATCATGAAAGACTCACGTTGAGGGAGGCCGAATAGTTGGAGCGTCGTTCGCGCGCCGCAAGCCGCGAAGCTCCTGCTATGGCAGTGAGTGCCATAGACAGAGTCGACCCCGCCACCGGTGGACGGAAATGAGCCACGTGCAGATGGATGCTTACATTCTCGATTCGCTGATGCCGGATCTGGTCGGTCACGACCACCGGCCATCGGCGTTCATCACGTATCTCTTTCTCTGGCGGCAGGCAAGCCGTACCGGTGGACTCGTGCAGGTGAGTCTGCGCGACATCGCGGACGGCACAGGACTCTCCAAGCGCGCAGCGCAGGAGGCGCTGCGCGTGCTCGCGCGGCGCAGGCTCGTCACGAGCTGGCAGGCGCACATGACTGCCGTGCCCGAGTATCAGGTTCTGAAGCCGTGGGAGCGGGACGCTACGCGCACACGCGTCCGCTCACCTACCCGCAACGCTCGCTAGCCTCGGCCGGCACCCATCGCATCACACCGGCCGTCCGTGTGAACTCCGGGGTCAGGTGAGCAGCGCCGCCCCGAAGACGCCGGCGCTGTCACCCAGCAGCGGCTTCAGGAATTCCGTGCGGAGCGTGGGATTGAAGAGATGCCGCACCACCGAGTGTCGCGTTTCTTCGTCGTACAGCGCGTCGATGTTGCCCACGCCCCCGCCAATCACGATCGCATCCGGATCGATGATGTTGACCACCGCGGCGATCGCTTCGCCGAACTTGCCGCGCAACCGTTCCAACGTCGTCACGGCCGCAACGTCGCCCAGGGCCGCACGACGCACGATCTCCTCGAGTCGCACTGGCTTGCCCGTCAGACCGCGGTAGAGGCGCTCGAGAGCGGGACCCGAGATCACCGTCTCGACACATCCGTTGCGACCGCAGTAACACGGAGTGCGCTCGCCACGCATCTGGTTGTGCCCCCACTCGCCGGCGATCCCGTGCAGCCCTTCGAGCACGCGGCCGTCCACGACGATGCCGCCTCCGACGCCGGTGCCGAGTATCAGACCCACCACCACCCGCCGCCCGCGCGCGGCACCGAGCAGCGCTTCAGCCAGCGCGAAGCAATTGGCATCGTTGGCGAGGCGCACGTCGACGTTCAGAGCTTCGGCAAGATCATCACGCAACGGTCGTCCGTTGAGAGCGACCGTGTTGCAGTTCTTCATGACTCCCGTCGCCGGCTCTACGGTACCGGGCGTGGCGAACCCGATCACCGGCGGCCGCGCGATACCCGACTCGGATTCCAGTCGCTCCACGAGCACAGCGATCTGTCGGACGATGTGCTCGTAGCCACGCTCACTCTCCGTGGGAACGCGAAGCCGCCAGAGCGCGCGGTCGCGCTGCACCGGGTCTACGATCGCGCCTTCGATCTTCGTTCCGCCGAGGTCGATTCCCCAGGGCGAAGTGCTACTCGCGGCCTCCTTCACGCGCATTGATGGAGGTGACCCTCGACGCTGCGAGCTCCAGGTACCTCATTCCGTCGGTCCGTCTTCACTCCCTCACCGCGAACCCGAATGGCATCTGCACCAGCTGTCTGACCTTGCACCCGCCGATGCGTGCCGGTCTGAAGGTGGTGCGAGAGATCGCCCGCAGCACTGACCGTCGGAACTTGTCATAGTAGGAGAGCTTGACACCGGTGGGCCGCGGCAGGCTCGAGGGCCAGAGATCTTTCGCGGTCGGCATCTCGGCGTGCCCAGTCGTGTCGACAATGAACTGCATGATGAGATTCCCGGTGACGCGCTCCTGTTCGGCATCCTCGGGGTAGCGCGGCTCCGACAGATGACTGACCGCCACCGGCTCCTGCGTCGGCACCGCCAGCGAGAAGAGCGCGAACGCCTGCCGAACAGTGGGCGGCGTGGACACTCCCTCGGCATTCACGAGAGGGTAGTGAAGCGCCAGGTGAAACGCGACCGAGTCCGGCCCCGCCTCGTCGGGCCAGATCAGCAGATATTTCTCATCCTCGGCCACCGCGGTGAGCGCCCGCGCCAGCAGGTGCGCGACCGCGGTATCGGGCACCAGAGCGTCGACCGCCAGAAGCGTATCCGGCACGGGTTCCATATACACTATCTGTCCCTCGCGGTGAACCACGACAAGGAGCTTCGACCCCAGCTTCGGCCACGTTACGGTCGGTTCCCCCATAGGTAACGTATCCAGTTTGCCACCGAGCAGCGTCCGCACCCTGTCGGCCAATTCCTGGGTCAGAAGGTCGAGCTGCGGCAGAAGCGCGATGTTCGCCGCGTTGGTCGAGTCGGTCAGCTCAGCCTGTACGTATACGGCGACCCTCCAGAGCGCGCTGTCCGGGATGCTGGATAGGCAGGACGACTCCTGGTCGTGAGATTCCGAGCCGTGCATCGCGGTGCCGTTCTGCGCTCCAGCCATCGTCGTCTGCATGGAGAGGAGCGCGGCAGCAACGATCGAGAGCAGTATCGAGCGAGTGACGTGCATTTGAGGTTGAGGGGTATGCGTCTGCGCCAGCGGTCGGGTGGGAACTCGATTTCCACAGGCCGGCACGCAACGATGACGCCACCATGCCCGGGAAGCAAGAAGGAAGCGCCATGGCATCGGGTCCTGGTTTGATGGGATTATTCCGCCAGCCGGCGGAATAATCCCATCAAACCAGGACCCGCCCCGCCACTCATGCGAGATGCAGTGCGAGCGCCTTGCGCGAGTGGACACCGAGCTTGGCGAAGACGCTTTCGGCGTGGTGCCGCACCGTGTGCGGACTGATGCCGAGCGTGCGGGCCAGCTCGGCGTCAGCGGCACCGCGGGCGAGGCCGAGCGCGATTTCCGCCTCACGCTGTGTGAGCCTGAACCGCGCGCGGAGCGTAGCAGCGTCTGGCAGCGTTGGCGCCGGAGCCTGGATTGCAACCATCGCTGCTCCGCCGCGCGCGAAGGACCCCGGCGCGAGGTAGCTCACTCGGAGCATATAGTGCGCTTTGGTGGTCGTCACCTCGTCGATCACTGGCGGAGGCGGCGTGGGCCGCACCGCGCTTCCAAGCAACGCATGCGCTCCCCGTGCGAGCCGGAGCGTCCGCTGCTCCAGCGCATCCCGCTCGGGCTCGTCGGCTAGCATCGTGATGAGTGCGCGATTCCGGTAGAGCTCCCGGCCTTCTGCGAGGCTGACGATCAGCATCCCATCGGTAAGCGTATCCAGCGTGGTCGCGAGCGTGGCGCGCGAGAACTCGAGGCGGTTCAGGATCTCCAGGCCAGCGCGGAAGCTTGGTAGCACGAGCGTGAGGAACGCCAGCGTGTCCTCGCTCAGGAGGTCGAGAGCGGGGTGCTCGCAATTGATCCCGAGCAGCGCCTCACCCTCGGGGCCCGTCACGCGTAGTCCAAACGTGGCCCGCGCTCCGTTGGGCACGCAGATGTCGTTGTAGAAAGCGGATCGCTGGTAATGCCCCCCGCCGAGCAGGCGATCCAGCAGACTCGACGTGAAGACGGCCATGCTCCTCCGGCGCTGCAGGACGATCCCTTCATCGACCGCTGGGTCGCGGATGTGGAACTCACCTCGCCTGAAGTCGCTCCGGGCCGTGAGCTGAGCCGCGAGGTTCGGCGAATCCGCGCTGAAGTGGCGGGCAACGCCCTCGACCTGGCTGACGATGAGCGTCGTGTCACCGCGAAAGAGCCGCCGCAGCTCATGTGTGATCCGGCGATACCACTCTTCGCGGGAAGGGCTGGCGAGCGGGGAGAGGAGCGCCTCCAACGTCGCCGTGAGTTGCGCCTGGTTGTCCGATGAGAGAACGAGCGTCATGCTCACGACCTCTCGCAGAGCGGTACTTACCGCCCAGAGCTATCGGTATTCCAACCACAGCGCTCGGCGGCGAGAGTGCTGCCTTGCTGCGCAGTGAATGGGATGGACCTCCCATCTGGAATGTATGGACCCGTCGTACACTGGCAATGGATGCCGGCGCGCCGGCGCGGGCCGGAATCATGAGTTCGGTTGTTCCCTGGGAAGAGCGAGCACGAGCAACCGACCCAGCGCTGCCGCGAACCCTGCCTTCGAACGGTATGTGGGCAACGGAGGCTCCATCACGCTGACATGGAAGAAGACCGACGTCTCGATGGAACGCTACTCCGGCGGTCGGACCACGCAGCTCGTGATCGGTGACCTGAAGGAGGAGACAGCGGCCGGAGGCATGTACGTAGTTCATTCCGCAACGGCCGACGGGATGATCATCGGGATCGTGCCGGCCCCCGGTAACATGGCGTTCATGTCCGCCAATCGCAGCTCGTATGTCACCGTTCAGCACGTGTTCTGACAGTGCGGAGGGACCCATGTTGCTGGTCTCGAGCATGGGTCCCCGCTTCCGCGGCGATGACGTCTGCTGCAGGATGCGTTACGCCGTCGCTTACTTCCCCCGCCGCTTCGCCTCCAGCTTCTGTCCGCTCGCGTGCACGACTACCTGCGTCACCCGCCCCTTCTCATCCTGCTGGAAGGTGAGACGCAGCGCATTCCCCTCGGGGAAGAACTGCGTGTCGGATTCGGCCAGGAGGCGCGCCCTGGGTTGGCCAGGGTACGAGGCGAAGAGCTGCCCGTCCTCGTCAGTCACCGTGATCACGAAGTCCTCGTCGAGCACATACTCGCCCGCGTAACGCTGCAGCACATCGGGCGCGACCTGCACCACCGTGCGCGTCTCCGGCGCGAAGTCGGGCCAGTCGTAGACGCGGGCGACGGCGCGCACCACTTCCATGTACAGCGCGGCGCCGGCATCGGAGTTGGTCATCACGGCCACTCCGTCGCCCGTTGCTGGGTGCAGCACGAAGAACGCGCGATAGCCTTCGTTCGCGCCGCCATGGCTGAAGCGCAGACTGTCGCCGGCTCCCTCCACTGCTACACCGAGCCCGTAGCCGCCCATGCGCTCCTTCAGCATCTCGCGAGCGGTCGCCTGCTTCAGGATGGCGCCCTCGTCGTCCTGGTATGCCGCACGGATGCCGAGCGCGAAGCGCGCGAGATCGGAAGGCGTGGTCCACAGTCCGGCCGCCGCCTGCTCGGGGTATGTGTGCCAGCGTCCTTCGACCTGATCACCGTTGGCCCTGTACGCGACCGCGGCGGAATCCGCCAGCTCCGCGGGAAGCGGCTGAACGTAGGTGCTCTGCTTCATACCGAACGGGTCGAGCACCAGTCGCTTCATTGCCGCGGCGAACGACTCGCCCGTCACATCGTGGATCAGCACCTGCGCCACCGTGTAGCCGCCGCCGGAGTACCGCCAGATGCTGCCCGGTATCGTGTCCACCAGTACGGCTTTCGTGTTCCCCTTCCCGCCCAGCACATCCACGGCGCTCGGCACTTTCTCACCCGCCGCGTAGCCGGGGAAGCCGTGCACCGTGAAACCGGCGGTATGCGAAAGAATCTCGCCGAGGGTGACTGGCTGCTGCTCGGTGAACGCGTTATCCGGCACGCGCCACGACTTCAGCTCATCGTTCACGTTGGCGTCGAGCTTCAGCCCCGCTTCGTCCACGAGCCTTAGCGCCGCTGTCGCTGCCACCGGCTTGCTGATGGAGGCGGCCTGAAAGCGAGTGGAGGCGGTGACGGAGTCGCTGCTCCCGACCCGCTGCACGCCGTAGCCTCTGGCCCATTCGATCTTGCCGTCGTTGATCACTGCGACGCTGATGCCCGGTACCTTGTAGTGCTCCATCCGCGCCGCGATCGAGTAGGTGGGGACCGAGTCTCCCGCGACGATCACCGCCGGCAGGAGACTCCCTTCCACCGCCCGCTGTCGCTCGGCGACCGTATTGCTCGCCGGCGCGCTGCTGCAGGCGAGCAGCGTGAGGATCGCGAGGGTGACAGTCGCCATCCTCGCAACCGGGAAAACGACTCTACCTGCTTTCACGGTTCGAGCTCCAGGGTCGTGGTTCCGGAGGAATGGTGCCCATGGCATGAGCACGTGCAACCTTACGGGGAAGCACGTCGGAGAGTGACAGCCGCATTGGAAGTATCGGACGCCGAGAAGCTGACTATCGTGCCCCGTCCACGGCGGCTACATCAGCTGGCAGGAATCAGCAGCACGCCCAACCGAAAGCCAGCCGATTCCGGTGGACCGGGCACTGGGTGATGTGTCCGGTGCCGGTATCGCCGAACATGTAGGGGAGGTTGTCTTCCGAATCGATCTGGAAGAGCAGCTCCATGCGCGACCCGCACTCCGGACAGGATGGGTACTCGACACCCTGCACCCACGCGGGCCACCCGAGGAGCTTGTCGCCAATATGCGGAAAGTCCTGCTCGGCCAGCGTGTCCGACTCCTCATCGGCGAGCTCGATGCCCAGCTCGTCCAGCTCTTCCCAGTTCGGATAGTCGGGCACTTCCGTCCAGCTCACGATGCGCCTGGGCGGGAACATGTCCACGGATGGCTCCTCTGCCACCGAGGGAGCGACTCCCTGGGGCGCAAGCAGCCGGAGGAGCGTGCTCTTCGCGTTGGGGAAGTACGCTTCGCACTCGCCCTCACAGTGTGGCCGCTCGCTCGTGCAGTAGAAGAACTGAAGAATCCCGCCGTCGAGTGCCCGCTCCGAGTCCGCCGGAAGATCGCGAGCGTTCAACTGCACGAAGAGCTGCATCGGCTGTCCGCAGTTGCCGCATTTCGGCCAGCTCTCGCCCGGAGCGAGAAACGGTCGGCCGGAAAATTTGGAATCGGTCGGTGCACCGTCGTCATCCACCACTTCGGGAATCCACGCGCGGCGACGGAAAGCCGAGAGCTTCAGCCGCAACTCCAGTTCTTCGATGTCACTCATGACCGATGGGGAGGGGAAAGGGAGGCCATCCGAGGAGACGCTCGACAGCAGGCGCGCGGCCCATGAGCGCTCGGCGCACGTGCCATGAAGATGCGGCGAACGAGCGCTGCTCGCCAGACGGCTTCCGATTTCTCCGCCGATCACTCGACGCTGGCTCCGAGCCCAGCACGCGGCTCACTCGGCGCCCGCGACCCGCCGCATGCCACGAGGTCGCGGCGGCCGGGTGGCGAGCCGCGCGGCTACTCGGGCATCACCTCGAAGGGACGGAGCTCCGATTCCCCCTCGAACCCCGGCCAGTGGATGCGATGCAGCTCCATGAACTTCGTCGCTAGCTCCACGGCCTCCTCGTGCGAGGCGCACTCGCAGATTGCGTAGCCGCCCACGACTTCCTTCGCCTCGCTGAACGGCCCGTCCGTCACCTTGATCGTCCCGCCGGAGAGAGCGACCCGCGTCGCCTTCGAGAGTGGCTGCAGCCCCGCACCGTCGATGAAGACTCCCTTTTTCGCGTACTCCTCGATGAACTCCCCCATCGCGCCGAAGAGCGCGGGCGGCGGCGCGGCCGGGTCGTAGTCCCCGGGGTGCTTGATGAAGATCATGTACCGCATGGTCGTGTCTCCCTCGGTCGGTAGGTGGTTCGTGAGTACGGCGGCTGTGGCGCTGGTCGATCAGCGCAGCTTCCGCCGTTCTACCTCCACGTCGAACGGGGCTCGCCGAAATCGACATCACTTCGCGCGTTGGACATCGTACTGGAGACTCACGATCCCACTGGGGCGTGAGTCCGAGCGCGTCAGAGTCAACCGACAGCGCGGAGCCTCACCATCCACAAGCGGGATGCCGCGTCCGAGCAGAACAGGCATGATCGCCACCTCCACCTGGTCCACGACGCTCGCGGCGAGCAGGCTCGCGAAGAGCTTCCCTCCACCGAACAGCCAGATGTCGCGTCCCGACTCCGCGCGAAGCGCCGCTACGGTGGCACCGGCGTGGGTGCCGACGACCGTGACCGCCGTATGCTCGGCGGGGTCGAGCGTGCGCGAGAACACGTAGACGCGCCAACCCGCCGGCCACAGCGGCGCGCCGGGCTGCTGGGTGAGCTCGTACGTGTGACGTCCCAGTAGCACAGTATCGAAGCCCGAGTAGAGCACCTCGAAATCGATCGTCGGATCCGGGACGATCCAGTCGATCTCCCCGTTCGGGCCAGCGATGTAGCCGTCGAGGCTGGTAGCCACGCGATACCGCACACGGCGCATCGGAGAGTTCCTCTGGTTCTACGTCTGGCCGACGCCTGACGTCGCGTTGCGAGCGGATCCAGATGAAATCACGTGGAATGGCCGCCCTGCGGCAGCTATCACGGTGCAAGGACGACTCCAACGACCTCGTACTTCGCATTCACGATGACAGTTGGTATCCACTCACCGCTCGGGTGGCCAGGATCCTGCGCCGCACGAACATCGCCAACCTTGAAGACATACAGATCACGCTCGAGCCGCGGTGTATTCCGTGCCTCGTTGATCGCATCTGCCACTTTTCCGCAAATGCGACCGTCCGTTTCGATCACGACCTGGTTCGAATCCATGGGTGCCAGGCCGAGCTTCGTACGCAGCGCGACACGATCGGCGTCGGTAGTCGCGACGAGATCGCGGAGGTAGGCACGCAGCACGAGCGCGGCGTCGTCGAGTGGCAGACAGCCGGATGCGACTTCGGCGCTCGACGCGTTCGCTCCGGGGACGAATGTGGCCAAGGCCGTCACTCCCATGAACGAGGCGACGACTGCCGAAACGGCGCGCTGACGGCTGACCATACGCCTTCCTCCGTTCAGGAACCATGTAGCCATCCAAACTGGAACCGAGCGTAGAGCGCTCGGGTCGCCGCCACGACAGTTAGACACATTGTGCCCCGTTCCGGATTCCCCACGCGGGCGCTGGTGACGTGCTGCCATCCCGGACCGTGTGCGACGACCTCGACGTCGTCTCACCGGCCGTCGCTCACCGCCCGCCCCGGCCGCCCCGGCCGCCCGCGCCGGGCGTCTCCACCTTCCCGGCGGGCATGAACAGCTTCGCCACCTCATTCGCGATCGGGCCGACCTCCGCATCGCTCAGGTTCGTCGTGACCGCGACGACCATGCGCTGATCGGGGAAGATCATGAACGCCGTGGTGCCACCGACGGAGCCGCCGCCATGGCTGACCACCCGGTGCCCATCCAACGTGTCGACGCCCCAGCCGAGTCCATATCCGGTAGACTTTCCCGATTGGAGCTGGAGCGGGGTCCACAGCATCTTGCGGGTCTCCGCCTTCAGCAGCTCGTTATCGAGCATACCGAAGCCGAAGCGAACGAGATCCGACGGTGTCGAGAGGAAGCCGCCGCCGGCCCACTTGTAGCTGTTGTCTACATACGGCGCGTTGACGAGTCGTCCTTCCTTGTCCTTCTCGTAGAACCGCACGCGATCCGGGACGATGCTGGCCATGTAGCCCGGCACCGTGTGGCGCAGGCCGAGCGGCGCGAACACCTCGCGGCGCATGAAGTCGAGAAACGGCTCGCCGGCCGCGGATTCCACCACCGCGCTCACCAGGTTCCAGCCGTACGTCGAGTAGCTGTACGCCGTGCCCGGCCGGAAGAGAAGCGAATCGTGGGCGAATATCTCGAGGCCTTCGAGGACGTTGTCGTAATGTTCGCTGCTCAGGAACTCGTCGCCCCGGTAATGCCGGAGCCCCGCGACGTGGCCCATCAACTGACGAGTGCTGATGGGCCACCGCTTCTTCGGGAAGCTCGGCACGTACTTCTGAACGGGTGCGTCCAGATCGACCTTGCCTCGTTCGTACAACAGGCCTACCGCCACTGACGTCAGCGGCTTCGAGACGCTGCCGATGCGGAAGCGCGTGAGCGACGTAACGGGTACCCGCTGCTCGAGGTCCGCCCAACCGAACCCCTCGGCCCACACGATCTGGCCATCGATTCCAACTGCCACGGAGGCACCTGGCAGATTGTCCTTCGCCACCCACTCGCGCACGCGCGCCCGCGCCGTGTCGACGGCCCGCGCCTGCGCGTCCGCCACCGACGCTGGCACCTGCACGACCGCCTGTGCCGATGCCGGAACGGGGGCGAACGCGACGACCAGCGACGCAAGTACCCCGCAGAGGAGCGATCGAGGTGAGCCCAGGCGCGAGTGCGAGACATGGCGAAGTGGCATGATCCCAATCTCCGGTATGATCGATTCGAGATGCCCGGTCCCGCTCGCATACGCGAAGGCCGGTGCGCAGCATTATGTATGGCAGTGCCAGGTACGTCAAAGGTCGCGGAGCTAACAGATTCTGTCCCCAACCTCTACCCGGAAACGTCGATGCCCAGCCGCCGAGAGTTTCTCCAGAGCTCACTAGTCGCCACGGGTGCACTGGCGCTGCCGCACATGGCGCAGGAGGCCGGCTTCGCGGACACCGGCACGGGCCGCGCGCCCGGAGCCCGCGTTGTCTCGACCTGGGATTTCGGCGTCGGCGCCAATGCGGCGGCGTGGCCCGTGCTGGCACGAGGCGGCTCCGCGCTCGATGCGATCGAGGCCGGCGCGCGCTGGGCGGAGGCGGACCTGTGCAACTCCACGGTCGGACACTGCGGCTACCCCGACCGCGATGGCGTGCTGACGCTGGATGCGAGCATCATGGATGGCGATGCTCGCTGCGGCGCCGTCGCCGCGATCGAGGACATCGAGCATCCCGTGTCAGTGGCGCGCGCGGTGATGGAGAAGACGCCGCACGTGCTGCTGGTCGCGGAGGGCGCGCAGCAGTTCGCCGTGTCGCAAGGGTTCGAGAAGAAGCCGCTGCTCACCGACGAGGCGCGCAAGGCCTGGCAGGAGTGGCTGAAGACATCGAAATACCAACCGCGGATGAACGTCGAACGCTCCGGCAGGCCGGGCGACGAGCACGATCACGACACGCTGGGCATCCTGGCCCTCGATGCACACGGCAAGCTCGCCGGCGCCTGCACCACGAGCGGCATGGCCTGGAAGCTTCACGGCCGCGTTGGCGACAGCCCCATCATCGGCGCTGGTCTCTACGTCGATAACGATGTCGGTGCCGCCACCGCATCGGGTGTCGGTGAGGAGATGATCCGCAACGCGGCCAGCTTCCTCGTGGTGGAGGAGATGCGACGCGGACGCTCACCGATGGAGGCCTGCCGCGAAGCCATCGAGCGCGTCGTTCACAAGCGGCCGGCGGCGAGCAAGACGCTGCAGGTGTGCTTCCTCGCCATCAACAGAGATGGCGAGGTCGGAGCGTACGCGCTGCATCCCGGCTTCCTCTATGCCGTGCACGACGCCACGCCCGGGCCGCACGACAAGTTGATCAATGCCGCGTCGGTGTACGGAGTGAACGAGAAGTGACGCGACCCATCCTCGAGATCGCTGCAAACTCGTTCGACTCCGCCCTTTCCGCGCAGGAAGGCGGCGCGGATCGCATCGAGCTGTGCGAGAACCTGGGCGAGGGCGGCACTACGCCATCATACGGCACGCTGGCCATGACGCGCGATCGCCTGCGCGGGCTGGAAGCCGACTGGTGGGAGACCGACGCCGGGATGGTCCGCGCGATGGTCAAGGCGTTGGCGACCCCGTCGCAGCTCAGCGGTTGAACAGAATGACCGGACCGACGCCCACCCACCAGATCGGAAGGAGCGCGATAAGCGCGATCTGCCAGCGCACGAAGACCCGCCCGTGGCGTTCGTAGCGCGCCGGGTTGAGCAGACGCCACGCCCGGAAGAAATCCAGCCGTGCAGGCTCATCTACCAGGTACGCGACCGCGCGACGCCGGCAGTAGGCAAAGCCACCCATCAGCAAACCGGCCACCCCCAGCCAGACCAGCGCGCGCGGCGTGCGCAGATCAGGCATCGCCAGCGAGAAGAAAGCCGGCACCATGACGACGGGGATCGCACCCCAGGCGAGCGCGACGCGCGGATCGTCGCGCGGCGGACGGGCGAAGGCGGCTTCCCTCTCGTGACCTTCGGAAGCGCGCTCGGCGCCCAGCGCTCGCCGCACTACCTCACGCAGTCCCACGACCCCCGTGTAGTTCAGGCGTCGTGCGGCGGTATGCTCGCGTCCGATCTCCCACGCAGCATACATGAGCGGAGCGACTGCACCGAGCCAGAGGAGCACCGTGATGACGCCATTCATCACGATTCGGGAATCCGTCGGTGGCGTGCTCCCCGGAGAGAAGAAATGCCAGTACGCGGCGAGGCGCCCGCTCGCCAGCAGGTAGCCGAGCATGAGCACCGGCAGCGCCAGTACCAGGCGATAGAAGGTCGGTGAACGGCGGGGGAGAGCCATGCGTCCGTGATGGTGTAGGTGGCGACGCGACATGGGCCGGCCGGCAGCTACCCGGCGACGGTCAAGTTTGCACGCCGGCGCTCGATTCCGCCAGAGATCCACTCCGCAGACAAACGCGCAATCTACCAGTTGCGCATCCGGTCGGACTCGTATATACTAACATGCAATCAGATAGTTGCTCATTTCAGGAGACGGCAGATGACATCGAATACAGACCGTATCGAGAAGCAGATCTTGCTCCGCGCCCCGCTCGAGAGCGTCTGGCGCGCGATCAGCGACGCGCGGGAATTCGGGAGCTGGTTCGGGATGCGTCTCGATGGCCCGTTCGTGGCCGGCTCACGGCTCGGCGGAGAGATCGTCCCGACCACCGTGGATCCCGACATCGCCGCTTCGCAGAAGCCGTACGAAGGCCAGCGTTTCGACATCATGGTCGACCGGGTCGAGCCGATGCGGCTCCTCTCGTTCCGCTGGCATCCCGGTGTGCCCGAGCCGGACGCCGATCACTCGAAGGACGCGACTACCCTCGTCGTCTTCGAGCTGGAGGAGAAGCGGGACGGTACGCTGCTGACCATTACCGAGTCCGGCTTCGATAGCGTCCCGCTCGCACGCCGCGCGGAAGCGCTGGAGGGGAACGAGCAGGGATGGGAGGCGCAGCTCACGCTCATCGAGAAGTACCTCGCCCGAGCGGCGTGACGCGAGGCCGATCCATGTCTCCATCCGTAGCTGCCCGGAGTCCCGAACGAGCCGCGCCGCTCTTCGCCGCGCTGGGCGACGCCACCCGTCTGGAGCTCGTCGCACGACTGTCGCGCGAGGGACCTCAATCGATCTCGGCGCTCGCCGACGATACGACGATCTCGCGCCAGGCGGTGACCAGGCACCTCGAAGTACTCGAGGAAGCAGGACTCGCCGCGAGCCGGCGCGAGGGACGCGAGCGAATCTTCGAGCTGCGTCCCCAGCGGTTGAACGCGGCGCACAGGTACCTCGATAAGATCGGGCGCCAGTGGGATGCCGCACTGGCGCGACTGCAGGCGCATCTCGAGAAGTAAAGGCGTGACGACGGGGTCGGGTCCGGGATCGTGCGCCATGTCATCCCCGCGCAAGCGGGGATCCATGTTCCGGTCGGGTAACATGGATTCCCGCTTCCGCGGGAATGACGATGCGCGGCCGCTACGCAGGCTGTATCGATCCACGATTCCAGACCTGACACCGTCGAGCGCGGGGAGGGGGCTACCTACTGGTGAATCGGACGGAGAGCATTCTGCACCACGAAGGTGCCGACCTCCCTGCCCTGCTCCAGCCCGGCCTCGGTTGCGCGTCTGAAATGGTAGCCGACGTAGACTCGCGACACCGCGTTCTCTCTCGCGGCAGCAGCGGGGTCACTGAATGTACGTGTCACGCCTGGCAGCGAACCGCTCGTGGTCGAGAACTTCTCCCCCTTGCCGGGAATCAACCCTTCGATGATGGCGGCCGCC
>DATCXR010000353.1:0-12236 GCA_036565685.1 Gemmatimonadaceae bacterium
GGCGGCCGCAGATGCGGCTGTGTCGCGAAAGCGCGCCGATGAAAGGGAGGACGACCTGGCCGCCGTGGGTGTGGCCGGCCAGGACGAGGGCGGGGCGCGCGGTGGGGGAGAGGAGAGCTACCGCATCCGGAGTGTGCGACAGCAGGATGCGGGGGGCGTCGGGGGGCGCGTGGGCGAAGCCGCCTTCGGGATCCACCTGGGCGTAGTGTGGATCGCGGACCCCGCCGATCACCAGCTTGGCGCCGTCGCGCTCGAGGAGAGCGGACTGATTCAGCAGGACGCCGGCGTCGATGCTCGAGAGCCAGCGGACCACGCGCCAGCCGCCGGTGTCGTAGTCGTGGTTTCCGAGAACGGCGAGCATCCCGTCTCGTGCGCCGATCGATTGCAGGATGGGGCCGAGCTCGCGCATGCCGCGATCGTACATGTAGCGGGTGAGGCGGGTGAAGCGGCCGACGGAGATGCCGTAGTCTCCAAGGAGTGCTACGAGATCCGGGTCGGCAGAGCGTGCGATCGCGGCGGCACGCTCGGCGTGCGATCGAGGGCGGAAGACGCCGCCGTAGTGCAGGTCGCTGAGAACGGCGATGGTGTAGCCGTCGAACTCGGGGGCGAGGCCGGGGATGGCGACTTCTATCTCGGTGCGACGGAGCCGGCGGGGCGCGATGATGACGAAGTAGATCGCCGCAGCGAGCAGCACGACTACGCCGGCGAGAGCCAACTCCCCCATTCAGGGCTGACCGAGTGCCGCGGGCGCGACGGCGCGCCTGCCCGCGAGCCCGGCCAGGGCGAGGAGGGTCAGCACGTACGGGAGTGCGAGGAATAACTGGTAGGGAAGCGCCCACCCCATCGCCTGGAAGAGAAACTGCAGCGCGCTCGCGGCGCCGAACAGGAGAGCGGCTGCGAGCACGCCGAGCGGATGCCAGCGACCGAGTGCGACTATCGCGATCGCGATGAATCCTCGGCCGGCCGACATTCCCTCGGCGAAGGTCCCTGCCTGGGATAGCACCAGCATCCCGCCACCAACGCCACCTAACACGCCACCGATGAGGATCGCCATCCAGCGGACGCTCGCCGGCGCCACGCCCGCGGCGCGCGCGGCATCCGGTCGCTCGCCAACGGCGCGGAGCGCGAGCCCGGAACGGGTACGGTAGAGCCACCAGGCGAGCAGTGGCGCTACGCAGTACGCCATATAGGTGGGAGGTGCCTGGTCGAAGAGCGCGGGACCTGCCAGAGGGATGCGCGAGAGGAGCGGGATCGGGAGCGTTCCGGTGGTGGGGATAGTGAGCGCGGCGCCGGTCGCACCGTAGATCCCGCGGTAGAGCGCACCGGTGAGCCCGACCACGAGAAGGTTCACCGCTACACCGGTGATGATCTGGTCGGCGCGCATGCTCACGGCGAAGAGCGCGAAGAGTGCGGCCACGACGACACCCGCCACTACCGCGCCCGCGAAGCCCGCGACCAGGCCGGAGCCCGCCGCCAGCAGTCCGCCGAAGGCGCCTGCGAGTACGATCCCCTCGAGCCCGATGTTGATCACGCCCGCGCGCTCCACCACCGTCTCGCCCAGCGCGGCGAGCGCGAGCGGCGTCCCGGTGCGCACCGCGGCCGCGAGGAACTCTTCCGCGCCGCCCATCATCCGGCTGCCTCGGCGTGCGTGCCGCTCGCCGGTGGCGCGCCGGGCCTGGCTTTCCCTCTACCGGCCGCTCCTCCTCCTCCTGCCTTGGTGGAATCATCTCCGCTCGCGCCGCTACCCGATCCCGCCAGACGCGCGAGAATAGCCGATCCACCGCGCCACCTGGCCACCGCGAGGATGAGCAGCACGAGAAGCGCTTCCACCACGTTCACGACCACGGCGGGCACCGCGGCCTCGCGCTGCATCGAGAGCGCTCCCGCCTCGAGCGCGCCGAAGAGGAGTCCCGTGGCGAGCACGCCGAGCGGGTCGAGTCCGGCCAGGAGCGCCACGGCGATCGCGGTGTAGCCGTAGCCGGGCGAGACGTTCTCGTAGAGCGCGAAGGTCACGCCGGTCAGCTCGATGGCACCCGCGAGGCCGGCCAGCGCGCCGCTCACGAGGAAGACGCCCATTGTGGTGCGCTGCACGTCTACCATCCCCGCAACCCGCGCGGCGCTCGGGTTCTGCCCGACCGCGCGTACGCGGAAGCCAGCCGCGGTGTACCGCAGCACCCACCACACGACGGGTGCCGCCACCACGGCGACCACGAAGCCCCAGTGCAGCCGGCTCCCCTCGATCAACCTGGGCAGCTGCGCGAGCACGGGGAGCGGCTCGCTCTGCGGATAGATGTGCGTGGGCTCCTGCAGCGGACCGCGCACCAGGTAGCCCACCGCGTAGAGCGCCACGAAGTTGAGCATGATGGTGCTGATCACCTCGAGCACGCCGAAGCGGTTGCGCAGATATGCCGCTATCCACGCCCAGAGCGCGCCGGCCAGCGCGCCCACGGCGAGCGCCACCACCACGGTAAGGGCGCCAAACGCCGGTGTGGCGAAGAGCCCCACCGCGGCCGCGGTCGCCGCTCCCGTCAGAAGCTGCCCCTCGGCGCCGATGTTCCACACCCCCGCGCGGAAGGCGATCGCCACCGCGAGCCCGGTGAGGATGAGCGGCGTGGCGCGGACGAGCGTGGATGATGTGAGCGCGTAGCCGCTCCCGAAGGAGCCGTCCCAGAGCGCCACGAGCGCGCGCGTGGCGTCGAGCCCCGCGAGTCTCAGCGCGAGCCAGAGTGCACCCAGCGCGAGCAACGAGACGAGGGCGACAGTCGCCACCCGGCGCAGCCAGCTCACGCGGCGCCGAGCATCGCTCGGCCGGCCGCCTCGCGGTCGAGCGGCACCTCGGTCGCGCGGCCCTCGAACATCACCACCAGCCGGTCGGCGAGAGCGAGCACCTCGTCGAGATCGCTCGAGTAGAGCACGATCGCCATCCCCGCGTCGCGCGCCTCGAGAAGGTGCCGCTGCAGCGCGGCGGTGGCCGCGATGTCCAGTCCGCGCGTGGGGTTCTCGGCCACCAGCGCGCGCGGCGCGCCGTCGAGCTCCCGCGCGAGCACCAGCTTCTGCTGGTTCCCGCCCGAGAGCGACGAACCCAGCGCGCGCACGCCCGAGGCGACGATGCCATAGCGCGCGAGGAGCTCTCCCGTGCGCCGCTCGATCGCGGGCCAGTGCATCCGGCCTCGCGCCGCCCCGGCGCCCGCGAGCGCGACGTTCTCGGCGAGCGTGAAGTCGAGCACCAGAGCGTCGCGATGGCGGTCGGCGGGTACGAAGCCTATGCGATCGGGGATACGCAGCGAGCCGGATGTCGGCTGCACTCTGCCCGCGAGCGCGCGGAGGAGCTCGTGCTGGCCTGCGCCCTCGACGCCCGCCACGCCGAGGATCTCGCCAGCGCGCACGCCGAGCGTGACACCCCGCGCGCGCGTCACGCCGCGATCGTCGGTGAGCACGAGGTCGCGCGCATCGATCACGACTTCGCGCGCATCGACTCCGGCTTCACGCTCGTCGCGGTCGCGCTGCGGAGTTGCGACTCCACTCTCGCCGAGCATCGCGACTGTGAGCTGCTCGGCGTCGGTATCCGCGGCGGGGGCCGTGTGAGTCGTGCGGCCGTGGCGGAGCACTGTGATGTCGTCCGCCACGGAGAGCGCCTCGTGCAGCTTGTGCGTGATTATCACCGCAGCGTTCCCGCGCGAGGCGAAGCGGCGGAGCATCGCGAGGAGATCCTCCGCTTCCGCGGGTGCGAGCACCGCCGTGGGCTCGTCCAGGATGAGGACGCGTGCGCCGCGCGCGAGCGCCTTCACGATCTCGAGCCGCTGCTGCATCCCCACGGAGAGCTCGGCCGCTATGGCACCGGGGTCGAGCGTGAAGCCAACCTCCTCGCACAGCTCCATCACACGTGAGCGCGCCTCTGCCGGCCGGAAGCGCCCGCGCGTTCCCGAGGCGAGAGCGACGTTCTCGGCGACGGTCATCGCGGGGACCGCGGTGAAGTGCTGGTGCACCATCCCGATCCCACGCGCGAGCGCGTCCGCGGGCGACGCGAGCTGCACCGGATTTCCATCGACGCGTATCGTCCCCGAGTCGGGCCGGAGCTCGCCGAAGGCGACGCGCATGAGCGTCGTCTTCCCCGCGCCGTTCTCGCCGAGCAGCGCGTGCACCGTGCCGGGGCGCGCGCGGAGCGACGCGTCGGCGAGCGCCTGCACCCTACCGAAATGTTTGGCGATGTCCTCGAGCGCGAGCAGGGTGGTTGGTGCGGTGCCGGGCGATGTCACGTCGCGATCACCTTTCCGTCATCACGTCGTCACACCTCTCCGCCGCGCTGCCGGGGTTCGACATCGCTTCCTGGTCGCGGGTCAGAGCGTGGTAGGCGCTTCGATGAACGTCCACGGGATGTCGTACCTCCGCGAGACGTACTCGGCGAGCGCGCGCACGCCGAGCGTCTCGGTGGCGTAGTGGCCCGCGTAGATAACTGTTATCCCGAGCTCCTCGGCGTCCACCGCCGTCCAGTGCGGTCCCTCGCCCACGATGAGAGTGTCGATGCCGCGCGCCGCGGCTTCGTTCAGCGTATCGCGCGATGCGCCCGCGCCCGTGCAGATCGCCCAGCGGCGCGTGGTGCGCGAGTCATCATTGTTGGTGTGGCGCGCCGAGCCGCCATGCAGCCGCGCGAGCGCGTCGGCGCGCTCGATGAGCTGCGCGGTGGGCACGTCGCTCTCGCCCGCCACGCCTATGTCTATCGTCTTGTAGCGCGCGAAACCGGAGGACGGCTCGAGCCCCAGCTCGCGCGCGAGGAGAACGTTGTTGCCGAGCTCCGGGTGCGCGTCGAGCGGGAGGTGCGAGGAGTAGAGCGCGAGGTTGGAAGTGATGAGAGAGCGCACGCGACGGAGGTTCGGGCCGCGCAGCGGCTGCAGCCCGCCCCAGAACATCCCATGGTGCACGATAAGCAGATTCGCGCCCGCATCGATCGCATCCGCGATAGTGCGCTCGCGCGCGTCCACGGCGGCGGCGACCTTCGTGATCTCCGCCTCGGTCTCCACCTGGATCCCGTTCAGCGCGTTGGAGTAGTCGGGGATCTCGGCTGTCTTCAGCAGCTCGTCGAGGTGGCTGGCTATCTCGGTGATGGTTGCCATGATCGATCGGAGTGGGGCGGGTCGGTCAATGGTAGAGCGTGGTCCGGAGCGCTCACCACCCGGATGATAGCCGTCGCGCTCAGTGCGTGGGGATCGTGTCCACGAATTCGAGCCGCGGCGGCCGCACCTTGCCCGCCTCGATTGCATCGCGCACGGAGTCGAGCCGTGCATGCAACGGTGGCGGAACGAGGCTATCGAGCGCGGGGTTGAGGACCAGCTTCACCACGCCCGTGCTCGTGCCGAGGTAGATGATCTTCGACTGGAAGCGACCTTCCTTCACCTGACGCGCTACCGTGAGGAAGGCGTGGGGGAGATCGATTACCACGCTCGCCACGATCACGGAGGGTGCGATCGAGTTCTGATTCGAGTTCGTGCCGAACACGTAGACGTTCTTCGCTTCCTTCGCCGCCTGGAAGATCCCGAGCCCCGCCGCATCGGCATTCTGGAAGATCAGGTCCGCGCCGCGCTGAATCTGGGCTATCGCCTGCTCCTTCCCCGCGCTCGCGTCGTCCCAGCTTCCGATGTAGGAGGTGAGCACCTGGATCTTCGGATCCACCGAGTGCACACCGGCCTCGAAGGCGAGGAAGCTGCTGGCCACGGGCGGGAGCTGCGTGCCGCCGATCATCCCTATGATCTTCGATTTCGTGAGCGAGCCGGCGAGAACTCCAGCGAGATACGACGGCTCCTCGAATCCGAAGACCATGGGGGCGACGTTCTTCCCGAAGCGATTACCAGAGGTGGTGATGTAAACCGTGTTGGGGAACTCCGGCCCCACTCGCGAGGCTGCGTCCTGGAACTCGAAGCCGTGTCCGAAAACGAGATCGTAGTGCTGCGCGCCGTACTGCCTGAAGTTCTCCTCGAAGTCGGCCGGGGTCTTCACCTGGATGTGGCTGATGTGCGCGCCGAGCGAGTCGCGGATGCGGACGAGGCCCTGATAGGCACCGGCGTTCCAGGAGTGATCGGAGATCGGGCCGGGTGTGAGAAGCGCGACGCTGAAGGTGGAGTCCGCGGAACCGTCTCGCGCGGCCGAATCGGCGCCGGAGCAGCCGACGAGGAGGAAGGCGCAGACGGTCGTGACGAGAGCGACTACGCGGCCGGAGACGATTTTCATGGCGAATGGATAAGGGAGGTGCTTTCGGTGCTCAACCGGGCCGGACGTTGCCGGGTACCTGCTATCATCGAAGGAGCTGCCTTCTTGTGTTCCCGGCGGGGATTTCCCATGATGCTCCCGGCGTCAAGTGTCGGTGCCCGCTAGCTTCTGGCGCGTGGATCGTCTCTTGGACGGGAGGATCCGATGCCGAAACTGTCTGTGAGAACGATATCACCGTGGCGCGTAGGTGCCTTACTGGGCGTCGTTGCGCTGCTGGCGGCATGCAGTGGGAGCGTGCTCGGGCCCGATCGCGGTGACGGAGGTACTCCGTTCTACTACTACGAACACCAGCCGATCTACCTGAAAGTCGATCCGGCCGGTATGGTAGTCCTCCCCGTCGACGCACTTTCATCGGACTCGGCGGCCGTTCGCGCCGCGGTCCAGTCGCGCCTGTCGGCGCACGGACTCGAGATCGCCGCGATGCAACCGCTTGGTGGTCCGCCTTTCAACTGGCTGGTGCAACTCGCGGGTACCGTGGATTCCGACGCTGCCGCCGCTGCCCGGGCGGAGCTTCTCATGACACCGGAGTTTCGCGCCGTGATCCCGACGTATCGGACGCTGGAGAGCGACCTTCCTCTCTACGTGCTCAACCGCGCGGTGGCGAAATTCAAGGACGGAGTGTCGCTCACTCAGATCGTGAACCTCGTGGGATCGCTGGGCGCGCAGGTAGTCGCGGTCCAGGATTGGGGGCCTGCGGGAGCGTGGTACATCATCGAGCCGGCTGCCGGATCGCACGCACATATTCTGGACATTGCCAACGCGATAGACGAAAGCTCCATCGCTCTCTGGGGGACGCCCGACATGGTCGATCCGAACATGAGACCTATGAGCCTGGTGACGCGCGAGCAATCGGATAGGTATTGAACGCGATGACGAAAGCCGGCGGACGAGTCGATGCCACACTCGTCCGCCGGCTTTTGTCGTCGCTTGCTGTCGTTCAGCGCGCTGTTTCACGACGCGCAGTGCGTCGCGATGCGCGCTACCTCACGACGCCACGAAGGCGCGGTGCTTCTCGCTCGTGTTCGACTTCTCTCCGCCATTCGACGATGGCGTGCTGGCTGGCCTCGCTGCGGGCTCGATGTGTGGCAGCTCCTTCGCGTCGGAGATTCGTACGCTGCCGTTGATCTTCCCGCCCTCGATCACCGCGATCGCGCGCGTGTTGATGTCACCGATGATGAGCGACGTGCTCTGCACCTCGAGCCGCTCGGTCGCGGTGATGGTGCCTTCCACCTTTCCACCGATCACCGCTTCGCGCGTGGAGATGTCGCCGAGCACTGAGCCCTGCCGGCCGACGAGCACCTGACGCGCGGCGCGGATCGCGCCCTCGACGCGTCCTTCGATCCGGATCACGCCGTCGGTGTCGACGTCGCCGTTGATGGTGGTACCGGCCGCGATGATGGAGAGCGCGTTGCCGTTGGCGGGAGCGCCGCCCTTGGTGGGCTCACCGCTTTCAGTCATTTCCTTACCGCTGAAGATCGCCATTTGCCGGTCCCTGTTTCATGATCGAGATGGGGTTGACGTCCGTCTTCCCTCGACGGACTTCGAAATGCAGGTGCGGGGGTAGTGCGCGCCGTGCGTCGCCGGTGACGGCGATTACGGTGCCTGCCACGACGTGGTCCCCCTTCGCCACGCGCACGTCGCGGATGTTGGCGTAGACGCTCTCGTAGTCGTCAGCGTTAGCGATCCGGATGAGATGCCCGAGCGCGGGGTCGTCCGAGAGTTCGACGACCATCCCGGCCCCGGCGGCACGGACTGGTGTCCCGGGCTCCACGCCTATGTCCACGCCGCGGGTCGCGGAGCTGGTGTCGTATGCCGTGAGGATCGTTCCGGCGACGGGAAGGGGCCAGCTGTCGGGCATAGTCGCGTCAGTGGTCCTGACCAGCGGCTCCGGCAGCTTGGGCGCGGCGCCGAGCATGGTCTGCACCTGCTGGAAGCGGCTCTCCAGACCGTTCAGCGTGGAACGGAGCGTGTCGAGCTGGCTCACGTCCGACTGCATGCTCGCGATCTTCCTCGTGAGCAACGGCACTCGCGCGGCCTGCGCCGCCAGGTAGAACCAGCTCAGGATCACGACCACCAGGAGCCCGCCGAGTATGTAAGCGCCGCGCCGGAGCAGATGCACCTGCCGGAGCGTGAGGACGATGGTCCGGTTCGCGAGCCCGCTCTCGCGCTGGACGTGGATGATCATCGATCCGGCGCTCGGCGTGTAGATGTTGCCGTAGCCGTTCCTCGGCTTTTTCTCGGCGGGCTCGGCGCTCACAGTCGCTCTCGTCTGGCGCCGAGTATGAGGTCGAGCACGCGCTCGAGATCGTCGGCCGAGTAGAAAGCGATCTCGATCTTTCCGCGTTCGCCGGTGCCGACGTTGATGGAGACGTCGGTCTGCAAGTGTCGTCGTAGCTCCTCGGCGAGCCGCCGCGCTTCCGAATGATTCGATTTCGGGGCGACTGTACTCTTGCCGGCGCGTTGCTGTTTCGACTCTGGCGTTGAATCACGCGCCCGGCGTTCCACATCGCGCACGTTGAGGCCGTTGGCCACGATTTCCTTGGCCATCTCGACCATGGCGTGCTCGCTGTCGAAGGCGAGCAGAGCGCGGGCGTGGCCGAGGGTGAGCTGACCGTCCTGCAGGAGTCGCCGAACAGAAGCGGGTAACTTCAACACCCGCAACATGTTAGCAACAGTCGTGCGGTCCTTGCCCACCACCTCGCCCACCTGCTGCTGGGTGAGCGAGAACTCGTCTATCAGCCGCTGGTACCCTTCGGCCTCCTCGAGCGGATTGAGATCTGCGCGCTGGAGGTTCTCGACGAGCGCGAGGGTAAGGAGCGTGCTGTCGTCGATCTGCTTCACCACGGCCGGGATCTCGGTCCAGCCGAGTGCGCTGGCTGCGCGGAGACGGCGCTCGCCGGCGATCAGCTCGTAGCCGCGGCCGCCCTGGCTCTTCCGGACCGTGATAGGCTGCAGGAGGCCGCTCGCTCGGAGGCTGTTCTGCAGCTCTTCGAGCTCTTCGGGGCGGAACTCTTTTCTGGGCTGGTAGGGGTTGGGCCGGATGTCCGCGACTGGGAGGTTGCGGAGCGCTTCGCCTGCGGGGCCGGGGTCAGCGGTCGCGGTGGCGGGGCTCGCGGCGGCCTTGGCCGTGAGGAGCGCTTCGAGTCCGCGCCCGAGCCTGCGGGGCTTCTCAGGAGGCATGGGGCATCAGCGCGTAGATTGCGGACTCGGGAAAGCTACGGACATCAGAGGGGTGCGAGGCGGTACGGCGCATCGCCGTCAGCGATCGGCGAAGTTCACTGCTCATCGTTACTTGGCTCCGGATTGACGAGCGCGGGTGCCGAGGAGTCACCGGGCTCTGCGGTAGTGCGGATACGGGCGGGATCGAGCTCGCCCATGGACTCGGCGTCCTCGGCAGGCTCCGCGGGCACATCGGCGGGCTCTACGGACCCATCCGGAGCGTCCTCGGCGAACTCGACGGGAGTGGCGGACTCGCTTTCGGTAGTTGTGGTGGGCTCAGCGGTATTTACCATGTCCGCAGGTGCCCGGCTGGCGTCGGTTGACTCTTCGGATGACTGTGGCTCTGCGCCCTCGCTGGACTCTGGCTCCGTCGATTCAGCCGTCAGATCCGCAGGGCCGTCAGAAGCGCCCGGTTGGGTCTCCGCACCGTCCCCAACAACCGCCTCTCCTCCCTTCCCCGCCCGTGCCTGCCGCGCCAACAGCTCGCGCGCCACGCTCATGTACGCTTGGGCTCCCACGGAGGCGATGTCGTACAGGATGATCGGCTTCCCGAAGCTCGGCGCCTCGGCGAGCCGAACGTTGCGCGGGATCGTGGTCTTGAAGACCCGATCGCCGAAAAACTCGCGTGCGTCGGTCACGACCTGGCGGGAGAGGTTGAGTCGGCCGTCATACATGGTGAGAAGTACACCGTCGACGGCCAGCTCCGTGTTCACCCCTCGCTGGATCATCTGCACCGTATTGAGGAGCTGCGAGAGTCCCTCGAGCGCGTAGTACTCGCACTGCAGCGGGATCAGTATCCCGTCCGCCGCGGCCAGCATGTTCAGGGTGATCAGGCCGAGCGACGGCGGGCAATCTATTAGGATGAGGTCGTACTCGTCGCGCACCGGTGCGAGCGCGTCGCGCATCGCCGTTTCGCGATGCTCGCGGTCGACCAGCTCGACTTCAGCGCCGGCGAGATCGGGTGTGGCGGGCGCGACCGAGAGCCGCGGGAATAACACCGCCTCCTGGATTACTTCGGCGAGCGGGACCTCTCCGAGAATCGCCTCGTAGACCGTCTGCTCGAGCTGAGCGGCGTCTATCCCCGTCCCGCTTGTCGCGTTCCCTTGGGGATCACCATCTACGAGAAGTACCCGCTGCTCGGCGGCGGCGAGACTCGCCGCCAGGTTCACCGCCGTGGTCGTCTTGCCGACGCCACCCTTCTGGTTGGCGATCGCGATGACTCGTGCCACTAGCTACCGTTGGGATTGGGTGGATCTGGGAGGGTATTGCGAGGTTCCCAATATAACCCCTCTCTCCCGACGAGCCAGCGTGATGTTTCACGTGAAACGCTGGGGGGGCGAGAGAGAAAGCAGAAAGCAGTGAAAACCTGAGGGTTCAGGGGGCAGGGTTCAGGGTTCAGGTACTACCCGGCGATCGGGATCTCTGCCCCGAGGCAGTTCCTGAACCCTGCCCCCTGAACACTGAACCCTCCAGCAGTTCGCTGCTTTCTGCCTTCTGCTTTCTGCTTTCTCTCCCCCCTACCTCCCTCCGGCCACGAACTTCCAGCGCGCGGTCACGGTTACCGTGAGCGTCTGCTCGCCTGGGTTAACGGGGGTGGTGGGGGCGGCCTCGGCGCGTGCCATCGAAAAGTAGGGTTGCGGCTGGGGCGGCTGGAAGGCGGGAGCCGAGCTCAGCTCGATGAGCTCGCCAAGCTGACCGCCCGCGCCGCGCGCGAGCGCCTCGGCGTCGCCCCTCGCGCGCTGGACCGCCTCGGCAAGTGCCTGACGACGAGTGGAGTCCTGGTTGGAGGAGTAGAAGTCGAGCGAGTTGATGTTGTTCGCCCCCTTCGCGAGCGCCGCGTCGATGATGGTCCCTACCTTCGAGACGTCGTGAATGTCCACCCGCACGCTGTTGCTCACGTTGTAGCCCACGATCCTGGGCTCCTTGTCACCCTGCTGCGGGTTGTACTGCTGCTCCGGATAGACGCTGTAATTGACGGTCGAGATCCGCTCCTTCGGAATCCCGAGCGACTGGATCGCCGCTATCACCGCCTCCTGCTTCTTCGCGTTCTCCTCGCCCGCCTCCTTCGCCGTCTTCGCGCGCGTCTGGACGCCTATGTAGATATGCGCCCGGTCGGGAGTGTACTGCGCCTCACCCTGCGCGCTTGTCACGATCTCGGGTACGCGTGCCATCATGTGCATCTCCGGTTGGCCAGGCTGCCCCGGCTGCTGCCCCCATACCGCGAGAGGCGCTCCGAGAAAGGCCATGCTTGCAATCAACGACAGTCCACGCTGCATAAGGGTGCTCCCGTTACAGAGGTTCGTGAATTAGTTACACATCGCTACTAATAAATTAGTCTCGTTACGATACTAATATCTCTCCGCTTCCGCTTCTCCCAATTCCACCCCGTAGCGCGAGAGAGGTGCCAAGAACGTGGCTGGTCCGGTCGCGGCGCGGGGGCGGGGTCCATCGCGCGGACCTGCGGACGCGGAGGGCGCGGAGGGGTAAAGAGAGGACGCGGAGAAAGTCCTGCGCTAGCAGCCATCGGGTTCGTGAGACGTGCTGCATCGCGGAAGCCCACTCCCTCGCGGAAAGAAATCGCGGAGAGCGCGGAGGAGCGCGGAGAACGCGGAGGTGAACTGCACAGGGAGTCAGGCTACCAACCGCAAGGGGCAGAAAAGAAAAAAAGGGGAACTGCTCCCTCACCTCTGGTTCTGCCCGCGTGGGCAGGACCCGATGAGTGGGAGCGGTTCCCCTTCAGAGCCCTTGCTCAGAGA
>DATCXR010000358.1:0-4186 GCA_036565685.1 Gemmatimonadaceae bacterium
GGCGGCCGCAACCCAGCGAGCGAACGCAACTAAAGCGCCGGCCGAGTCGGCGGCTGCCGCGCCGTCGCTCGCCGACCAGCGCGCGGCGATAGGCGTGGTGATCGAGAGCTACGGCCGCGCGATCGAAGCTCGTGACATCTCTGCGATCAGGAAGCTCTACCCGGGCATCACCGCGGCGCAGCAGCGCGACTGGCAGCAGTTCTTCAGCGCGGTGCAGAACGTGAAGGTCAATCTCGGGATCGCACAGCTCGACATCGCCGGCACCACCGCCGAGGCGCGCGTCACGGGCACCTACAGGTACGAGAACACTACCACGCGGCGTCTCGAGGAGCAGCCCGTGAACTTCCGCGCCTCGCTCCAGCGCGACGCGGCCTCGTGGCGGCTCACGGCAATCAGGTAGCGCCGCCGCTCAGAAGTTGTACTCGAGTCCCGCGGTCCAGATCACGTTGGGACGGAGTCCGCCGCGATTGAGCGGCCACTCGCCGTTGGCGATCACCGTGAGCCCCGTCGCCATGGTGAGCTTCACGCCGAGCGATGCGTCCACGATGTCATCGCGCATGTTCGGGATGTCAGTCGGCTGCACCGTCCGGTGGAAGGGCGCGTCGTAAGTGACAGTGCCCGGCACCTGGAGCTTGCTCGTCCCTACCTGGAGCTCGGAGATGAGATCGGCGGCGAGCGTGGCCCATGGGGCGAGCAGGTTGTCGAAGCCGATGTTGGCGAGCACCGCATCGTTGGTCATCGAGCCGCCGCGGTAGAGATAACCCACGTTGGCGTGCGGCGAGAACTGGCCGAACTGCGCCGAAATGATCCCGAGGCCGCGCGCCGCGAAGCTCCCCGAGCCGAGGAGGTCGTCTTCGCTCCCCGTGGGGAAGCGCGCGTCGCCGAGAAAGGCGATAGCCACCGGCTCGCGATCGCGCGCGTTCACCTTCACGCGCACCGCCACGTCGCCCAGGCCCGTGGCCGATCCCTCCTCGAAGCGCGAAGCGGTGAGCACCGGGTTCTCTGGCGTGCCGCCGAAGAAGTGCGAGACTGGCGGGCCGCCGAAGGGAACGATCTGCGCTCGACTCTCGCCGCGGAAGCTCGTGTGGACGATCGGCAGAACTACTCCGATGTCCAACTTGTCGAGCACTCCGTAGGTGAGATAGAAGGAGGTGACGGATAGGTCGACGTCGAGCGAGAGGTTCACGTCGATGGCGTCGTTCTCGACGTTGGGCACTCCCATGGCCGTGCAGTCGCCGCCGGCGACCGAGTCGCAGCCTGGGAAGTCGACGTTCTCGTGGGTGAAGGTGAGTCGGATGTCCTGCAGATCCACGCCGCGAAGAGTCTTGAAGGCGATCCCCGTGCGGTTGGCGCCCGCGAGCACGCGACCGCGTCCGAGCGTCTGCGCGCGCTCGCCGAAGATCGGCCCGGCGGATCGCGACGTGCGCACCGGCACGCCGCCCTCGAAGCGGAAGGTGAGGCCGCCGCTCGTCGCGCTCACGGGAATCTGCGCGACGTTGGTGGTGATCGATGTGCTGAGGAAGTCGATGATCGTCCCGTTGCTGCCGACCGCGGAAGGGATGAAGTGAGTCCCGTGGACGCGAAGGGATATCGGGTTGTTCGGGTCGCCCGAGCCGGCGAGAAAGAGCGGGTCTTCGCCCGGCCCGAAGATGAAGAGCTCGGAGAGCTTGTCGAGCAGACCCTGCGCGGACGCGGGCCGTGGCACCACGGCGAGCATCAGCAGCGACAGACACCAGACGCGGAATCGCATTTCGCCTACCCTCGGTAGCGGCGGAGGGGCCAATCATAGTGCCGTCTCGCGCCGGAAGCGAGGGGAGCGGGGGGGGGAGAGAAAGCAGAGAGCAGAAAGCAGAAAGCAGTGAACGGCGGCGAGGGTGAGAGGAAAGAGGGGGGAGATAGGAAACAGGAAGCAGGAAGCAGGAAGCAGGAACTGCTCCTGAGTCCGTCATCGCCGCGATTGACAAACACGATTCGGAGTTGGTTGTGTTCAGGAGAGTCAGCACCCGAGCCGAGGGTTCGCATGGCGAACTATCCATCAGGGAGGTCCGCTTCGTTCGGTGGGGAGCCGGAGCGCGCCGCGCACAGCGTGAGCTCGTTCGCGGCGACGATGTTCATCGCGCTGTTCATGGGCGCGGTGGTCGCCGCGGCGCACGGGCAGGGGGAGCAGCACGCGCACGAGCGGCTGGGGAGAGTCGACTTTCCTGTCTCCTGTAGCGCGGCGGCGCAGACCGAGTTCGATCACGCGGTGGCTCTCCTCCATCACATGACCTACGCCGAGGCGAGGGAGGGATTTCAGCGGACGGCCACGATCGATCCCCGTTGCGCCATGGCGTACTGGGGAATCGCGATGACGCTCTTCCAGCCGCTCTGGCCCACGCGGCCCGGGCCCCGCGAGCTGCAGCAGGGGTGGGATGCGGTGCAGAAGGCCAGAGAGCTCGCTCCCCCCTCCCCGCGCGAGCGACTTTTCGTGGACGCCGCCGCGGCGTTCTTCGATGAGCCGCGATCGCCCGACTACTGGCCGCGTATCGAGCGATGGGAGCGAGCGATGGCTGCTCTGTACTCCGCGTACCCGCAGGACCCCGAAGCCGCCGCGTTCTACGCGCTCTCGCAGCTGGCCACCGCTCCCCCCGGCCCCGGCGCACGCGCGCACGCGGACAGCGCCGCCGGAATACTCATGAAAGTGTACGAGCGGAACCACGATCACCCGGGCGCGATGCACTACATGGTGCACGCCAACGACATCGCTGGCCGCGAGCACGACTCGCCAGAGATCATTCGAGCCTACGCGGCCTCCGCTCCACACAACGCGCACGCGCTGCACATGCCGACGCACATCTACACGCGGCTCGGACAGTGGGACGCGGTGGTCAGAGGAAATCTGCAGGCAGCCGATGCCGCGCTGGAGCAGCCCGTGGAAGACGGTGGTGGGCGATTGGTGTGGGACGAGTTCCCACACGCCGTCGAGTATCTGGTGTACGCCTACCTGCAGGAGGGGGATGACCGGCGGGCCGCCGCGCAGATGGAGCGACTGCAGCACACGGCGCGGCTGCAGCGGACATTCAAGACCGCGTTCCACCTGTCGTCGATCCCGGCGCGCTATGCGCTGGAGCGGCATGCGTGGAGTGAGTCCATGGCGCTCCAGCCCCGGCAGCCTCCCGCGCTCGACTGGGATCGGTTCACCTGGCCCGAGGCCGTGACCTGGTTCGCGCGCGGTCTCGGTGCCGCGCGCGCCGGTCGTCCGCAACTGGCACGACGCGCAGACGACCGACTCGACGAGCTGGAGGCAGCGGCGAGGAGGGCCAAAGAGGATCTCTTCGCTCGCAACATCCACGTGATGCGGCTCGAGGTTGGCGCATGGATCGCGCAGGCGGAGGGAAATCGGGAGTCCAGCGTGGCGACGATGCGGGAGGCCGTCGAGCTGGAAGCGGCGACACCGAAGCACCCGGTCACGCCCGCCCCGACTCTCCCCGCCCTCGAGCTGCTCGGCGACCTGCTGCTGGAGCGCGGCGACTCGGCGGATGCGTCGACCGCGCTGGCGGCCTACGAGAAATCGCTCGAGCTCTACCCTCGGCGCTTCAACAGTCTGCTCGGCGCGGCTCGCGCGGCGCGCGCATCCGGCAACCCTGCTCTCGCCCGCAGCTTCTACGAGCAGCTTCTGGCTGTCGCGGGCGGTGGCACACGACAGCCGGCCCTCGACGAGGCGCGATCCTTCCTGCGGCGGTGACGATGCGGTCGACTCTTCGCTGCTGGTTCATCGCGTGGATCTGCGGACGGGGTGGTGCATCGCGGGTGGTCGGGATCATCTCGGGGGCTGGGTTCACCGCGCGGACCTGCGGAGGCGGAGGGCGCGGAGGGGTAAAGAGAGAGCGCGGAGAAGGCTCCGGACTGTAGGGCCCTCTCTGGCCGCTCGGGCTGCAGCTCGGCGTCCGAGTCCCTCTCGGTAAGGAACGCGGAGAACGCGGAGGAGCGCGGAGAACGCGGAGAAAACCAATAGGGCCGGGATCTCGAGCAGGAGCTTTGGGGGAACTGCTCCCGCACCCAGAGCCCTGCCCACCCGGGCAGAACAGGAGGTGAGGGAGCAGTTCCCCTTTTTTTCTTTTCTGCCCCTTGCGGTTGGTAGCCTGACTCCCTGTGCAGTTCCCCTCCGCGTTCTCCGCGCTCCTCCGCGCTCTCCGCGATTTCTTTC
>DATCXR010000374.1:0-7985 GCA_036565685.1 Gemmatimonadaceae bacterium
CCAGGTAGCGGATCGGGTTCACGGAGGCGGCGAAGGTGAGAGTGCTCACCAGCACCTCGTCGCCCGGGCCGACGCCCGCGAGCTGGATCGCGAGGTGGAGCGCGGCAGTGCCCGAGGAGAGCGCCACCGCCTGCGAGGAGCCCACCAGGTTCGCGAACTCGCTCTGGAAGGCGTCTACGTGGGGCCCGAGCGGCGCGATCCAGTTGGACGCGAACACCTCGGCGATGAGCTCCTGCTCGAGGGGCCCCATGTGGGGAGGAGAGAGGTAGATCCGGCTATTGCTGCTCACTCTATTCGACATCCCCTCAGCGCGCGCGCTCAAGTCCGCGCGTTGCTCAACGGTTTTGCCGGATTCCCAGCCACGACGCTGCGGTCCGGCACATCACGGGTCACCACCGCGCCCGCTCCAACAGTTGAATCGCTTCCGATCCTGATGCCCGGCAGCACTGTCGAACCCGCGCCCACCGTGGAGCGCGCGCCAACGCGCACACCGCCAGTGAGGACCGAGCCGGGGGCGATGTGGGCACCATCCCCGACTACACAATCGTGTTCGATTATCGCACCGGAATTGACGATCACACCTTCGCCCACTCGCGAAGCGGCATTGATCACCGCGAGCGGGAAGACCACCGTGCCGCGCCCGAGGACTGACGAGGCGCTGACAATGGCCGAAGGATGAACGAGCAAAGGAATAGATACATCTGATGCGTTCCGCAAGGATGTGATTCTGGACACATTATCCCCTATCCCGAGTGCGATCGCGGTGGCTCCTTCGATGTCGGAAAGTCTTCCCGATTCGGAGAGAATCGCGAGCAGATCGGCCTCGCTGATGACGACCGAGGCGCCGAGGGGTTCCACTATCTTTCCGAGCTTGGCGGGATCGCGGTCCGCGAAGCCCACCACAGTGCATCCGGCTGCGCGGATGATGTCGGCCACCACCTTTCCGTGGCCTCCGCCGCCCCAGATCAGGAAGGAATCAGACGGCATTGCCGCGGAACTTCTCCATGGTCGCGGAGCCCTGCTGGTTGATACCTTCGCGGCGGAAGACCTTGAGCATCGTGAGGAGGAGGATGCGCGCATCCAGCGCGAGGGAGAGTCGATCCACGTATTCCACGTCGAGCGCAAAGCGATCCTTCCACCCCAATGCATTGCGCCCGTTCACCTGGGCCAGGCCGGTGATCCCTGGTCGCACATCGTGGCGGCGGGCCTGCTCGGCCGAATAGAGAGGGATGTACTCCATCAAAAGAGGACGCGGCCCCACGAGACTCATGTCGCCGCGGAAGACGTTCCAGAGCTCCGGGAGCTCGTCGAGACTCGTGCTGCGGAGAAAGCGGCCGAGGGGCGGGAGGCGTTCGGCGTCGGGGAGCGCGTTACCCTGCGCGTCGAGTGCATTGCGCATCGTGCGGAACTTGAGGATCGTGAACGGGCGCGCGTGGAGTCCCGGGCGGGTCTGGCGGAAGAGGATGGGCGAGCCGAGTCGCGCGCGAATCAGGAGCGCGATGGCGAGGAGGATGGGTGAGAGAATCACGAGCCCCAGCGCCGAGGCGGTGAGGTCGATGATGCGTTTCCAGAAGGTGTAGCTCACTAGAGCGGGGATGACGCGGAGACGAGAGGCGGGTTAATCTTCCAACAGATATATAGCCGATCGATGAGACCTAACGAAGCTGCCACCGCCCCGCCATACGAACGCTGGATCCCCGCGCTGCCGTTCATCGCGCTGGGCGCCATATCCATTGTAGCGGGAGGACTCGTGGCCGCGGTGACGGCCATCTCACCGACGCGGCACGCCACCTGGGCGGCGGCCTATCTGGTGCTCGTGGTGGGAGTCGCCCAACTCGGAATTGGAATCGGTCAGGCGCTACTCGCCCCCAAGATACCATCGTCACGGCTGATAACGGCGGAGCTGCTGGCGTGGGACGTGGGGAACGCGGGGGTGATTGCGGGGACGCTGATGAATCGCGTTGCGCTGGTGGACCTGGGCGGGGCGTTGCTCGCGATATCTCTCGTGCTATTCATATTCGGCGCACGCGGGCACACGGGGCGGAACAGGTGGCCGCTATATCTCTATCGGCTGCTCATTATCATTGTGCTCGTGAGCATCCCGATGGGGCTGATCATCTCGCGGAGCGCGCACCCGTGACCCCGTCATCCCCGCGAAAGCGGGGATCCATGTTTAGCTGAGTAAAATGGATCCCCGCTCTCGCGGGGATGACTACGATGAGCGCTTAAGCTCCAGTGCCATTTCGCCCGCCCTGATGGCCCAGCGCGAAACCTCGAGCAGCTCCCCCAACGGGATCGGCGCGGCACCGCCCTCGCGCACCGCGCGCACCCAGGCCGCGATCTCGGCGGCGTGCCCCTTATCCATCTTTCCCGCACGCTCGAACCAGCGGGTGCCGCCAGGAACACCGAAGCGGTGGAGGCGGCGCCAGTTGTCGATGGCCACCGTCTTCCCATCGAAGAAACACTCGATCCGCTCCTTGGGGAAGGACTTCGCGCCATTGGCCAGGTAGTTGATCGCGGCAGTGGATCCATCCGCGAACGAGATCGTGATATTCGTGATGTCGTCTATCGGCTGCCCGGAGCGCGTGGCGGCCGACGTGACGTGCAGATCGGCGACGGGCGACTGAGCGAGATATCGCGCAAGATCGATCCAGTGACACGCTTCGCCCACGATTCTTCCGCCACCGACTTCCGGGTCCTGCGTCCAGTGATCGCGCGGGATCGCACCAGCGTTCACTGTCATGACCATCGCCACCGGCCCCGCGCGGCCCGAGAGAACGCGGAGCGTTTCCGCGGCGAGCGGTGCGAAGCGGCGATTGAAGCCCACCATGAGAAGACGCCCGCTGCGCGCAGCCGCTTCTTCCAGGTCATCGAGATCGTTCTCCCTTAGCGCGAGCGGCTTCTCCACGAAAACGTGCTTCCCCGAGTCAAGCGCGCGCAGCGCCAGCTTCGCATGACTGTCGTGACGCGTCAGAACGAAGACGGTGTCTACCTCGGCGTCGTCGAAGATCGCATCGAGGTCGGTGGTCACGCGCTCGAAGCCGAACTTCTCGCCGGCGATCGCGCCGCTCGCGCCGCCGCCGGAAGCGATGCTTCGCAGCCTTACGCCGGCGTCCTTCAGTACCGGGAGCAGCGTGCGCACCGCGAAATTCCCCGCGCCGATCACGCCGATGCTGCCGCGCGCGGGCGCGACCACGCCGCCGTCATTCCCGCGCAAGCGGGAATCCATGTTACTCGACCGAACATGGGTCCCCGCTTTCGCGGGGACGACGGTGGGGCTCCGCTCGAGGAGCCGCGCCTCCGCACCCGGCGCCACTCCGCCACGATCCGGATACGTGAGCACCACACCCAGGCTCGGCTCGCTCCCGCTTATCACATCGTACGCCTGGGGCGCACGATCGAACTCGAAACGATGCGTCACCAGCGGGAGCGGATCCACCGTGCCGGCGGCCATGAGACCCAGCACCGCCTCGAAGTTGCGCTGCTCCGTCCAGCGCACGAAGGGGAGCGGATAATCCTGCGCGCCCTCCTCGTAACTCGGGTCGTAGCGCCCCGGCCCGTAGCTGCACGACACCGCGAACGACAATTCCTTCTTGTAGAAGTCGTCACGAACGAGGTCGAGCCCAGTGACGCCAACCAGCACCAGCCGTCCGCGCTTGCGGCTCATCGCGGCCGCCTGGCGAACCGGCTCGTCGCTCTTCGACGCGAGCGTGAGCAATACCGCGTCGGCGCCGACACCGCCCGTGAGCGACTCCACTCGCGCCACGACATCCCCCTCGGAACCGTTCAACGCCGTCGCGCCAAATCGCTCGGCAAGCGCGAGGCGTGAGGGATCGCGATCTATCCCGATCACCGTGCACCCATTGGCGCGGAGGAGCTGCGCGGTGAGGAGCCCGATCAATCCGAGGCCGAATACCACCACGGTTTCGCCGAGCGTGGGCGCCGCGAGGCGGATCCCCTGCAGCCCGATCGCAGCGACCGGAGTGAACGCCGCCGCCTCGAAGCTCACGCCATCCGGGATGCGCGCCGCGAGCGTGCACGGAACACGCGCGTACTCGGCGTGCGGCCCGTTGGTTACCACGCGATCGCCCGGCGCGAATCCGCCGGCGCGCGGTCCCGCCTCCACCACCACTCCAGCGTTGCAGTAGCCGAGCGGGATCGGCGCATCGAGCTTGGCGCGTACCGCTTCGAGTGTGGGCACCAGCCCGTCGGTGCGCACCTTGTCGAGCACCTGCTTCACCTTGTCCGGCTGGCTGCGCGCCTTGGCGATGAGGTTCGAGCGGCCGAACTCCACGAGCATCCGCTCGGTGCCGGCGGACACGACGGAGGCGCGGGTCTCGACGAGGATGTTCGGGCCAGAGACGGCGGAGGGCACCGGAACGTCGACAACCGACGTGGTACCGGTGTCGAGGCGTTGGAGGAGTTGCTTCATTCTTCGCTAAGGGGGACTTCGAACGGCAAGCTCTGGAAGCCATGGATTGTGATCGTACTATCGGGCGTCGCCGTGACACTTGTAGGCGAGCGAAAACGAGATTCCATGTCTGCGACCATCGAAGGCCGGTGCGTCCTTGGCCTTCGACGTAGCCGGTACCGGTAGTCCCGCAGAGGTGCCCTTCCAGTCAACGTGCGCCGAGATTCGACAGTGAATCTCGTCACGCACAGACCGATTCATCCCGAATTAGAAGGTGGCGTATCTCGCTCTGTGCACAGACGCCCGCTGGCCAACGAACGCTCCGAAAGTCGACGGCGGCCCAGCCAGAATTCCTGCGAGCGTCCGCCTGAATGTTCCGAACAACGGGCCTGTGCAGTGGTGCTTCGTGCACCACTACTAGAAAATCAAGTACTCAAAGAATCGCTCGCTCCACTGTCCGCGTCGGCAAAATACGAATCGCAGTAACTCGGAAACGAAGGCATCAGAGTTCGCCTTGAGCTCCGCGAACTCCGGTACCGAGTATCGACTCTCATACTCGACCGGCTGTAGTTTCTCACGAACCTCATCCTTCGAAAGATGAGCGAGAAAGACATTGTAGAGTCCGACTACACGAAAGAACGACTTGTCACCGTTCTCCGTATAGACTCGCGCGAGGCGCTCTAGAGGTGTAAAGGGC
The DNA here is from genome assembly GCA_036565685.1 of Gemmatimonadaceae bacterium. Lineage (GTDB taxonomy): Bacteria > Gemmatimonadota > Gemmatimonadetes > Gemmatimonadales > Gemmatimonadaceae > JADGGM01. Next base: position 5,109 of record DATCXR010000374.1, read on the forward strand.
AGCGCCTCCCATACAGTCTTTCGTTTTCTTTCATCGGAATACTTGCTAGCCTCTCCCAGTACGAAGAGAAGGCCGGCGTACATCAAAACTCGGCTGTGGCGGAGCTTGATGTTGCGGAGCGCCCATTTCTCGTGCTCGCGCCAGACATTGGATTCGTAATTTACGCAGATGTACCGGAAATACCGGATGAGATCGTTCAGCAGGAACGCGAATTCTTTTGCCGGTTCGCCCTCGTGGTACGCGCTATACCGCGAGAACACTTTGTCGAGGAGATCAAGGTAGAGGTCATCTCCGTAGACCGGGCGGGACTCGAGCAATAAGAGCAGTCGCTTACCGAGCACGTCGGAGAGCTCACCGGGCCGCCCGACGGACTCGATTAATTCTGCTCGCGTTCTCGGCTTCGCGAACACACCACTCTTGTTTGGTGGGCTGATACCAAGGCTGGAAATGGCACGTGATATTGTGTCGAGGTCATCGTTCACCGTCGCCGCATCTGCATCCCGCACGACCATCACATAATCAGCGTCCGATGACTTAGAACCTTCGAGGCGGCCGAATGACCCGGCGAGGGCGACGCACTCGACGTTATCAGAAAAGGCACCAGCCAGTCCAGCGCGCAGACCCTCGACTACGCCGACCGAGAATTGCCAGTTTTGAGCGAGAGCGCTGTAACGCGAGAAGTTTTCAATGCCGCGTGCTGACGATGGCAGGAACGAGTCGATCCCGGTCGGTTGCATGGTGCGTGGTGCGAGAATTGGGTAGGAAGGCTGGCCAACCGATCCGATTGATCGTCATTCTGTATAGCCGCGCGTTCGCGAAGTCGCTTCTCAGAACCTGGCACCGGTCCGAGATACCTTCGAGCGCCGCATAGATGATCCGAAGAGGGCCGGCATGCGTGGATATCAAGACTCGTTCGACGGTCACCGGCGTCACTGCAGGATCCAGGACATCCAATAAGAAAGACAGCACGCGCTGGGTGACCTCGAGGTAACTCTCTCCTCGTTCGGGCGCAAAACCCAAGTCGCCCGCAGCATACTGCGGTATGAATCCGCGCGGTTTGCCCTCCAGTACACCGAGGCAGCGCTCTCCTAACCGAGAGTCGGCAAGACAGTTTACGCTGGCGTTACCGCTGGCACGTAGTGCCAAGTGCAATGTGTCTCGGCTTCGCTTCAAAGGAGAGCTCCAAGCGAGGTCGTAGTGGCTCTTCAATTCGAGCCCGAGTGCCCACGCCTGCTCGCGTCCGCGTTCGCTAAGAGCTACATCCCAGGACCCAGTCACGAGCCCCATTGCGTTAGCTACGCTCTCCCCATGGCGGACGAAATCGATGGAAATCGCTCGAGGCCGATTCAGCCGGTCGACACGCTCTCGCAACTCGCTCCACGAGTCGAGCGACTCGCGCCGGTCAACGGACCTCAACCTCGCCCTCCCTCGGCCGGAGTCATTAATGTCGCGATTCATTGTCTGCCCGTCGTGTGTACTACTGAGGACTCCGCATCTGAGCACCGCTAACACGAAGATTCCCGACAGCAAGCCGCTCTTCGAGATCCGTTCGCATCCACGACGCGAAATCGTAAGTCTGGTCGAGCGTCATCGGCGATCTCGGAGTGGGAGCCCAATTTTTACCCCAACGTACGTCGTGAAACTGGATTGAGCGCCACTCTCTGAGACTGCGGTAGCGCGGAACGACGTGAACGTGGAGCTTCGGATAGATGTTGCCTAATTGAGCGTAGTTGAAGCGATCCGGCATGAAGAGACTAGAAAGCCACGCTTCTATCGCTTGCAGTTCCACGCGGAGGTCACACCACTCTCCTTCGCTGAGGCTCGCGATTGAACCTTCCGTACGCCTGTCCAGATGCAGGACCAGCCGCCCGAGGAATGACTGGTTTTCGTGCACCTGCCAAGTCCAATGACCCGATGAAAGCAACGCCAGCCTGGCGAAGTCTACAGGGTTGTTCATTCGCGCGATTGACTTGACACCTAGAGGGGTACGCTCCGTTCTGTCACCGAACTTACTCCGAACGTGAAAGAAGGCAAGTCTCATTCCCCCTGCGAGTGGAACCGACCTTTGGATGCGAAGCCAAGAATCTCGGTGACGATCCGCATCCCCGGCGTCACCTCCCGCTCCACCTCCACATACCTCGAGGCCGCCCGCTCTCCATAGGTGGGTGAGAACCATCCGGCGGGCTCGCCCTCGCGCGCCTCTACCAGTCGGCTCCCGCCCTCGACTCGAACCGAGGAGGGATCGGCATTGGGATGCAGCAGCCAGCGGATGCGCGCGCGCCAGGCATTCGGCGCCAGGACCTCGTCGCGAACGATGACCCGATCGGCCATCACCCGCACCGTTCGTCGCACGCGATCCGGGATCTCGGCCACGATCACCGCCTCTTCACCCTCCATCTCGGCGCTCACTATCCGCGCCGAGGGCCAGACATACCATAGAAAGCGCGGACCGCGGATCCCAGGCTCCTCGTCGTCCAGGATCGGACCGTTGTGCACCGCGCCCGAGGCGAGAGCGTTGCGCCACGGGGGAGGTGAGTTGTAGGAGAACGTTCCCGCGTCTGTGACCACCTCGCGCGAACCGAAGCGGACGTCGAGCTGCAGCGGGTCTATCTGTCCCGGGCGCGAGGTGTAGCTCCCCGCCCTCACGAACACGCTCACCGCGCCGCCGCCCGTGCGCGCGGCAGCCCAGCCGGAGCTTCCGCGAATGACTCCATCCCGGATCGGCTCTCCACGGTCCGGCGCGGGCAGTCCGAGCCAGGCGAGCGCCTCGGCGCTCGGCGGAACATCGCGTGGGAGCGGGTGACCGAAGCTCGCGCACGCCCCCGTGATTACCGGGCGGAAGTCGCGATAATCGGCGAGCGCGATCGGGTGGACGAG
>DATCXR010000386.1:0-7617 GCA_036565685.1 Gemmatimonadaceae bacterium
CGGCGGCACCACCGAGATCGCGGTCATCGCGCTCTCCGGCATCGTCAGCGACACCTCCATCCGCACGGGCGGCGACGAGCTCGACACCGCGATAGTGCAGTTCATGCGCAAGAACTACAATCTGCTGATCGGCGATCCCACGGCCGAGCAGATCAAGCTCACCATCGGCTCGGCGGCGCCCGTTGGTGAGGAGCGCGAGATGGAGGTGAAGGGGCGCGATCTGGTGTCGGGCATTCCGAAGACCGTACGCGTCCACTCGAGCGAGATCCGCGAGGCCATCCAGGAGCCGATCCAGCAGATCGTCGACGCCGTGCGGCGCGCGCTCGAGATCACTCCGCCCGAGCTCGCGAGCGACATCGTGGATCGGGGGATCGTCATGACGGGCGGCGGCGCGCTGATCCGCGGGCTCGACCTCCTGATCAGCCAGGAAACGAACCTCCCGATCCATGTGGACGAGGATCCGCTCACCTGCGTGGTGCGCGGAACCGGCCGGATCCTGGACGACGAGGAAAAGTACTGGTCGGTGCTTTCGTCCTGAGGTCGCGGTGTCCAGCGTTGCCCGGACCTACGGTCGTCGGGACACTATTCTCCTCGCCGGGTGCGTAGTCCTCTCGCTGGTCGCGCTCTTTCTACCGGAGCGCATGCGCGAACCCCTCGCCACGACGCTTCGCCGCACCGTGCTCGCACCACTCGTATCGTTGCAGAGCGACGCCGAGCTCAGTCGCCGCGCCTGGGCCACGCGTGAAGAGCGCGTGGCTGCGCGCGACAGCGTCACACTTCGTTCGATGTCGGTGGATGCGCTGAGCGCGGAGAACGCGCGGCTCCGCGACCTTCTGGGCCTCGGCGCACGGCTGCGCTGGGGCTTCGTTCCCGCCGAGGTGCTCTCCGGGCGCGGCGTGGGCGAGCAGTACACGATGCCGCTCTCGGCGGGTGCGCGGGCCGGCGTGAGAGAATTCAGCCCCGTGGTCGCGCCGGAGGGGCTCGTGGGAGTCGTGAAGACCGCCGACCCAACCATGAGCATCGCGATCATGTGGTCCCACCCCGACTTCCGCGTGAGCGCGATGGCGGCAGACGGGAGCGCCTTCGGCATCGTCGCCGCACACCTGGGCTCGGGCCCCGAGCGCTACCTCCTGGAGATGCGCGGCGTACCCGTGCGCGGGACGATCCCGCCGGGAACGGAGATCGTGACGTCGGGGCTGGGCGGCACGTTCCCGCGTGGAATCCCGGTGGGCGTTGTGCTCGGCGAGCTGGAAACTTCCGAGCTCTGGGCGCGCACCTACCTCCTGCGTCCGGCGGTGCTTCCGTCGGCGGTATCGGCGGTGATGGTCATCCTTCCGGCCAGAGCCGACTCTGGAGTCGCTGGCGTCTGGCAGACTGGCCAGGGCACGCTCGCGGCAACGCGCGCGATAGTGAACGCCGGAGACTCGCTCTTCCGAAAGCCCGCCGCGGACTCCGCGAGCACGACCGCTACACCCGATTCGCTCTCGCGCGCCGCCGCGACAGCGGAGCCGCGCCGATGAGACCGATCGACCTCGCGCGCACACTGCTCGCTTTCGTCGTGCTGGTGCTGCTGCACTTCACGCTGCGCCCGCTCCTCGGTTGGCGCGTGGGTCCCGACTTCCTCGTGATCGCGCTCCTCCTCGTGGCGATCCGCGTGCGTCCCGGGGCCGCCGCCGTGCTCGGTCTGGTGATGGGCATCGTGGCCGATTCGATCGAGCTCCACGCCTTCGGGGCGGGCGCGCTGGCGATGTGCTGCGTGGGCTTCGCGGCATCGTGGCTCAAGGCGGTGTTTTTCGCCGACGACATGTTCCTGAACGCCTTCTTCTTCTTCTCGGGGAAGTGGGCCTTCGACATAATCTTCCTCCTGGCCGAGCGCCGGGTAGGTGGCGGAGAGCTCCTCCGTGAGCTGCTCGTGTGGTCGCCGATAACCGCCGTCGTGACGGCGCTCTGGGGACTTCTCACCCTCCTCATTCTGCGCCCGATCCTGCGACCGTCGCGGACGTGAGCTTCCACCCCAACGATCTGGCTCGCCGCGCGCGCATCGCGTCGTGGGGGCTTACCGCGCTCTTCGCGCTCCTTCTCAGCGCATTCTTCCGCGCGCAGATCGTGGAGAACTCGCGCTACACGCTGCAGTCGGAGGAGAACCGTCTGCGCGAGGTGCCTCTGCCTGCGCCGCGCGGGATCATCTATGACCGCAACGGGCGCGTGATAGCCGAGAACGTCCCCGGCTACTCGGTCTCGCTCCTGAGCCCGAGCGCCGACTCGCTCCGCGCGGTCCTTCAGCGCCTGGCGACGATCATCCCGCTGGGCGATGACGCGATAGATCTCTCGGTGCGCCGCTACCGGCGGGCGCCCACCAGGCCCGCGGTGGTGCTCTCGGATGCTTCGTTCGATGTCGTATCGGTACTCGAGGAGCATCGCATCGACTTTCCCGGGCTGGTGATCCAGTCCGCCCCCAAGCGCTACTATCCCGACGGTGCCGCGGTCGCCTCCTTCGTGGGCTACGTGGGCGAGATCACGGAAACGGAGCTCGCCTCGCCGCAGTACCGCTCGTACAAGGCGGGGCAGCAGGTGGGGAAGGGTGGACTCGAGAAGCAGTACGAGGACTCGCTCCGCGGGAAGGAGGGCGTGCGTTTCGTGGAGGTAGACGCGCGTGGTCGCGTGGTGCGCGAGGCGGGCGCGAGGCAGGACCTCCCGCCGGAGCCGGGGAAGCCGCTCTATACCAACATCGACATCGACCTGCAGCGCTTCGTCGCGGGCATCTTCGGCGACTCGCTCCAGGGCGGTGCCATAGCGCTCGACCCCAAGACGGGCGGCGTGCTGGCGCTCTACAGCGCGCCGAGCTACGACCCCAACCGCTTCATCGGCGGCATCTCGCGCGACCTCTGGAAGCAGCTCAACGACGATCCGCGCCATCCGCTGTACAACAAGGTGATCCAGGGTCGCTACCCGCCCGGCTCCACCTGGAAGCTCGCCACCGCCGCCATGGCGCTGGAAGACGGCATCGTCACGCTCGACGAGAAGATGCCCGAACCGTGCACCGGCGGCCTCCAGTTCGGCAACCGCTACTTCAAGTGCTGGGACCACAGCGGGCACGGCGCCGTGACTCTCTCGGAGGCGATCGAGCAGTCGTGCGACGTCTACTTCTACCAACTCGGCCTCCGGCTCGGGCTCTCGCGCCTCGTAGCCGGCGGCCTCAAGTTTGGAAGCCGTGATCGCTCGGGGATAGACCTCCCTGGTGAATCGCGGCCGCTCTTCCCGTACAAGGACGTTCAGGACTACTACGACAAGCGCTATGGGAAGCGCGGCTGGACCCAGGCGGTAATTCTCAACCTCTCCATCGGCCAGGGGGAGAACGACCAGACCGTCGCGAACATGGCGCGCTTCTACACCGCGCTCGCCACCGACGGCACGGCGTCCACGCCGCAGATCCTCCGGCACGAGCCGGAGCACGAGCGATTCTTCAAGCTCACTCCCGAGCAGATGGACGGCGTCCGCGCAGCACTCGCCGGCGTGGTGTCCAGCGGCACGGCGCGCAGCGCGTCGATCAAGGGGACCGTGCTGGCAGGCAAGACCGGCAGCGCTCAGAACGCGCAGGACCCGAACCGCGACCACGCCTGGTTCGCCGGCTTCGCTCCCGCCGATGACCCCAAGATCGTAGTCGTGGTGATGCTCGAGTTCGGCCTGCACGGCAGCCGCGCTGCCCGCATCGCGTCGAAGATCGTCGAGTCGTATCTGAAGGTGACGCCTACGCAGCTCATCAACACGGAGGGCTGAGCGTGAAACGCGTCATCACCGACTACGCGCTGCTGGCCGGCGCGCTCGCGCTATCGATTTTCGGGATCGCGATGGTGTACTCGGCGGGCCAGACCGATGTACCGACCGCCGCGCTCCACGCCTGGGTGTCGCAGTCGCGCTGGCTCATCCTCGGGCTCGTCGCCGCCTACTTCGTGAGTCGCGGATCGGTGCGCTTCTACGAGTGGGTGGCCACACCCGCCTATCTGCTGACCCTCGTGCTGCTCGCCGCCACGCTCGTGATAGGTACGGGAGCGGGAACCGCGGCAGGCACGAAGAGCTGGATCGCGATCGGCGGGATGCGCCTCGGCCAGCCTTCGGAGCTCGCGAAGGTGACCGTCGTGATGATGCTCGCGAAGGTACTCTCCGCGCGGCGGGAGCCCGCGAAATCGCTGCTCGACATCTGGCAGCCGGCGGTCGTGGTGCTGATCCCCTGGCTCCTGATCATGATGCAGCCGGACCTGGGGACGGGAATCGTCTTCATCGGGATCTTCTTCGCGATGCTCTTCTGGTCGGGGGTGCCGCTGCCGCTGCTCATCCTCATAGCTTCGCCGGCGGTGAGCCTGGTGCTGGCCTTCAACACCAGCCTCTGGGGCGCGTGGTTCCTCCTGCTGATAGCGCTTGTCGTCTGGTACAAGCCGTTCATGCTCGAGGGCGTCGCGCTCACCACCGCGAACGTGGTCATGGGCGTCGTCGCCCCCGTGCTCTGGGAGCGGCTCGCCCCCTACCAGCGCCACCGGCTCCTCGTCTTCCTCGACCCGTCCATCGACCCGCGCCGCTCGGGCTGGCACGTGATCCAGTCGCAGGTAGCCATCGGCTCCGGCGGCTGGCTCGGCAAGGGCTACCTCCTCGGTACCCAGAAGCGCCTCGCCTTCCTGCCGGAGCAACACACCGACTTCATCTTCGCCGTGCTCGGCGAGGAGCTCGGCTTCATCGGTGTGACGGTCGCGCTCTCCCTCTTCCTCTTCCTTCTGCTGCGCACCGTGCGCGTCGCCGAGCGCGCCAACGATTCCTTCGGCGGCCTCGTCGCCTTCGGCCTCGCGTCCAGCTGGCTCGTCCACGTCACCGTGAACGTCGGCATGACGCTGAATCTCATGCCGATCACCGGCATCCCGCTCCCGTTCTTCAGCTACGGCGGCTCCTTCATGCTCTCCTGCTGGCTCGCCGTCGGCATGCTGTTACGAATATCGAGCGAAGGGAGAGGGGCGAGGGTAGGGGAGCTGGCGGTGTAGAAGCAGGGTTCAGGAGGCAGGGTTCAGGGTTCAGGAACTACCGAAAACAGGGAACAGGAAACAGGAACTGCCACCGCGTAGAGGACTTTACTCGCGGGGCCCGGTCCCTGTTTCCTGTTTCCTGTCCCCTTAAGCCTGCAGTTCCTGAACCCTGAACCCTGCCTCCTGAACCCTTGTCGTTCCCCCCACCCCCCCCGCACATTTCGCGCATGGTCTGGTTCAGAAAGGAAAGGAAGCCCCGGCAGCCGCGGCGGGAGAGGCTGGAGATCCCGGCCGACGCCTGGGAAAAGTGCGAGGCGTGCGGGCATACCGACCTCCGGGAGAAGTTCGTCCGGAATCTCAACGTCTGCCCGCAGTGTGACTACCACAGGCGGATCCGGGCGAGCGACTACGTCAATATCCTCGTGGACGAGAACAGCTGGGAGGAGCTCGACGTGGAGCTCCGGTCGGTGGATCCTCTCTGCTTTCCCGAGTACCCGCAGCGGCTGAAGAAGGCTACCGCCAACGCTGGCGACACCGACGCCATCATGACCGTCACCGGAACTCTGGGCGGCATGCCGATCAACCTCGGCGTGATGGACTTCGCCTTCATGGGCGGCTCGATGGGATCGGCGGTGGGAGAGAAGATCGCACGGATCGGGCAGCGGTCGGTCGAGCGCAAGTATCCGCTGGTGATCGTCTGTGCATCGGGCGGCGCGCGGATGCAGGAGGGCGTACTCTCCCTCATGCAGATGGCCAAGACGTCGGCGCTCGTGGCACAGCTCGCCGAGCGGCGGGTGCCCTATGTCTCCATCCTGACCAATCCCACCACCGGCGGCGTGAGCGCGAGCTTCGCCATGCTCGGAGATGCGATCCTGGCGGAGCCCGGCGCGGTGATCGGCTTCGCGGGTCCACGGGTCATCAAGCAGACCATCGGCCAGGAGCTTCCGGAGGGGTTCCAGACCGCCGAGTTCCTTCTCGACCATGGGATGGTGGATTCGGTGGTGCACCGCAAGGAGCTCAAGAACACCGTCGGCCAGCTCCTTCGCCACATGAGCGGTCAACCAGCGGCTTCGGGGTGGACGTCCACCTGACCTCCTACCAGACAACACTCGAGTACCTGTTCGCGCGCGTGAGCGGAGGCTGGAAGCTCGGCCTCGAGACCACGCGCGCGCTGCTCGATGCGATGGGGAATCCGCAGCTGGCCTTCCCCTCGTTCCACGTTGCCGGAACCAACGGGAAGGGGAGCGTGGTGAGCATGCTCGACGCGGTGCTGAGGGACGCCGGACTCCGCGTGGGCCGCTACACGTCGCCGCATCTCATCGACTTCCGCGAGCGGATCTGCGTTGACGGCATCCCGATCGACGAGAGCTCGGTGACTCGCTTCGCCGAGCGCTGGATCCCCGAGGTCGAGCGGCTCGGCGCCACCTTCTTCGAGGCCACCACCTGCATGGCCTTCGAGCACTTCGCGCGCGAACGAGTAGATGTGGCTGTGGTGGAGGTGGGCCTGGGCGGCCGGCTCGACTCTACCAACGTGCTGTCGCCGCTCGCCACGGCGGTGACATCCATCGGCATGGATCACATGCAGTATCTGGGGAACACGATCGAACAGATCGCGGCGGAGAAGGCGGGGATCTTCAAGGCGGGCGTGCCCGCGGCGATCGGTGATGGCGATGCGGGCGTGCGCGCACGACTGGCGGAGCTCGCGAGCACGGCTGGCGCCAGTGAGATCGTGGTCATTGGCGATGACTGGCTGGTGGATGACGTCGTCGTCGCGGCAAGCGGCACGAGCTTCTCGATCACCGAGCGTACGAGCGGACGGAGGCGCGAGCTGCGCACGTCGCTGGTGGGGCGCCATCAGGCGTCGAACGCGGCGGTCGCGCTGGCGATGCTGCAGCTCGCGGGTGGTGCGTACGCGGAAGCGGGCGAGCATGCCTGCCGCGCGCTCGAGCGTGTGGCGATCCCGGGGCGCTTTCAGCGCTGCGGTAAGGTGATCTTCGATGTGGCTCACAACCCGGCCGGTATCTCCGTTCTCTGCGAGGCGCTGGATGCCGTGGGAGTTTCACATCCCCTCACCTGCCTCCTCACCGTGCTCGCGGACAAGGACTGGCGCACGATGATCTCGCTGCTCGCCACCCGGGTCGATCGCTTCGTGCTGACGGCTCCTCCCAGCGTCCCCGCCGACCGCGCGTGGGCACTCGACGACGCGGTTGCCTTCGCTCGGGCGCACGGGTGGGCTGCCGAGTCGGAGCCGGACTTCGACCGCGCGCTCGCGCTCTCCCGCGAGAACGCCGAGGCGACGCTCATCACCGGCTCCTTCCACACCGTGGGCGACGCCATGGCGCGCTTGCAGGTATCTCCGCTGTACGGATAGATTGCTTGGATGTCCACAGGCGCACTCCCGGGTTTCCGCGACTTCTTTCCCACTGAGCTCGCGGCACGCTCGGTCATCTTCGCGACGTGGCGGGAGGTGGCGCGCAGGTACGGCTTCGTGGAGTACGACGGTCCGCCTCTGGAGCCGCTGGAGCTGTACACGCGCAAGAGCGGAGAGGAGATAGCGGGTCAGCTTTACAGCTTCACCGACAAGGGAGGCCGCGAGGTGGCGCTTCGC
>DATCXR010000407.1:0-3249 GCA_036565685.1 Gemmatimonadaceae bacterium
CCGCCGTTGGCGAGCATCCGCGCGGCGATTGCCGCAGGCTCGGCGGCTGACTTCGCGCTCTTCTTCTTCGATGCCTTCGTGGTCTTCGCGGCGCCGCGCGACGACTCCCCGCCATCCACCTCATCGCCGCCCATCACCAGCCCGCGGTCTTCCGGCGCATCGGTGGGCGAGCGGTCGCCGGCCACGTCCACGAGAAGCTCACCTTGATCGGAGACGCGCGCGCGGTGGCGGAGCGGGAGGTAATACGCCTCGCCCGGCGCGACGGCGATCGAGATACTCACGATCGTGCAGCGGAGCGGATCCACGACCTGCGGGCTCCCCGGATCGATGATCGTCTCGGTGTCCACCGCGATGTGCGGCGCGCTGCGGGCGCGCTTCACCATCTTCTCGAGCGCCGCGATGGTGTCTACCGTGGTGTACTTCACCGCGCGCTCATTCTTCTTCGGCTCTTCCACCGCGTGGTCGCGCGCGAGGGAGTGGAATTCGAGCTCGACGAAGATCTCCTTGAGGCGCGCGTGGTCCGGCTCGCGCACCGCGAGCTGCTCGAGATCGAGCTCTACCGGGAGATCGTAGCGAAGTGTTACTAATTCCTTGGAGAGCCGCGCGTCCGCCTCGTGTTCCTTCAGCGCTTCGCGCGGGCGCTTCTTCTTGATGTCGTCCACGTGGGCGAGGATCTCCTCGAGCGGACCGTACGTCTCCACCAGCTCGCAGGCCGTCTTGTCGCCGATCCCGCGCACGCCCGGGACGTTGTCGGAGGAATCGCCGACGAGGGCGAGGTAGTCGGTGACGTGCTCCGGCGGCACGCCCAGACGCTCGGAAGCGTTCTCCACGCCCACCCACTTCTCGTCCACGCTCGCCGGTCCGCCGCGGCCGGGGTTGAGGAGGAAGATCTTCGGGGCGATGAGCTGGTAGAAATCCTTGTCGCCCGATACCACCACCACGTTCACCCCCTTCTCCGCCCCACGGCGTGCGAGCGTGCCGATCACATCATCCGCTTCGAAGCCCTCGAGCGAGAGGACGGGGACGTTGTATGCCGAGAGGAGCTCGCCGATGCGCTCCATCCCGCGGTCGAAGTCTGCCTGGAGCTCCTCGCCCAGCTTCTCGCGCGTGGCCTTGTAGGCCGGGTAGCGCTGGTGGCGGAAGGAGAGCCCCGAGTCGAGGACCCAGCCGAGGTACTCCGGCTTGTGCTGCTCGACCAGGCGCTGGAGGAAGTTGACTACCCCCCAGGCGGCGGAGGTGTTCTCGCCGCGGCTCGTGGTGAGCGGCCGGGAGATGAGGGCGAAGAACGCGCGGTAGATGAGCGCGTAGCCGTCTACGAGGAAGAGACGCGGCGAGGGCGGTGGCGAGATGTCCATGCGGGAAAGGTCGCCGGAGCGGGCGAACGGCACCAGAGCAGAGGATGCCAGTCGGATCCGGATTCGACTCAGCGAGCGCGGTGATGGCGCGGACGAACGGCGCGCAGTCGCTCACGCCGCGGACTTGGGCGTCCTAGCCACCCGCTTCTCTCCCAGCGCCTCGCGCGCGTCGAGTTCATCGAGCTCCGCCCCGCGATCCCCGCTCTCCGGCTCGTCCGAGTCGTGCTTCGAGTGCCCCGAGCCGCGCGTGATGAGCGCCACCGCTCCCACGATGATCGCGGCCGCTACGAGTGTGCGCGGCGAGAGCGGCTCGGAGAGGATGAGCCACCCGAGGAATACCGCGACCACCGGGTTCACGTAAGCGTAGGTCGATACGGCCGACGGAGTGGCCACGCGGAGAAGCCAGATGTACGCGCTGTATCCCACCAGGGAGCCGAAGATCACCAGGTAGAGCACGGCGAGCGCCGAGTGCGTGGAGACCGCGCCCGCCTCGAAGCGGGTGAGCTCACCGCTCAGCATGGAGACGACGACGAGCCCCGCGCCCCCCGCGAGCATCTGCATCGCCGGGCCGACGAGCGGTGACGGGTGGTGCGGCGCGTGCTTCGAGTAGAGCGAGCCGATGGCCCACGAGAGCGAGCCGCCGAGCAACACCAACGCGCTCGTACCATCCACCGCAATGCCCGACGATGCGAACGGATCCACCAGCACGACGAGCCCGACGAGGCCGAGCACGACACCTGTCATCACGATCGCGGTCGGGCGCTTCCCGCCCCGGCGCCCCCAGTCGAGGAGCACCATCCAGAGCGGCACCACGGCCGCCAGCAGGGACGCGATCCCGCTCGGCACCTTCTGCTCCGCCCACATGACCGCGCCGTTCCCGAAGACGAGGAGCAGCACGCCTACGATCGCAGCCGACTTCCACTGCGCCAGCGTGGGCCGCTCGCGCGGACGCACGAGCAGGTAGAGCACGCTCCCGGCGATGAGGAAGCGAATCGCGCCCATGACGAAGGGCGGGATCGTACCGACGCCGATGCGGATGGCGAGGTAAGTCGATCCCCAGAGGATGTAGACCGTGGCGAAGCCGGCGATCACCCTGGCGCGCGACGGGGCGCGTACGGCCGTATCAGTCACGGGCGGACCGGAGCTCGTTTGCGATTGCCGCGTCTGTCTCGTAGATCATTCGTGGACCACCGTTGCTGCAGTAGGGATAGTCCTGAACGGGCGGGGGGCTCACGGGGTTCCCGGGGGAAGAGGGGGAGGACTCCAGCGTAGTGGATGCCACGGCGTCAACAAGCTGTCGCGCTTCATTTCGCTGGACTTGCCGGGACGAGCGCGTGTTCCTGAATCGCGCCACGGCCAAGGGAAGCGATGGCGCGGCACCGTCAGGCGGAAGCCGGAAGTGATGAACCGATGGGACGTTTCTCGGCATCCGGACGGTACATCACCGAGTGGCACACCAGGGATGTCACTCAGCAATGGGCGGAAGCTGACACCCGACCTCCGGCGGAATGGGACCCGCTCGATACATGACCGCGGCTCCGACGGCGGAGAAGAGCAGCGCCCCAGTAATCACCAAGCGCACCACACGCGGCGAGTACGTACGCTCCGCATTCGGCCACTTCCCTAGTACGCCCCATACTCGCGCGAGGAACTCCGCCCCGCCTCGGAGCCAGATCCACCAGAGGAACACCGCCCAGCAGAAGAGGATGACCACCGACGTGGCAGCGCTCGGTGCATCGCGAAAGGAGAACATCCCAGCACACAGGGGAGTGACGTAGCCCGCCCAGAGCGCAATGAGCCCGAGCAAGAGGCACGGCCCCACGAGCCAGATCACGGCGCCGCGCGTAAAGCCTTCGCACTCGGCGGCACTGATGCGCCCCGTGGCGACGAGTGG
>DATCXR010000436.1:0-27701 GCA_036565685.1 Gemmatimonadaceae bacterium
CCGCCGTTATCGGCTTCACCACAGCCTACGGTGCGTGGCTCTTCCAGCGGAGTGCTCCTGTTCCGTCAGGAGACCCGTATCTCGATGAGTCGGTGCGGTATGGGAGGGAGGAAGTCCACGAATAAGTGGCTGGTCGGGCGCCTCACGACGCGGCCGGCACCTCCTCGGCGGTGGTGGGGTCGATGATGCTCCTGATCTCCTGAACGGAATCCGCAGGGAATCCGCCCTGCCTGGCGTGCTCTCTCACCATATCGGCGTTGGGAGCGACATAGATGCAGGTGATCTTGTCGCCGGTCACGAAGCTCTGCACCCATTGGATCTGCGGACCCATGTTCTGGAGCACGCCGCACGACTTCTGCGAGATCGCCTGGAGCTCTTTGGCGGAGAGCTTCCCCGCGCCGGGGATGTTGCGCTCGATCAGGAACTTCGGCATTGGTGCCTCCTCAATAGGAGTTTGGGGGTCCATCAATGTGCTTTCGATCCCGGTTGCTTTCGATCCCGGCGACCTACCGTGGTCTCTTCGGCGCTCACCGCTTGCCAGCGGCCCTCCCGCTTCACGAAGACATCCGTGAAGACATTGCGTCCGATCTCGGATCCATCGCGCGAGCGGATCACCATTCCCGTCACTACCGCGGTGGGGCCGTAGAAGCGTACGCGCATGTCGGACAACCGACGGTCGACGGTGGTGTCCGGCGGATGGTTCACCACCCACGCGATGTGCTGCGAGCGGTCCAGGAAGTAACCGCTCGCAACCGGGTGAACGAAGTCCGCCGCGAGTATTCGCGAGAGCGTCGCCGAGTCGTGCGCCGCGAGCCACCGTGACTCCAACTGGAGAATCACCGCACGTGCACGGACGGTATCAACGTTCACTGGTGCAACCTGCCCGAGCACACCGGTGTTGGCAAGGAGCACCAGTGCGCCGGCGACGAGGCAGATTCTTCGATATCGTGAGATCGGGGTAGCCGGTCGCATCGCTGGAATAGTACTCGCCACCGAGGGAATGGTTCTTGACATGGATGAGCGAGCGCCGAGCCTGCAAGATACCTTCCGCACCCCGAGAGGTGAGTACGGATAACTTGGATGGCTCATGGAATGTACGCCAGCCGGCGCTACGCGCCCAGATCGCTCCAGCACATCCAGTGCCGAGCGCGGCCGTTCGGCCGGCGCGATTCATGGATCGCATCCGAACCTCCACCTGTTCATTTGACGCGTGGCAACCCGAGTACCTTCCCGAGCCGAACCACCCCGCCTCTCCACTCTCTTTTCGCGCTCCGCCGACGACGCGGCGCACCCGGCCGTGGGCCCGATCCGCGGCGAGCTGCTCGGACCGCAGCAGCTGGCCGAGCGAGCGCGAGAGGTCGCCGCATCCGAGCGTCTCGCTACGGGGAAGAAAGGGCTCCCGCGAGCGCGCCTCCTCGCACGGCTGGACGAAACCCATCGGATACTCGAGGCGGCCTACGATCGACTGACGACCGTCAGCGAAGACGTGGATATGGGACCGGCCGGCGAGTGGCTACTCGACAACTTCCACGTGGTGCGCGAGCACATCCGGGAGGTACGCGAGGGGCTGCCGAAGAGCTACTACCGTGAGCTCCCCGAGCTGCTGAACGGTCCGCTCGCCGGCTATCCGCGCGTGTACGAGCTGGCAATCACGCTCATCTCGCACACCGAGGGGCGCGTCGACATCGGCAACGTGGACCTCTTCATCGGCGCCTTCCAGGAGGTGGTCACGCTCTCGATAGGCGAGCTCTGGGCGATCCCGGCGATGCTCCGCCTCGGCCTCATCGAGAGCGTACGGCGAATGACGCTCCGCACCCTGCATCGCCTCGACGAGATCGAGCGAGCCGACAGCTGGGCTGCGCGCATCCAGACAGCGAACGAAGCTGGTGGACCCGCGCTGGGCGCCGCGCTCGGCGCCTTCGTCAGCGCTCCGCACAGGCTCACGCCCGAGTTCGTGTCACGATTCCTCTACCAGCTCCGCCTCGGCGCGGGCGCGCTCCCTGCCCTGGTCTGGCTCGAGCAGTGGATTCAGGAAGAGGGGATCGCGCCCGACGACGCCGCCGCGCGCTCGACGGAGCGGCTCGCGCTCACGCAGCTCATGATGGCCAACAGCATCACGAGCCTGCGCGCCATCGGACGGATGGACTGGCGCACGTTCGTCGAGCACCAGAGCGCCATCGAGGCGATCCTGCGCGACGACCCGTCTGGTTACTACGAGCGGATGGACTTCGCCACGCGCGACCGCTACCGACATGTGGTCGAGCGCATCGCCAAGCGTACAGGCATCCCGGAAGAAGATGTGGCGCGCAGTGCGGTGGAGCTCGCGAGCAAGCGCGCCGCGCCACTCCGACATCCCCGCGGGGACACCGACGAGAGCGAGCGCGGACGCGACCCGCGCCGTGCGCACGTGGGATACTACCTCATCGACGATGGACTCTCCATGCTCGAGGCCGAGACCCGATATCGACCCACGTTGCGGGAGCGCTTCCATCGGTGGATCCTGAGCCGCCCGAACATGGTGTTCGTGGGCGGGATCGTATCGGGAACGGTGATCGCGCTCGTCGCCGTCTTCTGGCTCGCCGGTCGCGAGTCGCACGCTGCCTGGCTCGCGGTGCTGCTTCTCTCGCTGATCCCCGCTAACGACATCGCGGTCACCGTGATGAGCCGGCTGGTTACCACCTTCATGCCGCCTCGAACCCTCCCCAAGCTCGATTTCACGGACGGTGGCGTGCCCGAGGAGTTCCGGACGGTGGTCGTGGTCCCGACTCTCTTCGGAAGCGTGAGTGCCGTACGCGACTCCCTGGAGAATCTCGAGGTGCAGTTCCTGGCCAATCGGGAATCGCACATCCACTTCGCCGTGCTGAGCGACTACACCGACTCACCGAGCGAGCACCGCGACGGCGACGCCGCGATCCTGGAAGCCGCGATCGAAGGGGTGAAGACGCTCAACGAGCGCTACGCGAGCGGCGCCGAGGACGTCTTCTACCTCTTCCACCGGCCAAGGCACTGGAACGAGCGAGAGGGCGTGTGGATGGGCTGGGAGCGGAAGCGTGGAAAGCTGGCTCAGTTCAACCGCTTCCTCCAGGGCGCGCGCGACGAGGCCTTCTCGTTGATCACCGGCGATGTGGATACGCTGCGCGGCGCGCGCTACGTGATCACGCTCGACTCCGACACCATGCTCCCACCCGACTCGGCGCCGGCGCTGGTGGGCGCGATGGCTCATCCACTCAACCAGGCCTGGTACGACGAGCGGCTTGGCCGCGTGACACGCGGCTATGGCATCCTGCAGCCGCGAGTCGGAGTGTGGCTACCGAGCGCGCACCGTTCGCGCTTCGCGGCGATCTACTCTGGGCACCCGGGCGTGGATCCGTATACGACCGCCGTCTCCGACGTCTATCAGGACCTGTACGGCGAGGGGAGCTTCACCGGAAAAGGGATCTACGACGTGGCCGCCTTCGAGCGGGCGACGCACGGAAGATTCCCCGAGAATACCCTCCTCTCCCACGATCTCATCGAAGGGAGCTACGCACGGGCCGGACTCGCGACCGACATCACCGTTTTCGACGACTACCCGGCACGCTACCTCACCTATACGCGGCGGAAGCACCGCTGGATCCGCGGCGATTGGCAGCTTCTCCATTGGCTCACGCCCCGTGTGCCCGGCCCGGATGGCAGCGAGCCAAATCGTCTGTCGCTCCTCTCGCGCTGGAAGATCTTCGACAACCTACGCCGCAGCACGGTCGAGATCGCGGTTCTCGCGTTCATCATCGCGGGGTGGACCGTTCTCCCCGGCGCGCCGCTACGCTGGACCGTGCTCGGTGTACTGGCGATCGCGACTCCCTGGATAGTCTCACTCCTCATCGCCGTGCTCCGCCCACCGCTCGACAAGTCATGGGGGGCGTACTACGCGGCGGTGGGTGAGGATGTGCGCATCAGCGTGGAGCAAGTGATTCTCGCGCTCACCTTCCTTCCGCACCAGGCCTGGATATCGGCGGACGCGATCGCGCGGACGCTGTACCGACTATTCGTATCCAGGCGCAGCTTCCTCGAGTGGCAGTCGGCATCGCACTCCGAGCGCCAGGTTCCCACCTCCGCGAGCTACGTGTGGCGCAGGATGTGGCCCGCCGTAGCCATTGCCGTGGCGGCGGCTGTGCTCGTCATACTGCTCCACGAGCCCCACACCGCCGCGGCCCTGCGCATCGACAACACATCGCGGGAGTGGCTCCTCACGATCGCGGTTCTTCCGCTGATCGGGCTCTGGCTCGCCTCACCGATGATAGCGCACGAGCTCAGCTCTCCAGCGCTCCGGCGCGTCCCCAGGCTGCAAGCCGAGTCGCGCAAGGATGCGCTACGCCTCGCGCGACTGCACTGGGACTACTTCGACAACTTCGCGACGGAAGCGACCCACTGGCTGGCGCCCGACAACTTCCAGGACGATCCCGCGCCCGTGGTCGCCATGCGTACGTCGCCCACGAACATAGGGCTGCAGCTCCTCGCCATAGTCAGCGCACGCGACCTCGGCTTCATCACAGCGGAGGACATGACGCGCCGACTCGAGCTGGTCTTCCAGTCGCTCGGACGCATGGCCCGCCTCTGCGGCCATTTCTACAACTGGTACGACCTTCACGACCTGAGGGTACTGGAGCCGGCGTACATATCCACCGTGGACAGCGGTAACCTGGCCGGCCACCTCATCGCGCTACGTCAGGCATGCCTCGAGATCGCGGGCTCCGATGAAGCGCGCGAGCTAGCGCCGCGCCTCGAGGCGATTGCCGAGCGCGCGTACCGCTACGCTCTCGACATGGAGTTTGGCTTCCTGTACGACAAGTCGCGCCGCCTGTTCGCGGTGGGTTATCAGGTGGCGAGCCATACGCTCGACGAGTCGTACTACGACCTCCTCGCCTCCGAGGCACGCCTGGCGAGTTTCCTGGCGATCGCCAAGAACGACATACCGGTAGCGCACTGGTTCCACCTCGGACGCTCGCTCACCCGCGCTGCCGGAGAGATCGCGCTCGTGTCGTGGAGCGGCAGCATGTTCGAGTATCTCATGCCGGCGCTCGTCATGCAGTCGTTCCCCTTCACACTGCTCGGCGAAACCTACAGGAGCGTGGTCCGCCGCCAGATGGCCTACGGCGACGAGCGGCATGTGCCGTGGGGGGTCAGCGAGAGCGCGTACAACCTGCGCGACCGCCACCTCACCTATCAATATCGGGCGTTCGGCGTCCCCGATCTCGCGCTCAAACGCGGGCTCGGACGAGACCTCGTCATCGCGCCCTATGCGACTTCGCTCGCCGCGATGATCGCTCCGCGCCACGCGCTCGAGAACTTCGCGCGACTCGAGGAGAAGGGCGCGCTCGGGGAGTACGGATTCCGCGACTCGCTCGACTACACCCGGCCGCAGCCCGGCCGGAAGTACGCCGTGGTGCAGAACTACATGGCGCACCACGCGGGGATGAGCTTCGTCGCGCTCGCCAACACGCTGGCGGAGCGCATCTGGCGCCGCCGCTTCCACGCCGACCCGCTGGTGCGATCCGCGGAGTTCCTCCTCCACGAGCGCATGCCTCGCCGGCTCGTCCTCGAGGAACCGCAGGAAGCATCGCCGGAGGAGTCGCTCCCGCGTGCGGAGATGGAGCGCCCCGCGGTACGCGAGATAGACACGCCCGACACTCGCCGCCCCGAGGTGGCGCTGCTCGGACACCTCCCGTACACGATCATGGTGACCAACGGCGGGTCGGGCTACAGCAGGTACGAGGACCTTGCCGTGACACGCTGGCGGGCCGACGGCACGCGCGACGACACGGGCACGTTCATCTATATCAAGGACGTCACCGCCGATCGCACCTGGTCGGCTGCGTACCAACCCACTCGTGCGCCGGCCGACTGGTACCGCGCGGTGCTCGCATCCGACCGGGTGACGTTCCACAGGGAGGACGGCGACATCGAAACGCGCACGGAGATCGCCGTCGTGCCCGACGACTCCGCCGAAGTGCGGCGGGTCACGGTCACGAACAATTCGCGCGAGCCGCGCGAGCTGGAGATCACCAGCTACGGCGAGATAGTGCTGGCCGCCCCTGACACCGACCGCGCGCACCCTGCATTCGCGAACCTCTTCGTGGAAACCGAGTGGCACGAGTGGTGTACGGCGATCACCGCCACCCGGCGTCCGCGCTCATCGAAGGAGAGGACGCTCTGGTGCGTGCACGTGGTGGACAGCGGCGCCGAGCTCGTGCAGCCGGTCAGCTGCGAGACCGACCGCGCGCGCTTCATCGGTCGTGGCCGCAGCACCTCCAACCCGATGGCGTTGGAGGCGGACGGACCTCTCTCCGGTACCACGGGAGCGGTGCTCGACCCCGTGTTCTCGCTCCGCGCGCGCGTGTTCCTGGCGCCGGGTGAATCGGCTTCGGTGGCCTTCGCCACCCTCGTGGCTCCTTCCGCGGAACGCGCCTTCGAGCTGGCCGACCGGTACCACGATTCACACAACGCGCAGCGCGCGCTCGACCTCGCGTGGACTGCCACGCAGATCGAGCTCCGCGAGCTGAACATCACTCCCTCCGACGCGGCGGTCTTTCAGGACATTGCGGGCCGTCTGTTCTACGGAGGGAGCGCACTGCGCGCGCCCGAGGAGGAGCTCATGCGCAATCGGGGCGCGCAGCAGCGGCTCTGGTCGATCGGCGTCTCCGGCGACTGGCCGATCCTGCTGGCCACCATCGACTCCGCGGACGGGCTTCCCACTCTGCGGCAGCTCTTCGCCGCGCACCGCTACTGGCGACGCCGGGGGATGATGGTGGATCTGGTAGTCCTCAATGCGCACGCGGCGTCGTATCTGCAGGAGTTGCACGGGAAGATCATGGCGGCGATGTACGGCTCGAGCGACTCCGGTGCGATCGATCAGCCCGGCGGAGTCTTCATCCGGCGCCTCGATCTCCTCGATCCGACCGACCTCCTCATGCTTCGCGCTACGGCGCGCGTCCACATCACCTGCGATGGCAGGTCGCTCGGGAGGATACTGAAGGCGAAGACATCGATCCCCGAGATGGGTGGCGACGAAAGCGAAGAAGCCACGCCGGAACCGCGAGCCCCGGTGCGCAGCACGCCGGCATCTTCGTCGGTGGTGCGGCGCATCAGGCAGGGCGCCGCACAGCTGATCTCGAAGTCGACATCCGCACCTTGGCCAGCGCGGAGAAAGTCAGTGCCGCACCGCGCCGAGAGCGTGTCCGGTGACCGCCGCGCCACGCTCGCCTTCGACAATGGCCTGGGCGGCCTGGCGGAAGACGGAGACTACCTCGTGTACGTGGACGGGTACGCGCAGCTCCCCCCTGCGCCGTGGGTGAACGTGGTGGCCAACGCGCGCGGTGGCTTCGTGGTCAGTGAGCGCGGCGCTGGCTTCAGCTGGGCCGAGAACAGCTACTTCTACCGATTGACACCCTGGCACAACGACCCCGTCAGCGATCCATCGAGCGATGTGATATATCTGCGCGATGAGGAGAGCGGCGAGGTGTGGAGCGCCACGCCGGCGCCGGTCGATCACGCCGCGCCATTCATGGTGCACCACGGCGCGGGGCGCTCCACCTTCGAGCAGGAGTACGCGCGAATCGAAACGCGGCTCGATCTGGGCGTTCCGCCGGACGATGCCGTCAAACTTTCCATCCTCCGCGTCACGAACCGCGACGATCGTCGCCGTGAGATCTCGGTAACGCCGTACGTGGAGTGGACGCTCGGCGTGCTGCGCGAGCACACCCAGCACCAGGTCCGGACGACATACGACCCCGTACGCGATGCGATCTTCGCGTGGAACAACTTCGACGAACAGTTCACCGATTGGGTGGCCTTCCTCACGATGAGCGAGCGGCCCACCAGTCATACGGCGGACCGGCGCGAGTTCCTCGGTCGCAACGGCAGCACCCGAGACCCGGCGGCAATGCGCGAGCGGGAGCTGCGAAACCGGACCGGCGCGGGCATCGATCCGTGCGGCGCGCTGCAGTGCATGCTCTCTCTCCGGCCCGGAGAGACGCGCGAGGTGGTGATAGCCGTGGGTGCCGCGCCTGGCCAGGAGAATGCGGACCGACTCGCGGACGAGTATCGCGATCTCTCGCGCGCACGAGCCGCGATGGGGCAGAGTGTGGACGACTGGGCAGATCGCCTCTCCGTGGTGAGCGTACACACGCCGGAGCCCGCGTTCGACGCGCTGGTGAATCGTTGGACCTTCTACCAGGCGTTGAGCTGCCGCATGTGGGCGCGCTCGGCGCTCTACCAGAGCAGCGGCGCGTACGGCTTCCGCGACCAGCTCCAGGATGTGATGGCGTTCCTGTACGCCGAGCCGGCCATCGCGCGCGAGCACATCCTGCGCTCCGCCTCGCGGCAGTTCCTGGCGGGCGACGTGCAACACTGGTGGCACCCGCAGAGCGGACGAGGCGTGCGCACGCGCTTCTCGGACGACCTCGTCTGGCTTCCGTACGTGGTGGACCGCTACGTGCGCGTGACGGGCGACGGGAGCGTCCTCGAGGAGAGCGTCCCCTTCCTCGAGATGCGCGAGCTCGAGCCCGGGGAGCAGGAGGTGTACGACCTTCCCCGCGTCACGGAGGAACGCGCGAGCGTATACGAGCACTGCCTCCGCGCGCTCCGGAAGGCGTGCACTTCGGGGCCGCACGAGCTCCCGCTCATCGGCTGCGGCGACTGGAACGACGGAATGAATCGCGTCGGCGTCGACGGACGCGGCGAGAGCGTCTGGCTAGCGTGGTTCCTCATCGCCAATCTACGCTCGTTCGCCGAGCACGCCGAAGTCAGGGGAGATGCTGTCGCCGCCGCGGAGCTGCGCGAGCGCGCCGATAGCTATGCCGCGGCCGTGGAGCGCGCCGGGTGGGACGGCGAGTGGTACCGGCGTGCCTACTTCGATGATGGCACACCAGTGGGGTCCGCCGCGAACGATGAGTGCCGGATCGATTCCATAGCGCAGAGCTGGAGCATCATCTCCGCCGCGGGAGAACCGGCTCGTGCGACGCGAGCGCTCCGCTCGCTCGAAGAGCACCTGGTTCGCGAAGACGCGCGACTCATCATGCTCCTCACCCCGCCGTTCGACCGCACCACCCACGACCCGGGTTACATAAAGGGATACGTCCCCGGCGTGCGGGAGAACGGCGCGCAGTACACACACGCCGCGCTCTGGGCCGTGCTCGCCACAGCACTGCACGGCGATGGGAATCGCGCCTTCGAGCTATTCCAGATGCTCAACCCGCTCACGCATTCGTGCACGCCGGACGGCATGGGTCGGTACAAGGTCGAACCGTACGTCGTGGCCGCCGATGTATACACGGCGGCGGGGCAGCTGGGGCGCGGCGGCTGGACCTGGTACACCGGCTCAGCGGCCTGGATGTACCGCGTAGGGTTGGAGTCGATACTCGGTTTCGACAAGCGCGGCGATACTCTTCGCATCGACCCGCGCGTCCCCGAAAGCTGGCCGGAGTTCGCCGTCGAATACCGATACGGCCGCAGCATCTACGCGATCACCGTTCACGAGCCCGGTCGAGTCCGGGCGGCCCCCGCACTGGTGCGTCTCGATGGCCGCGAGCTCGATGACGGCGTGATTCCCCTCGATGATCAGGGCGGCCGGCACGAAGTCGACATCCGCCCCCGGTAGACGACGCCGCGCCGGACTTACGGGAAGGGGCGCGGACGCGGCCACGGCCATGGCCACGGACGGCTGCCGCGCCCCGCGAGCGCCATGGCCGCCATCTCACGGATCTCGGCGTCGCCCGACTTCAGAGCGGCGGTGAGCGCGCTCTCGGAGCGGTCGCCCATCCTGAGGAGCGCCCGGAACTCGGCGCGGCGCACGTCCGAATCGCTCTCCTGCTGCAGCCCCTTCTCCAATGCCGGTGCCGTGCTGGAATCGCGTATCTGTCCCAACGCCCAGGCGGCGCTGAGTCGCACGTCGCGGTCGGTGGAGGACAACCCCTCTACCAGCCCGCTCGGCGCGTGGTCGGGTCTGAGCTGGCCGAGCGCCCACGCCGCCGTTGCCTTCACGTCGCTGCTCCGATCGTTCTGAACGGCAAGGGCGAGCGCATCGATCGCCGATGAATCCTCCAACTGGCCGAGTGCCCACGCAGCCATCTCGCGCACGTCGGCACTGTCATCACGCTGCAGCGCGGTGCCGAGCGCGCTCGACGCGTTCTCATCCTCGATCTGACCCAGCGCCCACGCGGCGGCCTTGCGTACGTCGGCGCTCTCGTCGGCTTTCAGCACCTGGATGAGCGTCGCGACGGGGTCAGTGCTTCGCAGATGACCGAGCGCTTCGGCTGCAGCCCCTCGCACCACCGGTTCGGCATCCTGGAGGGCATGGGTGAGCGGCGCCACGGCTTTCTCGTCCCGCACCCGTCCCAGCGCCCACGCGGCGTTGGAGCGAACCGCCACGGATGCATCGTTCAGCGCGTGCAGCAACGGCTCGAGCGCCGGGTGCGGTCGCGCCAGTCCGAGCGCGAGAGCGGCTGCCGCACGAGTGTCTGTCGATGCGGAGGTAAGCCGCTGGAGCAACGCCGCGATCGGCGCGTCATCGCGTGCGCGTCCCAGCAGGCGCGCCGAGAGCTCGCGGACGCAGGCATCCTGCCCGTCGAGACCCGCCAGAAGAGCGTCGAAGTCGGAAGGGGTGAGATCCCCGTCGGCCAGCGTTGCCAGTTGCCCGCGGACATCGTTGCCGATGGGCGGCGACGGAGCATCCCAGGCGTACCCACCCATACCGGACGACACCGCCTGGGCCGCCATCCCGCACAGCAGCGGAGGCGCGCCGCGCACGGCCTGGAGCAGCGCCCGCACGTCGGGGGCCGGTCGCGAAGAAGCAGCATGGCTGCTGACGCTAATCGCGACACTGCTGGCTATCACGTTGCCTGCCGCGGGGGAGCGCGACTCGACCGTAGTGCCGCGCGGCCACGGCGCGCCGCCGATGGCGAGCAGCACCGCGCATGTGCGAATGAGTCCCATGGTTCTCTCCTCAGGGCATTGGACGCGGCATGGGCATCGGCCAGGGCCACGGCCGCACGCCGCGGAAGCCGACGATCGCTCGCGTGACTTTCAGACGGACATCGGGATCGGGCGACTCGAGAAGCTTCTGAAGCGTGGCTTCCGATGCTTCGCCGAGCAGGATCAGAGCGCGCAGCTCCGCCTCCCGGATATCGTGATCCTTCTCCGCCGAGAGCGCCTGTGAAATCGCCGAGAGCGTCTCCGGATCTTCGATCTGGCCGAGCGCCCAGGCGGCGGCGAGGCGCACCTTGTCGCTGGAATCGCCGAGCGCGGTCACCAGACCTCGTGGTGCCTTTTCCGGCTCGATCTGCCCCAGCGCCCACGCGGCACGGCTGCGTACCCTCGCGCTCGGGTCCGCCATCGCCGCGTCGAGCGCGGCAGAAGCCGTGGCATCACCGATCGTCCCCAGCGCCCATGCAGCCGTGGTTTTCACACGCTCATCGGCGTCATGCTGTACGGCATTGCGCAACGCCTGCGTTGCAGTGTCGTCGTCGCCCTGACCGAGGCCCCAGGCGGCCATCTCGCGCACATCGGCGTTGGCGTCGCGTGCCAGCGCCGCCGCCAGAGCTGCCGTGACGGTGTGTGAATCGCGCTCGCCGCGCTGCGCCAGCGCCCACGCCGCGGTCCTGCGGACCTTGGCATCGGTGTCGCTCTCGAGAAGCTTCACGAGCAGGTCGGTGGTGCCGCTGTCCGCGTACGGCGACGCGGCATCTCCGCGCGTACTCTCGCCCAGGCCCTCACGCATCGACGTGCGGATCGCGCGGCGCACCGCCTCCAGCGAGTAAGCATCCATCCGCGGAGCGAAGTTGTTCCTGTCACCAAGGAGCCCGCTGTACCTCGCGCCGGCGATCTCCTCGGCGACTTCCTCCGCGGCCCGCTCGGTGCTTCGCTCGACCGACGAAGTCACGACCCGCTGGATCGTTCGTGGATTCGCATCGTCGCCCGTGTCCGGGGGGGCTGCGGCGAGATGGTGCTCTCCGGTGGTTGCAGTCGTTTCGGCGAGTACTGCTCGTGAGTCCATCGTGTCACGAGCCGCCGCAGAGTCGGCGGCCAGCCGGGCCCCATTCACGGAGCTCGCCGCACGATGCTCCGCCGCCGGCGCCATCGCGGAGACCGACAGTGTGAGAGCGACGAGGCCGATCCCCAGCGCCGCCGCCTGCAGGCGGCCGGGCGCCGCGCGCCTCTGCTCCGGATCGAGGATGGCGAGCATGCGTCCCTCGAACTCCTTGCGGCGCGCCATCGCCAGTGCCGTAGCCGGCGCGGAGATATTTCGCCCGCCGGTTACGATCTCGAGAAGATGGTGCGCGTACTCCGAAGGTAGTGTGCCAGAGGTGAGCACGAGGTCATCGCATGCGCGCTCGCTCTCGGAACGCAGCCGTCGGGCGGCGGCCCAGACGAGTGGGTGGAACCAGTAGATGGCGCATGCGATGCGACCGAGCGTGTGACCGAAGAGATCACGCCTCCGGATATGGGCCAGCTCGTGGAAGAGTACCGCACGGCGGCGATCGTCGCTCCAGTCACCGGCGTCGACGGGAAGGACGACGGTCGGCTGGATGACTCCGCAGGCGAAGGGCATCGACACTTCATCGCTATAGAGGATGCGCGGAGCTCGAGCGAGGTCGAGCCGGTCGGCGACCTCCCACAGCGGTACCGTCCACTCGGCGGTGTCGAGCGGCCGCGCCCCACGAACTATCCGCCTCACCGCGGCCATCCCCACGAGCAGGCGCGCGAGCAGAGCGAGAGTACCTGCCACCCAGAGGGCAGAAAGTGCGAGCCAGAGATCGGTCTCTCTGACGCCGCCCTGCGCCTCCTGGTTCGCCGTGCTCGCCCGGGCAACCTGCGATTCGGACGTAACCGAAGCGATGCCGGCTCGCTCCTCGGCGGTCGCGCGGGAGATCCCGGCGTTACTCGACTGCGCGGTGCTACCAGGATCGACGTGCCGCGGCCCTGTCAGGGCCGACTGTTCGTACGGTCTCGAGCTCTGCGCGGCCGGCGCGCCCGATTCCTCCAACGCTGCCGGGGTGGACGAACGCTGCGGCTTCCAGTCTGCCGGCGTGCCGGCCACCGCGCCGAGCGAGATCGGGAGCACCGCAACGTGCCACGGGGCCCAGCGCGACAGCGCGGGGAGGAGGATGACGGCCGCCAGAACGCCGACCCATACCATGTGTCGGACACCGGCCGATGCGCGTCGAAGCACAGCCGAGATGATGATCGCGACCAGCAGGAGGAGCGTCGCTTTACCGAGGAATAGCAACGCCGGGAAGGCAGCCGGGATGGACACCGGCGAGAGCTGCGAGAGGATGGATGTCATGGGCTATTTCCCTTTCTTGCGCGCCGTGCGGATTCGCTCCTGCAAGCGGCTGATCTCGGCCTCGGTCAGGCGCGCGTCGGAGAGACGCAGCAGAGCGGTGACGGCCTGCTCGGTTGATCCATCGAAGAACGTGCGAACGAGATGCCTGAGTGCATCGGTGCGAGCTTCCTCGGGCGCGCCAGCTGGAAGGTAGACGTAGCGCGGCCCGTCCTCCCTGTGTACGACGTGCCCTTTCTCCTCGAGGATGCGGAGAGTGGCGCGCACGGCCGAGTAGCTCGGTGGATCGGGCATGTTCTCCATCACCTCGGCGACGGTGGCATCGCCGCGCCGGAAGAGGACGTCCATGATCTGTCGCTCTCTGCGGCTGAGGTTGCGGGTGGACGGATACCTGGACGTGGGGGCCTCGTCGGCTGAAGGTGGACGCATGAGTCAGTACGGCTCGAGCTCTGCTAAGTTTCCAGCACCTGTTGCTAATTTTCTAGCAGAGGACCGATCTGTCAAGCCCCGCTCCGCCCGACCTCGATGGAGCGCTGCCCAACCGCGCCCTCCTGCCGCCGATTCGGGACGAGTCATTCATTTCGGCACTCCTCATCCGTATCTTCTCGCCCGTAGGCGCTGCCAGACGTGCCGGCCGCGACAATTCACCTCTCTCCCACACCATGTCCATCCGCGCGACCACGACGGCTCGCCGCTTCGCGCAGCTCGGCTTCGCCGCTGCGATTACATGCGTCTCCGCCATCGCTTGCGGCGCTCAGACGCCTACCGTCGCGGCAGAGCCAGGGGCACGCATCCGGGTGCTTCGTGCAGGCGATCGCATTCCTCAGGAAGCGACGCTGCTATCCTTCGACAACGATACGCTGATCATGGCGCTGGACGGTTGTTGCATCGTGGACACCAT
This sequence comes from Gemmatimonadaceae bacterium, assembly GCA_036565685.1. GTDB lineage: Bacteria > Gemmatimonadota > Gemmatimonadetes > Gemmatimonadales > Gemmatimonadaceae > JADGGM01. Next base: position 14,217 of record DATCXR010000436.1, read on the forward strand.
CCCCCGCGCATCTCTCTCCGCTGTCGATGTGAGCAGAGGTGTCGGTGTAAGCCCGGGCCGCGTTGCAGGCGGCATCGTCTTCGGGGGCTTCGCCGGCGTAGTAGCCGGCTGGGCTGTCACCGAGGTGGGGTGCAGCCTACCCGATTCCAGCGAGCTATGTGGGCTCGGCATCGCGGTGTGGCCGGTCGTGCTCGGCGCCGGCGGAGCGGTACTCGGCGCTCTCTGGGGCATGGAGCCCAAAGTCGAGCGGTGGGAGCGCATCTACCCGCCCACCGGCGCCTCCCTCCTCATAGCCCCTACCCCTCACGGCGGCCTCGCTATCGGGGCCGCGATACCACTCGATTTTGGTGCGCCGAACCGCGTCGCGAGCCGCGAGTAGCGACTCGTCGATCCGCGAAGCCGCGGCACTCTCCAGCAAATCCTTCTCGCACCGCCGGCGGGTCGCCGGTGCCGGCCAACTTCGATACAAGACACACCACATGCGTCGTCCGCTGCTCCTCGCTCCCGCCATCGTCTGTCTCGCATCGGCCGCTTCCTCCTGCGCGTCGCGGCGCGGCGCGGCCGGTGCAACGCCCGCACCCGCCGCGATTCGCGTGGTCTCGTACAACATCCACGCCGGTAAGGATGCCGGGCAGCAACCGAACCTCGAGCGAGTCGCGGCGGTTCTCGACTCGCTCGATGCGGACATCGTGCTCCTCCAGGAGGTGGACCGGGGCACCGAGCGCTCCGGCCGGGTGGACCAGGTGGCGAAGCTCGAGCGCCTCACCGGGATGCACGGTGCCTTCGCAAAGTCGCTCGACTTCCAGGGCGGAGACTACGGAATAGCGGCGCTCTCGCGCTGGCCGATCGAGAGCACCGAGACCGTCCCACTCCCCACCGTGCCGCCCGCGGACCGCGGCGTGAAGATGTACGAGCCACGCGTGGCGATCCATGTCGTGGTGTCCACGCCGGCCGGATCTCTTCACGTGGTCGGAACCCACCTGGGTGCCGAGAACGTCAGCACCTTCCGCGACCAGGAGGCGCGAGTGCTCCTCGAGCATCTGCGTACGCACGTGCCGGCCGGTGCGCCGTTGGTAATCGGAGGCGACTTCAATTCCACCCCCGACAGCGACGTTCACACCAGCTTCGCCGGCGCCTATCAGGACAGCTGGCAGGAGTGTGGCACCGGAGATGGCTACACCTTCCCGGCCGACAGCACCGTACGGCGCATCGACTACATCTACGTCCGCGGGCTGCAGTGTACCGCTGCACGCGTCGCGGACACGCAGGCATCCGACCATCGCCCACTCTTCGTTACATTCCGCGCTCTCGGACCCACAGCGAGCGAGGGGCGGTGAAGCGTCGCTCGCAGCCCCCGGCACGGGCCGGGTACACAGGGAAGATCAGCTCGAGTCTTCCACGCTTCGTTGCCGTCGTCGCCACGATCGTGACGGCTTTCACGGCCCACGCCGCGCGCGCCCAGGACAGCGCCAGCGCGCGTCCGCAACGGACCTTCCTCGCCATCGGGGCCCACGCGGGAGACATGGAGATCACCGCCGGTGCGCTCCTCCTGAAGCAGCACGAGCTGGGCGACCGGGTGGTGATCCTGCACCTCACCCTCGGCGAAGGCGGGAATCCGCGAATGTCGCCGGAACGCTACGGCGAGCAGAAGCGCCGCGAAGCGAAGGAAGTCGCGGCCGCGCTCGGGGCCGAAGTGATCTTCGGTCCTTACCACGACGGTGAGATACCGAACGACGAGGCCGCGCGCCGCTACGTGGCCGACGTGATCAGGCAGGTGAAGCCCACCAACATCATCACGCACTGGCGGCGGAGCATTCACAAGGACCACGCGGCAACGAGTGCCATAGTCGACGACGCGGTGCTCCTGGCATCACTCGATGGCGTGAAGACCACGCACCCCGCCTACCGTGGCGTACGCGGCATCTGGTACGCCGAGAACTGGGAGGATCCCGAAGGCTTCGATCCGTACATCTACGTGGATGTATCGGGCTTCATCCCGCGCTGGCGCGAATCGGTCTCGAAGTACGAGTTCATCCGCGGCGGGGTATCGGGCTTCCGCTACCTCGACTACTACACCGCGCTGGCCACGCTTCGCGGCGCCGAGTCGCACCGCGAGGCAGCCGTCGCCTTCGATATCGACGACATGGGGAAGCGCCGGGTGCTCGACTCGGTGCCGTGACCGCCGCGCATGGCACGGCTCTGGCCACGTCTCGACGGCATGACCGAGAGCCAGATGGCCAGCTGGACAGAGAAGCCGGACGACCGCGACGAGGAAGCCTCTCCCGAGGAGGTGGAGCAGGCGCTCCGGGATGTGGCGCCCAGGGAGAACCGCGCGCCAAGGCGCATCGCGGCCAGGCACAAGGTACGGATAGCCACGTACCTCCTTCTCTTCCTCGGCGCCACGGTCGTCTTTTATCTGGTCCGTCTCGACATCTTCGCGCTTCCCGACCGGTGGCTCCGCCCCGCACAGCGGATGGCGCGCGCCGCGATGTACGTCATCCTGGTGCTCGGCCTCGGCTCCCTGATCGAGGCGTACGTGATCTCGCGACTCGACGACGACGTTTCGCGCTACAACGTGGGCCGCATCGTGCGGCTCGCCGAGGGAGTGGTGATCGCCTTCATCGTGATCTCGGCACTGTTTGCGAACTGGTACACCGCGGCAGTCTCGCTCGGCATCGTTTCGGCGATCTTCGGCTTCGCGCTGCAGACGCCGATCTCGAGCTTCATCGGGTGGGTGTACATCCTCGTCAAGCGGCCGTACCGAGTGGGGGATCGCATCCAGATGGGCAGTGCCACCGGCGACGTGATAGACGTGGGCTACCTCGACACCACTCTCTGGGAATTCGGCGGCCCCTACGTCTCCACCGACCATCCGAGCGGCCGGATCATCAAGTTCCCCAACGCGAACGTGCTCTCGGAGCCGGTCTACAACTACTCCTGGCCACTCTTTCCATACATCTGGAACGAGATCTACGTACAGCTTGCCTACGGCACCGACATCCGCTTCGTGGCAGAGACGATGCAGCGCGTGGTGGCGGCGGAACTGGGAGGGAACATGAAGGGGCGAGTCGACAAGTACTGCTCGCTCCTCTCTCGAACTCCTGTCGGTGATCTACAGGTACAGTCGAAGCCTGTGGTGAACTTCCGAGTGAACGAGAACACCTGGGTGGAAGGCGTGGTGCGCTACCTGGTGGCGCCGCGCCGCGCCGGGGCGATGAAGTCGCTCCTCACCCAGCAGATTCTCTCCGCACTCAACGCGTCACCCGACAAGGTCATGTTCCCCAGGGGCGACTCGCGCTGATAACCGAGCGACACGGCGCAGCGGAGTTGCTCGCGCAGGTAATTGCATGATTGGCTAAGTATCTATATATTGCGCTCGTGAAGAACACCGTCTTCAAGGCGCTCGCCGACCCCACACGCCGTGAAATACTGCGGCTGCTGCGCGATGGCCCGCGCACGTCCGGCCAGATCGCCGAGCGCTTCACTTCTTCGTGGCCCACCGTCTCCCGCCACCTCGGCGTGCTCCGCGACGCGGAGCTCATCCTCGCCGAGCGCAATGGCCAGCAGATCAGCTACGAGCTCAATACCACCGTGCTCGACGACGTCATCGCCTACATGCTCGATTGGAAGCGTCCCGACCCTTCGAAAAAGACGGCCAAGCACTCCGGAGGAAAGCGTGCGTAAGTGGTATCCCGCGGTCCTGACCGCCCTGGCGTTGGTCATATCCATCATCGCCTACGGCCATCTCCCCGATCCCATGCCGACGCACTGGAACATCCATGGCGAAGTGGATGGCTACGGCCCGCGCTTCGTGGGCGCCTTTCTCAATCCGCTCATCATGGTCGCGATCGCGTTCATGATCCCGGTGCTCCCGAAGATCGACCCGCGCGGCCGGAACTACGAGAAGTTCGGCGCGGCGTATCTCACGATGATGAACGCCACGATCACGCTGATGTTCGTGGTTCACATCTTCGCCCTCTCGAGCGCGCTCGGCATGAACATCCCGATCCAGCGCATCATCCCCGCGGCGGTGGGTCTGCTGTTCGTCGTCATCGGCAACCTTCTCCCGCGAGTACGACCGAACTGGATGGTCGGGATCCGCAATCCATGGACGCTCTCGAGCGACCGCGTGTGGGAGCGTACGCATCGCGTGGGCGGCTACCTGATGATGGGTCTCGGCGTGCTCCTCGTACTGACCGCTCCCTTCGCGCCAATGATCGCTACCATGATCCTGATCGTGGGTGGCGCCATCGCCGCGGGCATCGGTATCACCGTCTACGCATACGTCCTATGGAAGCAGGAGAAACGAGCATGAGGTTCTCCACCCTGGCGGCGCTGGCGGCGCTGGCCGCGGTGGGCACGATGCACGCGCAGCAGCCAGCCGCCCCCTCCGCCCGGAGTGAGTTCGTCGTGACCGCCGCAGGCGACACCATAGCGATCGAGCGCATCACACGCGACGCTGCACGGGTGGAGTCGGACCTCCTCGTGAAGGCACAGGGTGCGAGAATCACCTTCACGATGTCGCTCGCGCCGGATGCCACGGTCCCGAAGCTGGTTACGGAGGCCCGCCCGGCCGACGCGCCAACGTCGTCCGCACCGATGCAGCGCGCGACGCTCGCCTTCACCCGCGACAGCGCCCTGGTAACCATCGGCGATGCGGACGCACCGTCGCAGCGCTTCGCAGTGCCGGCGGGAACGCTCCCCTTCATCAACCTCTCGTCCGCGGTCGTGGAGCAGATCTTCCGTAGAGCGAAGGTCCTTGGTGGCTCCTCGGTGGAGGTACCCGTCTTCGCGGTGGCCGGCGGCCAGCTCCTCCATGCCAGGGTACAGTGGACCGGAGCCGATTCCGCCACCCTCGAGCTGGGTGGAGCGACCATCCGCGCGAGCGTCTCGCCCGATGGAGAGTTCCTGGGCGGCGTGGTACCCACTCAGGGGGTGAGTTTCACCCGCGTGAGCACCGGCAGCCAGAGCGCCGCTCCGACGTCTCTTCCGGCGACCGCACCAGCGCCGAAGGCCGACTACTCCGCGCCGCCGGGCGCACCCTACACCGCCGAGGAAGTGCGAGTACCCGCGCCGAAGGCGAAGATCGAGCTCGCCGGCACGCTCACAATCCCCGAGCACGCACGCGGGACGCGAGTCCCGGCCGTCGTGATGATCACCGGCTCCGGCCCGGAGGATCGCGACGAGGCGACGGCCGTGCTCCCGGGCTACCGTCCATTCCGGGCGATCGCCGACGCGCTCGGCCGGCGAGGCGTCGCCGTACTGCGAATGGATGATCGCGGGGTCGGCGGAACGCCGAGAGGGCCGAGCGATCCCACCAGCGCGGATTTCGCCGAAGACATTCGTGCGGCGCTCGCCTATCTGCGGACGCGTCCCGACATCGACCATGACGACCTCGGACTCATCGGGCACAGCGAGGGAGCGCTCATGGCGCTCATGATAGGCGCCTCCGATCCGAAGTTGCGCACCGTGGTTCTGATCGCCGGGTCTTCGCGCACCGGCCGCCAGATCTCCGACGCGCAGGTTCGCGCGGCGTTCGCGAACGGGATGCACTTGAGCGGCGCGGCACTCGATTCCGCCATCCGCGCCAACGAACCCGCGCGCGACGCGCAGCTCGCCTCATCCGCCTGGCTCCGCTTCTGGTTCGACTACGATCCCCTCCCCACGGCGAAGCAGCTCAGCATGCCCGTGCTCATCGTGCAGGGCGCGACCGACACCCAGGTGACTCCGGATCAGGCGGAGGAGCTCGCCAGCGCGATCCGCTCCGGCGGTAACCGCGACGTGACCGTGAAGATCATCCCGGAGACCAACCACCTTCTCGTGCACGACCCCGACGGGTCGTTCACCAACTACTCGAAGCTGAAGTCGTTCGACGTGAATCCGCCCGTGCTCGGAACCATCGCCGACTGGGTTGCCGCGCGGATGCGTTGAGCCACGCCGCCTCTTCGCCTCTTGCGGCTCCGGAAGCGGTTTGCCACCTTCGCGCATCTGCGCCCGTAGTACTACTGACCAGGTGAATGAACCCTTTCCAGGCAGGGCACCATGGAACAGCAGAACGACTGGACGAACCCCGCGGGCGGACCAGGCGCTTCGGGCGGGCAACCGGAGCCGCCCGGCACGGGGGGAATCGACGATCGGCCGATCGTCGAGGATGACACGCTCTCCCTGGCCACGATCAAGCCGGACACCGGCAAGCGCATCGTGGCGGCGGTGATCGACTGCATCGTTGCGGCGATACTCAACGCCGTTCCCGCGATTGGCGGGCTCGTGGCCGCGGCCTACTGGCTGCTCCGCGATGGGCTGGACGTCACCTTCATGGATCGCCGCTCGATCGGCAAGAAGGTGATGAAGCTCCGTCCCATCCGGCTCGATGGCCAGCCGATGGACATCGAGACGTCGGCCAGACGCAACTGGATGTTCGCGCTCGGCGGAGTGATTTGGTTCCTCAAGTACATATTCATCTTGGGGTGGCTGCTGATCGGCCCCGTGTTGCTCGCCGCCATCGTGCTCGGATTCTACGAACTGTACCGCGTGATCACCGATCCGCAGGGACGCCGTCTCGGCGACACCATGGCGGGTACCAAGGTGATCGAGGTGGCCGATTGATCATGTCTACCGCGCGGAGCTCGATCCTCCGCACGCTGGGCGTCGTTCTCATCTGCGCCGCGGCTGGACGTCCAGCCGCGGCGCAGGTCGTTCCGAAGATTCCCTTCGAGAAGTACACGCTCGGCAACGGCCTCGAGGTGATCCTCGCACCCGACCATTCGACGCCCGTGGTCGCCGTGAATACCTGGTACCACGTGGGATCGGCCGATGAGCAGCCGGGCCGCACGGGCTTCGCGCATCTGTTCGAGCACATCATGTTCATGGGCTCGGAGCACGTCCCGGTGGGGAAGTTCGACAGCTGGCTCGAGGCCGCGGGAGCGAACAACAACGGCTCCACGACCCAGGACCGCACCAACTACTACGAGTGGCTGCCCTCCAACGCGCTCCCCCTCGCGCTCTGGCTCGATGGCGACCGGATGGGCTACCTCCTTCCCACCATGGATCAGGCCAAGCTCGACCTGCAGCGCGACGTGGTGAAGAACGAGCGCCGGCAGGGAGTGGACAACGTTCCCTACGGCAGGGCCGACGAGACGATCCTCGCCGCGCTCTTTCCCGAGGGGCACCCATATCACCATAGCGTGATCGGCTCCATGGCCGACCTTTCGGCTGCCTCGCTCGATGATGTCAAGCAGTTCTTCGACACCTACTACGCCCCCAACAACGCCACGCTGGTCATAGCCGGCGACTTCGACACCGACTCGGCGAAGACGTGGGTGGAGCGCTACTTCGGCCAGATTCCCCGTAACGCACGGCCGGCGCCGCGCCCGACGGTACCGTCGTTCGAGACACCACGCGACACGTTCATGGTCCTCGAGGATCGCGTCCAGCTCCCGCGGTTGTATCAGAGCTGGCACACCGTGAAGGCGTTCGCGGATGACGATGCGGCGCTCGACGTGCTCGCCTTCGTGCTCGCCGACGGGAAGAACTCGCGACTCTACAGGCGGCTCGTCTACGATCTGCAGGTGGCTCAGGACACCCGTGCCTTTCAGGCCAGCATGCGGCTCGACGGGTACTTCCAGATCGTCGTGACACCCAAACCCGGGCAGACGCCATCGCGCATGGCATCGCTGGTGCGGGAGGAGATCCAGCGTATAGTCGCGAAGGGCATCGAGCCCCGCGAGCTCGAGCGTGCGCGGAACAGCATCCTCGCCAACCAGATCGATCGCCTCGCGTCTGTGCTCGGAAAGTCCGACCGTCTGAACTTCTACAACTACTTCGTGGGCACGCCCGACTATACGCGCGAGGACGCCGAGCGGTATCGCAACGTGAGCGCGACGGACGTGCAGCGTGTGGCGCGCAGCTACCTGAACGCGCCGAGCGTGGTTCTCACCGTCGTGCCCGAGGGGAAGACCGAGATGATGGTGACCGCGACGGGAGGTGGCCGATGATTGTGCGTAGAGCATTTGTCGCTCTCTTCGTTGCCGCGCCGCTGGCGTGCGCGCCGCGGCCCGCGGAGCCTCCCGCGCCCGCACCAGTACCGTCCACGGCCGAAACGCCCGCTCCGGCGCAACCGGCGAAGGTGGACATCACGAAGCCGCCCGAGCTCGCGCCGCCGCCGGCACTCGACCTCCCGCCGATCGTGACACGAAAGCTCGACAACGGACTCTCGCTCATGATCGTGGAGCAGCACGAGCTTCCGGTGGCGGACTTCGTGATGCTCGTGCGCACGGGCGGAGAAGCCGATCCGTCACGACTCGGCGGTCTCGCCTCGCTCACAGCCGACATGCTCGACGAGGGCACCGCGACGCGCAGCGCACTCCAGATCGCCGACCAGACAGCCTTCCTCGGTGCCGACCTGTCGACGTCGAGTGGATGGGATCGATCGGTGGTCGCGCTCCATACCACCACGGCCCAGCTGGACAGCTCGCTCGCCCTCTTCGCGGATGTGGTGCTCCGCCCAGCGTTCCCCGCGGTGGACCTCACGCGCGTCCGCAAGGAGCGGCTCACGTCGCTCCTGCAGCTCGAGGACTACGCGCCCGCGATCGCCGATCGCGTCTTCGACAAGGTCGTGTTCGGCGACCGCAACCCGTACGGTCATGCGCCGAGCGGCACCAGGGAGTCGGTGGCCGACATCGCCCGCTCGGACATCGCGCGCTTCCACCGAACCTACTACCGGCCGAACAACGCCACGCTGATCGTCGTCGGCGACGTGCACCCCGATGACGTGGAGCAGCGCGCGCGCGACCTCTTCGGCTCCTGGCAGCGCGGAGACATTCCCACCACTCGATACGGACCCGTTCCGCCAGCGCGGAGTCGGACGATCTATCTCGTGGACAAGCCGGCCGCGGCACAATCGTCGGTCCGGATCGGCGGAGTGGGAGTAGCGCGCTCGACGCCAGATTACTTCGCCATCGAAGTGATGAACACCATCCTGGGTGGCTCCTTCACGAGCCGACTGAACCAGAACCTGCGCGAGACGCACGGCTACACTTATGGCGCCGGGTCGGGCTTCTCGATGCGGCGCGAGCCGGGCCCGTTCTCCGCCGAGGCCGAGATCGTCGCTGCTAAGACAGACTCGGCGCTCGTGCAGTTCCTCTCCGAGTTGAGCGCGATCCGCGACACGGTACCGGAGGCCGAGCTCGCAAAGGCGAAGCAGCTGCTCCAGCTGCAGCTCCCCGGCGACTTCGAGACCACGCGGAGCATCGCTTCCCGCCTCGTACCCGTGGCAAGCTACGATCTACCGCTCGATTTCTACAACCAGTACGTGGGCCGCATCGGCGCGGTTAACCAGGCCGACGTGCTGCGCGTCGCGCGGCAGGAGATAAAGCCCGACTCCGTGGACATCGTGATCGTGGGCGACGGCAAGCTCGTGGAGCAGGGGCTGAAAGCGCTCGACATCGCTCCGGTGAAGCGACTCACACTGGCGGGCGAGCCCGTACGTCCATGACCCCGTCCACCCGCCATCCCCGTGCGAGCGATCCCCGTCACTTCCGCGCAAGCGATTCCCGTCATCCCCGCGACGGCGGGAATCCACGTTCGGCTGGGCAACATGGCTCCCCGCTCGCGCGGGCATGACGGGAAGGAGGATCAGTCAATGAGAGGTGTACTCCGCTACGCGCTGGCGCTTGCCATGATCACCGCGACGAGCGCGACCACGCTCCCCGCGCAGCAGCGCCGGCCCATCACGCAGAACGACCTCTATAGCTTCAGGTGGGTGGCCGACCCGCGCATATCACCAGATGGGAAGCAGGTTGCCTACGTGCTCGTCACGGTCGACAGCGCGCGCAAGGGCTACGAGACGAGCGTCTGGAGCGTCGGCACCGATGGATCGTCCTCGCCGCGCCGGCTCACATCCGGGAAGCACGATGGCTCGCCGCGCTGGTCGCCCGACTCGCGCACGCTCGCCTTCGTTCGCGCGCCGGAGAAAGGGAGGCCGCAGATCTATCTGCTGTCGATGAACGGCGGCGAAGCGAGGCAGCTGACCGAGGCTCCGCGAGGCACGTCCGCGCCCGTGTGGTCGCCTGATGGCAAGACCATCGCCTTCACGAGCGACATGAAGCCTTCCGACTTGAAGGACACCACGCGCTCGGCCGACAGCACGCGAGCCGGCGCCGACGGTGCGAAGGGCGACAGCGCAAGCTCCGACGAAGAGAGCGACGTGCACGTCATCACGCGCGCCATTTTCCGCTTCAACGGCCAGGGCTTCATCGACTACTCGCGCCACAGCCACATCTTCACGGTGCCGGTAGCGCCAGATTCCGGCATGCCGGTGAAGGCGAAGCAGATCACTTCAGGCGACTTCGACGAGGGGAGTCTCGCGTGGAGCCCCGACGGCGCGCGGATCTTCTTCACCAGCGACCGGGTGCTCGAGCCGTACTACGATCCGCCCGACGGTAACATGTACGCCGTTCCCGCGACGGGCGGCGAGATCGCGAAGGTGATAGACATCGATGGCCCGGTGGATGGCACCGTTCGATCTCCCGACGCGAAGTCGTTCGCCTTCTCCGGCTTCATCAACCCCGCGAAGGCACGGTCGCACGACCAGACCGATCTCTTCGTCTATGCCGCCGGGAAGGCGAGGAATCTCACGGCGAGCTACGACTTCTCCGTGGGTGACGGACCCGGAGGCGATCAGGCAGCTCCTCGCGGCGGTGGGGGCAACACGCCGCTCATCTGGACCGCCGATGGCAAGGGGATCATCGTCACTACCGGCGAGCACGGCGCTTCGAATCTGATGCGCTTCGACGTGGCATCCGGCCGCGCGGAGCCGCTCACCACGGGCAACCACGACATCATGGCGTACAGCGCCACTCCTGACGCGTCGCTCTTCGCGCTCACCATCAGCGACGCTACGCACATCGGCGACGTATACGCATTCTCTCCGTCGAGCAAGCGCCTCACGCAGCTCACGCACGTCAACGACTCGCTTTTCGACGGCCTCGCGCTCTCCAAGCCGGAGCGGTTCTCGTATCCGAGCTTCGACGGACGAAAGATCGAGGGTTGGATTCTCAAGCCGCCAGGTTTCACCGCGGGAAAGAAGTACCCGATGATCCTCGAGATCCACGGCGGTCCACATACCAACTACGGCTACACCTTCTTCCATGAGTTCCAGTGGATGGCCGCGAAGGGATACGTGGTGCTCTACACCAACCCACGCGGGAGTACCTCGTACGGCCAGGAATTCGGGAACATCATCCAGTACCGCTACCCCGGCGACGACTACAAGGATCTCATGGTGGCGGTCGACTCGCTCGTGCGGCGCGGCTACGTGGACGAGAAGCGGCTCGGCGTCACCGGCGGAAGTGGCGGCGGCCTTCTTACCAACTGGACCGTGACCCAGACCAATCGCTTCGCCGCCGCCGTGTCACAGCGCTCGGTGGCCGACTGGATCGGATTCTGGTACAGCGCCGACTTCACACTCTTCACGCCTACCTGGTTCCGGAAGCCGCCGTACGAGGACGCGCAGGAGTACCTGGACCGCTCGCCGACCCACCTCGCGAGCAGAATCAACACTCCGCTGATGCTCATCGATGGCGAAGTCGACTTCCGCACCCCTCCCGGCCAGGGCTCGGAGGCGATGTTCCGCTCTCTCAAGGCGCAGCACAAGCCCACCGCCCTCATCCTCGTCCCGCGCGAATCACACGAGCTCTCCCGCTCCGGCGAGCCCAAACACCGCGTCGCGCGTCTCCAGCACATCCTCAACTGGTTCGACAAATACCTGATGGGGAGGAGAGTGACGGAGTACGACGTGAAATGAGGGAGATAGGGGAAAGGAGGCAGGAAACAGGGAACAGGAAACAGGCAAGAGCTCCTGGCGGTAGAGCCCTCTAACTCAGGGCAGTCGCTGTTTCCTGTTTCCTGTCTCCTGTCTCCTGTCTCCTGTCTCCTGTCTCCTTGCAGTTCCAGCTTCCCTTCCCCGCTCCCTCTCACTAACGTACCCCGATCGGTAGTCAGGTACGGGCTTCGTAAACGGGGTGGATCATGAGCGGCGTGCGTGTACTCGTGGGGACGAGGAAGGGGGCGTTCATCCTCACGGCAGACGGGAAGCGTGACGAGTGGGAGATCAGCGGGCCGCACTTCGCGGGGTGGGAGGTCTACCACATGAAGGGGTCGCCCGTGGACCGCGACCGCATCTACGCTTCGCAGAGCAGCGGATGGTTCGGGCAGTTGATCCAGCGGTCCGACGACGGGGGTAAGAGCTGGGAGCCGGTGGGAAACGAGTTCACGTATCACGGGGTGCCGGGCACGCATCAGTGGTACGACGGGACGCCGCACCCGTGGGAGTTCAAGCGCGTCTGGCATCTCGAGCCATCGCTCGCCGATCCCGATACCGTATATGCGGGCGTCGAGGATGCAGCGCTCTTCCGGACAACCGACGGCGGGAAGTGTTGGGAGGAGCTCTCGGGGCTGCGTTGCCACACGTCGGGGTCGCGGTGGTCGCCAGGCGCGGGCGGGATGTGCCTGCACACCATCATCGCCGATCCGGCCAATCAGGAGCGCATGTTCGTCGCCATCTCCTCGGCGGGAGCGTTCCGCACCGACGACGGCGGGTCGAACTGGCAGCCCATCAATCGCGGGCTTCGCTCCGAGTACATCCCCGATCCAAACGCCGACGTTGGGCATTGCGTGCACCGGCTCGCGATGCATCCCTCACGTCCCAACACACTCTTCATGCAGAAGCACTGGGACGTGATGCGCACGGACGACGGAGGCGATTCGTGGCAGGAGATCAGCGGCAACCTTCCCACCGACTTCGGATTCGCGATCGATGTGCACGCGCACGAACCGGAGACGGTTTACGTGATTCCCATCAAGAGCGACTCCGAACACTATGTGCCCGATGGGAAGCTCCGCGTCTTCCGCAGTCGCACCGGCGGCAACGAGTGGGAGCCACTGGCTAAGGGGCTCCCGCAGAGCCACTGCTACGTGAACGTGCTGCGCGATGCGATGGCGGTGGACAAGCTCGACTCGTGCGGGGTCTACTTCGGCACCACGGGCGGGCAGGTGTACGCATCGGCCGACGCGGGCGACAGCTGGATGCCCATCGTGCGTGATCTGCCGAGCGTGCTCTCCGTGGAAGTGCAGACGCTCGCATGATCCGGGTGGTGCTTCCGGTGCCGCTGCGGATCGTGGCGCGCATCGACGGTGGCGAGGTGGAGCTGGACGTTCGCGATGTGGTCACGCAGCGTACCGTACTCGACGCGCTCGAGGAGCGCTACCCGACTTTGCGCGGCACGGTGCGCGACCACGTGACCAAGAGGCGCCGGGACTTCGTTCGCTTCTACGCGTGTGAGGAGGATCTCTCGCACGAGCCGCCCGACGCTCCTCTCCCGGACGCGGTGGCGTCGGGAGCGGAGCCGCTGCTCATCGTCGGGGCCACCGCTGGCGGCTGACGGGGTCAGGTCTGGAATCGTGAGAGGCGGGGTCAGACCTGACCCC
>DATCXR010000443.1:0-8740 GCA_036565685.1 Gemmatimonadaceae bacterium
CGGCGGAGCCGCTCGTGGGCGCGGTGTCGGCGGAGCTCGTGCCAGCAGGTGCCGTGGCGCGCACCGCGGGGAGCGCTGCCGAACTGGCCGGTGCGCAGCCCATGGCGAGGCCCACCAGGCCAAGCGACGCGATGGCGGCAACCCTGCGGCGACGCGCGCTGGAAACGTGGTGGAAGAGGGATCTCATCCGCGGAAGTGGAACGCCACCTTCACGCTCTCCGCTCCGCCCTTGTCGCGCGCGACGTCTATCGCGCGGCGGTACTCCTCCAACGGGAAAGTGTGCGTAAGGAGCGGCCGTATGGGAGCGCGCCCGGATGCTATGAGCTTCGCGGCCTCGTCGAACGCCGTACGCTCGGGGCTCGCATGAGCGTGCGCGCCGTAGCAGAGACTCCCGCGCACGGTAAGCTCTTTCAGCCAGAGTGGCGTCCAATCGAGTCCGTTCATCGTGCTCGAATTGCCCAGCAGCACTATCGTCCCGCCAGCGCGGGTGAAGCGCATCGCGTCGTCCATCCCGCGCGCGCCACCGATGCACACGAAGGTGCGATCGAAGCCGCCCACGCCCACCGGCTTACCGAGTATCGGCTTCAGCAGTCGAGTGCCCCCAGCCTCGGCGAGCGCTCCCAGATAGTCACCGCGCGCGGAGACCACTCGCGTGGCGCCCAGCCGTTCGGCGTGTGCCCCCTGAAAGGAGTGGCGCGCGAGCACGGTGACGTCCGCCTCGGGCGCGAGCGCGCGCAGCGCCGCCATGGTGAGCAGGCCTATCGAGCCGGCACCTATCACGAGCACGCGCTCGCTGGAATCCGGGAGGTTGGCTCGCACGGCATGCACGGAGCAGGCGAGCGGCTCGACGAGCACCGCTTCCTCGTCGCTCATCGTGTCGGGTACGCGCACGATCTGCGACTCGTGCGCCACGAACTCCTCGCCCCAGCTCCCGCCGGTACCGCGCGTGGTGCCGATCAACATCCCCGGCGCTACGTCTCCGTCGGTGAAGTGCGCGCAGCGCGAATGGTCGCCCGTGGCGCACGCGGCGCACGGCGGCTCGACTCCGCGCGGTTCGCAGCAGAGGAGCGGGTTCGCCGCCACGCGCTCACCGACGGACACGGCGCGCACCGCGCTCCCCACCTCGATCACGTCGCCCACGTTCTCGTGGCCGAGCACGAACGGGAAGGAGGAGAAGGGCGAAGTGGAAGGGCTCGCTTTCAGCGTGATGACGTTGATGTCGCTCCCGCAGATCCCACCCATCCGCGTGCGGATCCGAACCCATCGGCCGGACGGGAGCACCGGGGGAGCCACGTCGCCCAGCCGCGTGCACGCGTGCGGGCCCAGGAAGAAGCGCTCGGAGATCTTTCCGGCGGCGAGCGTCGCTATGTACGTGGGGATAGGTGCCGCGAAGGAGATGGCTCGCACGTCAGACCGCCATCTGCCTCTCGGCGTCGGTCGTCCGGCTGGGCACTTCCACTGGCGCCACGACTTTCAGAGCCCCCGGCACGCAGCGGACCTCGAGCCGCGTGGATGCCGCACGGTTGTACTCGCCATCGGTCTCGTACGCCGGCGGGGCGGGGAAGGTGAGCGTGAAGCTCGGCGCCTGTTCGGTCTGGACCTCGGCGAGCGCCACGTGGGTCCCCTTCGTGGCCGCGCCGAAGAGCCGCGCGCGGCGCAGCGGTGACGCCATGGCTATCGCGATCGCGTCGAGCCTTCCATCGGTGACGCTCGCGCCGGGCGCGATGTGAAACGAGCCGCCGAAGTTCTTCCCGTTCGCGATGATCAACATCAGGTGGCGCACCGTACCGCGCGAGCGCGCGGCGCTCGCGATGTCGATCTGTATCCCGTCGTAGCCGAAGAGCTGGCGCAGCGCCGAGTACAGGTACACGGCGTCGCCCTTGAGCCAGTGGATGTTCTCGATGTCCTCCAGCACGGCGATGTCGAACCCGAAGCCGGTGACGTTGAGGAAGTAGCGCCCTTCGATCTCGCCGACGTCTACTCGCTTTTCGGCACCCTCGGCCACGAGCGCCGCCGTGGCTGCGAAGTCGGTCGCCGGCGCGCCGAGCGTCTTGGCGAAGTCGTTTCCGGTACCCGCCGCGAGCAGCGCGAGCCGTACATCGGCGCCCGAAGAGATGATGGCATTGGCCACGTTCCCCCAGGTGCCGTCACCACCGACTGCGACGATGGTGCCCGCTCCATCTTCGATAGCACGAAGGGCGACGGTTCGCTCGTCGCCCTTCGCGCTCGTGGTACGGATGTCGGTGACTCCCACCGAGGCGAAGGCTCGTCTAACGCTCGCCTCGGCCTTCGCGCCCCGCCCCCTTCCGGAGGCGGGGTTCACGATGACGCATACTCCCGATTTCATCTACGAGCGTAGGAGAGCAGCTGCTTCAGCGGATGGAACGTCTGCAGCCCGTTCTTCATCCACATCTCGCGGAAGGGCGTGAAATCCACTTCCCAGTCCTCGAGCAGGTCGGTCATCGCCTGCGAGTGGATGGTGATTCCACCGCGCTCTTCCTCGTTCTCGCTGAACTCGCCCGACATGATGATCGTGGAGGTGTACTGCCCCTCCTCATCGTTCATGAAGGCCTGATAGCTGTGATCCACCTTAGACCATTCGTGCTCGGTGATCGTCATGTCCACGATCGGCTGACCGCGGTCGGTGGCGTGGATGGTGATGTGGCCATCGCCGCGATCCCAGGCGATCGAGATGTCCTGCATGTAGTGCGGCAGATGCCAGCGCTCGATGGCGTGCTCGCGCGACTCGCGCGTGGTGGTGCCGAGGCGGAAGGGATAGAACGCCGAGCGCGGCCAGGCTTCACCGGGCTCGATGCGGGGCGCGACGTGGATCGAGAGGATGAGCTCTCCGTAGGATCCCACCGGGCTGTCGTGGAAGTCGAACGCCATGACGCTCAGCACGCTGGAACCGTGGTGCGGCTCGATCGGCTGGAGCTCAGGCGGGAGGATCGCGCGGGCATTCTCCGTAGGAAGCTCGAAGAAGCCGGCGATCGCGTCGTGGTAGTGATACTGAACGAGACCGTCGTTGCTGTTGCTCATACCATGACCCCCTCTTCACGTAGGACGCGGACGAGGGTGGATACTCCCTCGTCGAGCTGTTCGCAGGTATGCGATGCCGAGATCGACACGCGGAAGCGCGAGCGATGCTTGGCTACCGCCGGATAGATGACGGGCTGCAGATAGAGCCCCGCGCGGAATAGCTTGTGACCCAGCTCGAAGATGCGCCGGTCGTTCCGCACCATTATCGGAATGATCTGTGACGTGGAATCGCCGACGTCGACGCCCTCTTCTTCGAGACGCTGCCTGATGTAGCGCACGTTCTTCCAGAGCGTGTCGCGCAGCTCCGGTTCCTTCTGGGCGATCTCGAGCGACTTGAGAACGCCGGCCGTCACTACTGGCGAGAGCGCGCACGAGAAGACGCGCGCGCGGGCGAAGCCCTTGAGGTAGTAGTAGAGCTTCCTCGAGCCGGCCACGTAGCCACCCTGGCCGCCAAGTGCCTTGGAGAAGGTGCCGATGTGGATGTCCACGTCGTCCTCCAGGCCGTACATCTCCGCCACGCCGCGCCCGTGCTCGCCGTACACGAAGGCGGAGTGGGCTTCGTCGAGGAGGATGCGAGCGCCGTAGCGCTTCGCGACCGCGACGAGGTCGGGGAGCGGACAGACGTCGCCGTCCATGGAGTACACGCCCTCGATGGCGACCAGCTTCTTCCCCGTCGTCTGCTTGAGCTTCTTCTCGAGATCGGCCGGATTGTTGTGCCGGAAGAACCGGACATTCGCCTTCGAGAGGATGGCTCCATCGACGATGCTCGCATGCGCATTCTGGTCGGCGATGATCCAGTCACCGGGGCGCATGAGACCCGAGATCATTCCCACGTTCGTGCTGTAGCCGGTGGGGAAGACCATGGCCGCTTCCTTCTTCTTGAACTTCGCCAGCTCCGCCTCGAGCTGCACGTGGACATCCATCATGCCGCTGAGGAGAGGTGACCCGGCCGCGCCCAGACCGTACTGGTCGAGCGCCGCCTTGGCCGCCTGGATGACCTCAGGCCTGCTCGAGAGACCGAGGTAGTTGTACGACGCTAGATTGAGGAGCTTTATGTGCTCGTGGTGCAGCCCCTCCGTGACCTCGATTCTGCTCTCGGGCGGCGTCGACATCGGCTGCTGAAACAGGTAGTAGCCGGTCCGCAGAGCTCGCGTGTACCATTCACTGTACGGCTCGAGTATCGCGAACGGGTCGTCGCTCGACGAGTAAAAGAAACTACTGTAATCGTAGTCGGAGACGCTCATGCTCGTCTGCGCTTCGACTCGTGTTGCCATGGGGTGACCTCCGATTGAGTCCCTACAGCACTGACCTTTCGATATCTCACGCCGGCGGAGTCAGCCGAATGGGGCGAGCCGTGCGCGTGATGCGTAGCAGCGCTTACCTCTTCGCCTTCACAATCTACCTCGTCTTTGCCATCGGCCTCGGCCAGAGAATACTGCTCTGGCCGGCTATCTGGCTCTTTCCCGGCAGGCGCCGGCGGATGGTACGTGCCTGGCTTCGCTTTCACGCCCGGTCGACGCTCGCCATGGCGCGCGACATTGCCAACGTGCGCGTGTCGGTACGGGGATCCATCCCTCCGGAGAGCTGCATAGTGGTCATGAACCACCAGTCAGTTCTGGATATACCCATTGGTCTACGGCTCGTGCCAGGGCCGTACCCGCTGATTCCCACGCGTGAGCGATACCACTGGGGGGTACCGGGGATATCCCCGCTTGCTCGCCTCGCCAGATACCCATTCGTTTCGCAGAAGCGTGTGCTCTCCCGATCCGAGCTTGCCGCGCTCACCGAGGCGGCGGAGCAGGTTGCGCGTGGAGAACAGTCGTTGCTGATATTCCCCGAGGGACACCGCAGCAGGGACGGTGGATTGGGGCGCTTCATGCGAAGCGGATTGCGCATTATCCTCTCGCGCGCGGAGCGTCCGGTGTACTGCGTCGCGGTCCACGGGATGGTGAATGCGAGGACCTTTGCTGATGGCCTCGCCAACTTCGCCAACCTCGATGTTCGCATCGCAATCTCGGACCCGATCACGCCTCCGCCGAGCGGTTCCGACGACCGAGTCATCGACGACTTCATCGACCTGCTGCGTGAGCGGATGGCGGCAATGTTGGCCGAGCTCGACGTCGAACCAGCCACCTCGAGCGAGCGTGTCGCGAGTCCCGCCGCCCGTCGCTGATCCGGCGCTGCGCAGCGCGCTGGCAGCCGGTCTGGATTCTCCTGCCTCATCCGCCACCGGGGAGCTTGCGGGCTTCCTGGCACGGGGCTTCGGCCCCTCCGCGGTGGCGATCATCCACTACGGCTCGCACGCGCAGCGTTCCGACGCCCGCCCGGAGAGCGCGCACGATTTCTTCGTGATAGTGGAAGACTACCTCGTCGCCTACCGCTCGCTCGCGGAGCGGGTGGGCACCAGCTACGCGCCAGCGAAGGCCGCTCGTCTCAATCGCGTGCTCGCGCCGAACGTCGTGGCCATTACCGACGGCGACGTCACCCCGCCGCTCGCGGCGAAGTGCGCCATTCTTTCCGTTCGGGATTTTCGCCGCGCCTGTTCCTCGCGCGCGCGCGATCACTTCACCCAGGGCCGCCTGTTCCAGCATGCGCAACTCGTGTGGACGCGCGACGCCCGAATGCGGGACATCGTCGTCGATTCTCTGTTGGGAGCACGCGCCCGCACGTTCGACTGGGGGCGTGCCTATCTCCCGCCGCGGTTCGATGTGGACACGTACTGCCGCGTCCTCCTCGAGACCTCCTTTGGGGCAGAGGTCAGGCCCGAGGGCTCGGAGCGCATCGCGTTGCTCCTGGCCGTACAGCGGGAAACCATGGTCCGAATGTATGCCGAACTGCTCCGGTCACTGGCCGACGAAAGGATACTTACGCGCGAGGGGAAAGTCTACACCGACCCGGCCCCTCCGGGGGCTCTCGAGCGCCTTCGGGTGAAGCTGTACTTCAGGCGCAGTAAGCTCCGGGCCACACTTCGCTGGCTCAAGTACATGTCGCTCTACGACGACTGGCAGGATTATCTTCTGCGCAAGCTGGAGCGGAGGAGCGGCGTGCACGTGGAGCTCACGGAGCGCGAGCGCCGCTGGCCGCTCATCTTCCTCTGGCCCAAGGCGCTTCGCTACCTGCGCACGCGACCACAACGCCGCGACCCGATATGAATTCAGTAACGTACGTTGCCCTGGCGATTGCCGCCGGGGTCGTCCTCACGATGCCGTTCTACGCGATCGTCGCGCGGAATCGTGAGCTGGATGCCGACGTCGCCCGCCGCCCCACGACGATCCTCCTCGGCTACTGGGTCCGCGACTGGCTGATGTGGCTCATCTCGCCGATCGAGCGCGCGCTCGTGGCGATGAAGGTCTCCCCCGATGTCTTCAACTTCCTGGGGATGATCCTGGGTCTCTTCGCCGGCGTCGCTTTCGTGCGCGGATCGCTCGCGGTGGCGGGGTGGATGATCATCCTTGGAGGGCTCTGCGACATCTTCGACGGCCGCATCGCTCGCGCGCGTGGCCTCTCGTCGCCCTACGGCGAGTTCCTCGACTCGATGCTCGACCGCTTCGCCGAGACCTTCGCCTTCATGGGTCTGGCCGTGTACTTCGCGCCTTCCATGTGGGCCGTGCTCGCCACGGCGCTCGCACTCGGCGGCTCGCTCATGGTGAGCTACGCGCGAGCCAAGGGAGCGGTGGTGGGCGTGGACTGCCGCGGCGGCGTGATGCAGCGCGCCGAGCGGCTGGTGCTCCTCGCCCTCGCCGCGCTGCTGGATGGCGCACTCACCACGGCCCTCGGCTGGCGCGCGGGGACCGTGCTGCTGGCCGCGGTGTGCATCATCGGCGTAGGCGCGCTGGGAACGGCGGCTTATCGAACCTGGTACATCGCGAGAGCGCTGAAGTAGGGCGGGGGAGAAGGGCAGAAAGCAGAGAGCAGAAGGCAGAAAGCGACGGGAACCTCCAGAGATAGGGGGAGCGCAGTGAGGGGAGTGATCCTTGCGGGGGCGGTGTGCGTCGTGCTCGGCGTGACGGTGGCTGGCGCGGCGGAGAGCGCGGCGGGGGTGAGCGGCCTGCCGGCGAGTGGGTCGAGCGCACTGGGCGTTACTTCGGCGGAGGGACGGGGCGCGATCGACGCTTCCTTCTACGCGCTCGATCTGCGGCTCGATCCGGAAGCTCGGAGGGTGTCGGGAAGTGTGCGGGTCGTCGCACGCGCGACGCGTCGGACCAATGTGCTCCCGCTGCAGCTCGCACCGGAGATGCACGTGGATTCGGTGCGGATCGATGATCACACTGCCCCGGTGTCGCACGACGGCGAGGCACTGCGCGTGACGCTCCCCGCTCCGGTCGAGCGCGACGCGCGCATCGATGCAACGATTTTCTATGGTGGGACGCCGCGTAGCGAACGGGAAGCGAGTGACGCTCTCCAGTTCGGATCGCACGACGGCGTGCCCGTAGTTGCCAGCTACGGTCTGCCGTACAGCGCGCGTGCGTGGTGGCCCACGCACGACACGCCGTCCGACAAGGCGGACTCGGCGACAATGACGTTCACTGTACCCGCATCGATGACGGCGGTCTCCAACGGGCGGCTGGCCGGAGTACACCGACACTCCGACGGTACGGCGACTTACCGCTGGGTGGAGCACTACCCGATCTACCCGGACGTCATCTCCGTCGTCGCGACCAACTTCGTCAGCTTCGGAAACACGTACGTGAGCGCAGCTGGCGACAGCATGCCGATCATCTACTACGTCTTCCCGGAGCACCTGGACAGCGCACGCGCGAGCCTAGCGCCCGTACCTGGTATCCTTCACAGCTACGAGGCGCTTTTCGGAGGATATCCGTTCATACGCGAGAAGTATGGAATCGCGGAGTTTCAGATTCCCGGCTATCGCGAACATCAGACCATAACGAGCTATGGCGCGGCGTGGGTCGCGGGCGATCGGCGGAATCCTCGCACCCTCGCTCACGAGGTGGCGCACCAGTGGTTCGGCAACCGGGTTTCGGTGCGGAACTGGTCGCACATCTGGCTGAACGAGGGATTCGCCACTTACGCCGCCGCGCTCTGGCGCGAGCAGGTCGCGGGACGCGCCGCCTACGCGGCGGTGATGCACGACCTGGACACGCACGATTTCACCGGAAGCGTCTATATCCCCGACTCCACCGCGGTCGCGCGAATGTTCACCCATACCACCTTCAACAAAGGCGCGTGGGTGCTCCACATGCTCCGGCACGTCATGGGCGACAGCGCTTTCTTCGCCACGCTGCGGGAGTGGGTGCGCGACAACGATGCCCGCGCCGTGACGACGGATGACTTCCGTCGCACGTGCGAGACAGCGTACGGCTCCTCGCTCGAGTGGTTCTTCGACGAGTGGGTGTACGGCGAGGGGCGACCGGCGTACACCATCGCCTGGCGAACGTCACCCGTCCGGTCGGGTCATGACGTCATGGTGAGCATCACCCAAACCCAGCGCGGCCACCTCTTCCGGATGCCGCTCGATCTACGCCTCACCACCGTTGCCGGCGACACGACCGTCGTAATCCGCGATTCCACTCGCCTCCAGACCGCCCACTTCCTCCTCCCCGCTGCGCCCACCCGCGTAACCCTGGACCCGGATGACTGGGCCCTGAAGGGCGAGTAACCGACGGGGTCAGGTCTTTAATGTAGAGCGGCCTGAGCATTCGCTCAGGCCGCTCTACATTAAAGACCTGACCCCGTCGGTTAC
>DATCXR010000445.1:0-26836 GCA_036565685.1 Gemmatimonadaceae bacterium
CAGCCCCGATGGCCGCCACCATGCTGGGCGTGAGCGCGATTCTCGTCACTGCCTCGATTCCCGACTGCCAGCTCCGATGGCGGTTGTGGTACAGAGACGGATCGTCGCGGAAGAGGACGTAGTCGTCGCCGTGACGGCGCGTGTTGGCGGTGAACGATGCGCGTACGCGATCGGCGGGAGCGAACTCGTAACGGACCATCGCGGTGGCGCTGCGGGTACGCTCGTGCGAGGGGTAGGTGGCGTAGAAGTCGGCCGCGCCGAAGGAGCGGACGCCGAGCCCGGCGCGCGCCCTGAGCCGCCCGCTTCCCACCTGCCGCGCCGCGGCAAGCGAGGCGAGCGTCACGCCGTAGTCGGTATCGGCCCGGTGGCCGTCGGAGCGCTCGTGCTCGGCGCTCGTCTGGATGCCGAGGGCGCCGATACTCTCGGCGATCGAGCCCGACGCACCACCGGTGCCGAAGCTGCCGCCCCACCCGCGGAGCGATTGGCGCGGTGCCGCGGCGCCATCGTGGCCGGTGGTGATGATGTTTACCACTCCGCCGGCCGCGTCGGGTCCGTACAGAGTGGAGCCCGCGCCGCGAAGGATCTCTATCCGCTCCACATCGTCGAGCGGCACGGCGAGATCGAGGTTCGCATGCTCCGTCTGCGGGTCGTTCACGCGCACGCCGTCCACCAGTATCAGCACCTGGGTAGTGGATGACCCGCGCATCGCGATGTCAGCCTGCGCCGGCGAGCGGCCCACGATCTCCACGCCTAGCGCATCGTCGAGGATGTCGGCGAGGTTGCGTCCGGGCCGGCGCGCGATATCCTCGCGCGTGATGACTTCCTCGCTGCGCACGCCCGTCCCCGCGCTCCGCGAGGCGACGGTGACGTGCACGGTGTCGAGCACAATCGCGGACTGCTGGCCGAGCGCCCCGCGGGTCACGATGGAGAAGATGAGCGCGAGGAGCGTACTGGCCGCGAGATGCGTGAGAGGGGAGGAGGGAGAGGAGGAGGGGGAGGGGGAGCGATTGTGCGTGGGCATTGTGGTGTGATGGTGTTCGAGCGTGTACCACGCAATCGGGTGGCACTCGTGGCGAACAATACACGGCGTGACGGGTCAGCATGCGCGTCTATCTCTCCTTCGCCCTCCTGCCGCTGCTCGCAGCCGCCGCGCTCGAGGCACAGGAAGTCCGCTCCAACTCCAGCACTCAGCAGGTGCAGCAGCTCCCGCGGCCACGGGAGCGGGGATATCGAGCGGGTTCTGCTGACCGTGCGGCACGAGCCGCGCCGCATCACTTCTCGCCCATCACCTTGATGATCACGCGCTTCCTGCGCTGGCCATCCCACTCGCCGTAGAACACGCGCTGCCACGGGCCGAAGTCGAGCCGTCCGTCGGTGATTGGTACTATCACTTCATGGCCAATCGTGAGGCTCCGGAGGTGAGCGGCGGCGTTGTCCTCGCCCGTGTCGTTGTGGCGATACCGTTCCGGGTCCCACGGAGCTACGGTGTGCTCGAGCCAGTGGAGAATGTCGTGCCAGAGTCCGGACTCGTGGTCGTTCACGAACACGGATGCGCTGATGTGCATCGCCGACACGAGCACGAACCCTTCGCGGATCCCGCTCACGGTCACCTGCTCGGCGACCTGGTCGGTGATGTCGATTATCTCCTGCCGCTGCCTGGTGTCGAACCAGATGTAGTGGGTATGGGTGGGCATTTCGGTCGCCTTGGCGAGCTTGCGTTAGCGTGCGGCAGGACGGAATATATACAGATACAACATGAGAATTGTTGTTAATTTGCCAGGTCAGGATCTGAAGTCGTAATGCACTGCCCCTTACCGGAGAGATCAGCCATGTCAATACCCTTGTTCCACAATCGTCCAGTAACACTGCTTGGCGCCGCACTCGCGTGCTGCGCGCTCGTAGCCTGCAAACCGAAGGGTGAGCAGCCGGCCGATACCGCTACCGCGGCCATCGCACCAGCCGCCGATACCGCTGCCACCGCCGCTCCCGCCAAGCCGAACGATGCACAGATCGCGCACATCGCCGTGACGGCCAACTCGATCGACAGCGCGGCCGGTGTGCTGGCCAAGTCGAAGGCGCAGTCGAAGGCGGTGAAGGACTTCGCGCAGACGATGATCACCGACCACACGCAGGTGAACAAGCAGGCCGTGGCGCTGGCCACCAAGCTCGGTGTCACGCCGGAGGACAACGACGTGAGCCAGCAGTTGAACTCGGGTGCGCAGACGTCCCAGGAGAGCCTGAAGGCGAAGTCGGGCGCCGACTTCGACAGCGCGTACATGGACCACGAGGTCACCTTCCATCAGGCCGTGCTCGATGCGCTGGACAGCACGCTGATCCCCGATGCGCAGAACGCGGAGCTCAAGGATCTTCTCACCAAGGTACGCCCCGCCATCGCGGCCCACCTCGAGCGCGCCAAGTCGATCCGGGCATCGCTCGGAGCGTGATCGTGATCCAGAAGATGCGCCACGCCGCCACCGCGATGCTCATCGCGGTGGCGGTTACGGCTTCCACGTCGTGCACGGGACGGACTCCGCGCTCGTACGTGGTCTCGATGATGAGCATGGCCTTTCAGCCCGCGGATCTGAAGGTCGATCGCGGCGATACCATAGTCTGGAAAAACGACGACTTCCTTCCACACACGGCTACTGCGCGAGATAGCAGTTGGGACTCGAAGTCGGTCGACGCTGGCGCGAGTTGGCGCTACGTGGCCGACAAGCCGGGACGATACGCCTACTACTGCATGTTCCACCCCAATATGCAGGGGACTATCGAGGTACGCTGACGGCGGTGCGCTCCTCGAGGGGCGCTTCCTCCCGTTCCAGCACCCCTGCCAGAGGGTCGCCGCGCTCGATGCCTCTCAGCTCTGCGCCGGAGATGTACGCGGCGCGCGCGAGCATCTGTGACGCCACCGAGAGCGTGAGCAGCATGAACAGGATGGTCAGCACGCCCGTCAACGGGCGTGCCAGGCCACCCGCGAGCAGCACGCCCAGTATCACCAGCGTCGATCCGATGCCGCCGGCCTTGGTAGCCGCGTGCATTCGCTGGAAGACGTCCGGCAGGCGCGCCACGCCGACTGCCGCGATGACTATGAATCCCACGCCCAGGGTCATGAGCAGCGCGGCCACGATCGTCACGATCACTGGCGCCCCCCTCCCCCCCGCTTGCGTTCGAGGAGAGTCGCGAAGGCGCACGTCGAGACGAAGTTGACGAGGGCGAGTCCCATGCCGATGTCGAGAAATGCGTGGCGGCCGGTAGCCAGCGCGGTGAGCGCCGCGAGCGCGACGGATACCGCCGTCAGCATGTCGAGCGCGACGAAGCGGTCGGCGTAGCCTGGTCCCCTGATCATGCGGTAGGCGGCCAACGCCAGCGGCACGGCGAGCACCGCGATCAGAATTGGCGCCGCGGCGACGGCAAGTCGAGTCATGGGGCAGCCTCCTCTCCTTCCAGTTCCAGTATCCAGCGCTCGTAAAGAGCCTTGATCCCGGCAACACGCTCGGGGATGTCCGGCGCGTCGAGCAGGTGAACGTAGAGCGAGCGGCGATCATCGGACACGTGCAGACAGGTGGATCCCGGCGTCAGCGATACGAGGTACGCGAGGAGCGCCACGCCCCAGTCGGTGCGAGCGTCCACGGGAACGACGACGATCGCGGGCTGGGGACGCGGATCGGGCGCGAGAACGACGCGTGCCACCGCGACGGATGACGCTACGATGTCGTACACGAAGACGCCCGCCAGCGATATCGCGGCCCGCACTCGGCGCGTCGTGCTCATGGCGTCCTCCGGTCGGCGTTCATCGGAGTAGTCATCTGCGCCGCGGTCGCCGAAGAAGCATCCTGCTCGGGCGTCGCCCGCGGCAGCATCTGCTCGGCGGCCGCGCGTGCGAAGCCGGAAACCGGCTCGATCGCCAGCCCCACGCCCAGCGTGCACGCCGCGAGCAGCGCCATCGCCCCCACCATCGCTGGCGGCACCCGGCGCGTACGCGGGGCCGTCTTCGGCGGCGATCGCCAGAAGGCATCCGTCCAGACGATGCTCATGGAATACAGCGTGAGTAATCCGACGATGAGCGCCGTCACGGCGAGCCACATGGCACCGCCGCGAAAGGCAGCGTCGATCACCAGGAATTTCGCCCAGAAGCCGGAGAGCGGCGGAGTCCCCGAGAGCGAGAGGGCCAGCGTCGCGAAGAGGGCAGCGGTCAGCGGACGCTCGCGCATCAGGCTACCCGCGCGGCGAAGATCGTAGCCGCCGGTAGCCCGTCCCATCGCTCCCGCGCTGAGGAAGAGACCTGTCTGCACGAGCATGGAGTGGAACATATAGAAGATCGCGGCGGTGACCCCGAGCAGCGACACGAGCGCCAGCCCCAGCATCATGTAGGCAACCTGGCAGATGATGTGGAAGGCAAGCAGGCGCCGCACGTCGACCTGAGCGATGGCGGCGAAGACGCAGAGCACCATCGTCGCCGCGGCCACCAGGGCAAAGAGAGCGGGCAGGCCCCGGACCACGGGCTCGTCGGCGGCGTGAAACACCACCACGAAGACCCGGAGGCATGCATAGAAGCCCACCTTCGTGAGGAGGCCGGCGAGCGCTGCCGACGCCGTGATCGGTGCGGTGTGATACGAGGCCGGCAGCCAGAAGAAGAAAGGGAAGAGCCCAGCCTTGAGCGCGAAGCCCGCGAGGAGCAGGTATGCAGCCGCGCTCAGCGTCGCGCTGGGCTCGCGGCCCGCGAGCGCGGCCGATATGGAAGCCATGTCGAGCGTACCGGTCTCGCCGTAGAGCAGACCGATGCCGATGAGGATGAACGTCGCGCCCAGCATGCTCATGGCTGCATACCGGATGGCACCATCTATCTGCGCGGGCCGCCGGTCGATGGTCACTAGCCCTATGGCGGCGACGAGCATCAGCTCGAACCACACGTAGAGATTGAAGATGTCGCCCGTGAGAAAGGCGCCGTTCACCGCGGCCAGCATCGCCAGGAAGAGCGGATCGAACCCCGCGCGCCGGCGCCGCGCGCGGATCTCCGCCCGGGCGTAGATCGCGACGGCCACGGCTATGATTCCCGTCACCGTCGCCAGCGCGGCGCCCAGGCGATCGGCCACGAAGGTGACGCCGTACGGCGCACCCCAGCCGCCGAAAGCCATGGTAGCGACAGCTCCGTGCGCCACGCGCGCCAGCAGCCACACGGATGCGGCGAGCATGAGCGCGACTCCCGCTTCCATCACGCCGCGCTGCAGCGCCGGCCGGCGCCGGAGCAGAACCGTGAGCGCGGCTGCGCCGAGCGGGATCGCCACGGGCCAGAACGAGATACCGTCGGCCAGGGTGTTAGTCAGCGTCTCAGCGATCATCGCCCGCGCCGCCTGCGAACGGATCCCCGAGCTCCTCGGCCGGACCGGGCCCCTCGTTCACGAGCGTGCCCCGGTCGCGATAGGTGCGTAGCGCGAGGGCGGCGAACATCACCGTGAGCGCGAAGCCGATCACGATCGCGGTGAGTATCAGCGCCTGGGGAAGGGGGTCGGCCGACTCGCCGAGTCGGTCGGCACCGGGTGGAATGAGCGGCGGCTGCACCGAGCGGATGCGACCCGCCTGGAAGATCATGAGGTTCACCGCGGTCGCCACGAGCGAGAGCCCCAGCAGCAGGCGCACCACGTTGCGGGAGAGAACCATGTAGAGCCCGCAGCCGAAGAGCGCCGCAGCCACGAAGGCGTACAGAGCGCTCATCGCGCAGCCTCCCGCCTCAGGCCAAAGAGGAAGGCGAGCACCCCGCCCAACACCACCGTGTAGACGCCGAGATCGAAGATGAGCGCGGTGCCCTGGTGGATGTGGATCCCGAGCAGCGTGACGTCGATCCAGACGTGACGGAGAAAATCGCCGCGGAGGAGGAGCCCGGGGATGCCGCTCGCGATGGCGAGCAGTAGTCCGATGCCGACGAGCGAGAGTGGATGGAGGCGGAGCAACGCGCGGGCACGCGCGACCCCGCGCGCGAGCGCGATCAGCGCGAAGGCGAGGGCGGCCACCAATCCTCCCACGAAGCCGCCGCCGATCTCGTTGTGACCGCGCAGCAGGATCGCCACTGACGACACCGCGAGCAGCCAGAAGAAGATCGGGCTCGTGATCCGCAGGATGAACGCGCCGTGGCCGCGGGCCGCAGCCGCGGTCGTCGACGCGCTCTCGCGCGCCGTTCGCGGACCGAGAAGCGACCACGCGAAGACCGCCGCGAGCGCGATGACGGTGGTCTCACCCAGCGTGTCGAAGCCGCGGAAGTCCACGAGGATCACGTTCACCACGTTCCGGCCGAAGGCCGCCAGGTAGCTCTGCGCGCCGTAGAAGGCGGAGACTTCGGTATGCCGCGGCGCCATACCCATGTCGAGGAGCACGACGAGCATGAGCGCGGCGAAGGCGACGGAGAGCGCGGCGTCGAGCGTGCGTTGCCGCGCGGTTCGCGTGGATGGAGCGGCGCTGGGCAGGACGAGGAGCACTATCGCCAGCAGCACCACGATGAGTGACTCCACTGCGAACTGGGTCAGCGCCAGATCGGGTGCGCCGTTCATCATGAAGATGAGTGCGGTGACCAGACCCACCAGGCCCACGGCGATCATAGTGGAGAGAAGGGAGCGCGCGCGCGTTGCGGCTACGCCCCCGGCCAGTCCGACGAGCGCCACCGCGGCCGGTCCGATCCGCAATTCACCCAACTCGGCGATCGATGGAAGGCGCGGCGCGCTGCCCGTCGCGATCATGCCCCAGAGCACGAAGGCCACGGCGCCGGCAAGCACGATCTGGATGTAACCGCGCAGATCCCCGTGCTGGACTCGCCGCGCCGTGGCAGCGGCCAGCGCGTTGGTGCGCCGGATGAGCAGCTCGTATCCGTCCTCGGTGCTGTAGCGGTCGATGCCGTTGCGAGAGCGCAGCCGCAGGTGGATGGGTCTCCAGAACACGAAGATCACCACACCGATCCCGATCACCACCACGCTGAGCGCCAGCATGGGCGTCAGCCCGTGCCAGAGCGCGAGCTCGATCTCCACCGGCGCGCCGTACACCACGGCCGCGGCCGGGCGGAGCACTGCTCTGCTGATCCAGTCGGGCTCGATGCTCACGAGGAGGCCGAGAAGCGCCAGCACCACCGGCGCGAGGAGCAGCCCGGGCGTTTCTCCGTGCTCCACTTCCTTCACCCTACCTCTACCCATGAAGAAGGGGCGCAGCGTGACCACGCCGGCGGCGCCGACTATCACGGCGTTGACGAGCACCGCTGCCGCCAGAGGAACGGCATCCCACGAGCTCTGGATCTGCGCCAGGAAGAGAAACTCCTTGGAGATGAAGCCGATGAAGGGCGGCAGCCCCGCCATCGACAGGCTCGCGAACACGGCGGCGGCGGCCGTCACCGGGAGGAAGCGCGCCAGTCCGCCCATCGCGCGCAGCTTACTGAGCCCGGTGGTGTGCAGCACCGAGCCCGCGCAGAAGAAGAGTGTCGCCTTGTACAGCGCGTGTGCCAGGATGTAGCCCACCATGGCCGCCGTCGCGGCCGGTCCGTCGAGTCCTATCAGCATCACGAGAATGCCGAGCGATGCGACGGTGGAGTAGGCGAGCACGGACTTGAAGTGCTCGGCGCGCATCACCTGCAGCGCCCCCACCAGCATCGTGGCGATCGCGATCGTCACTACCACGCTGCGCCCCTGCGGCACGGTGCCGATGAGCGGCTCGAAGCGCGCCAGCAGGTAGATGCCGAGCTTCACCATGGTCGCCGAGTGCAGGTACGCCGATGCCGGGGTGGGCGCCTGCATGGCGTTCGGCAGCCAGAAATGGAAGGGGAACTGTGCCGACTTGGTGAACCCGGCCAGGAGCAGCCCCACCATGATGGGCGTGATCCAGCGGCTCCGCGCGAGCTCGCCGGTATGCGCCACGGCGTTGGACAGCGAGTAGCTGCCGAGCGCGATGCCGATGAGGATGATCGCCGCGAGGAGCGCCAACCCGCCTCCAGCGGTAACGCGGAGCGACATCAGCGCTGCGCGGCGAGCGCTCGGGCTGTCGGCGTCGA
Organism: Gemmatimonadaceae bacterium; assembly: GCA_036565685.1. Taxonomy (GTDB): domain Bacteria; phylum Gemmatimonadota; class Gemmatimonadetes; order Gemmatimonadales; family Gemmatimonadaceae; genus JADGGM01. The sequence continues at coordinate 8,024 of DATCXR010000445.1, forward strand.
AGCCGATCAGGAGGAAGGAGAGGATGCTCGTCGCTTCCCAGAAGAGGAAGATGACGATCAGGTTGTCCGAGAGGACGGCGCCCAGCATCGCCGTCATGAACAACAGGATGAGCGTGAAGAAGCGGGCCCGGTCTCTGTCCGACTCGCGCGACATGTACGCGCCGGAGTAGATGACCACAAGCGCGCCGATGCCGGTGATGAGCAGGACGAAGAGGAACGAGAAACCATCGAGACGGAAGGCGAGAGCGACGCCGAGCGACGGCGCCCACGCCAGCGACTGCGTGATTATTCGTCCGGCCTCGATGGTCGGTGCCAGGGTGAGGAACGCGGCGAAGAGGCCGGCCGGCAGCAGCGCCAGCAGCCAGCCGCTGGCTCTGCGACCGAGCAGGTGGGAGAGCGGCCATGCAGCGCAGCTACCCGCGAAGGCGAGTCCCAGAAGCCACGCCAGCATCACATTGCGGACTACGTGCGCTCCGTGCGCAGCAATTCCACCGCCGCGGCTATCGCTTCGTGCGATCCGGCGATGGCGAGCACATCACCATCGCGCAGCACCTCGTGCCCCGTGGGGATCATCACCGGCTGCCCCTGTCGAGTGATGGCCAGCACGGTGGCACCGGTGAGGCCGCGCAGATTCAGCTCGGCGAGCGTATTGTGGACGCCGGGGCTGTGCGCCCAGAGCCGCACCGATACCGGGTCGCCGAGGCCGGGGAGCATGTGGTGTACCGACTGGATCACGTCCTGGTCGTCGGGTGCCGGCGGCGCGATTGCTTCCTCGCCTTCTGACTCCCCAACCGCCATCGCCGGCTCCGCGGCCATGTGCTTGGCGAGCGCGGAGACTATGATCGCCGCTCCGGCCTGGGCATGGTCCTGGAGGCGCGTGGCGCTTCGATAGATCCCGATCAACAGTACGATCGCGATGAAAGCGAGCAGGAGCGCGCCGCGGAGAGGAGGGAGAAAGGGCTGGGTGATCGCTACCACAGGCGCTCCGACCAACAGGAGGATGGCCAGGTGCAGCGTCACGAAGAGCGCGATGCGCGGCGCGTGCGCCAGGTCGAGGCTTCCCTGCTGCGCTCCGGGGAGCGCGCGGAGTGAGAGCGTCTGCGCGAGCTGGCGCGAGCTTCTGAAGATGCCCACCGCCATGGGAGCAGTGACGAGGACGATGGCGATGAATACGATGAGCCGTGCACTCTCTACCGAGAGGTGCGTGAGACCCACCAGCAGACTGGCCGCCGCGTCGAACTGGAGCGAAGCACCTATCACCCACACGGTGAGCAGCACCGCATCGAGCAACAATACGCGGATCAGATATCGCGTGCGCGATACTCCGCTCGATTCGCGCGGTGCGCTCCGCAGCCGTTCCACCCACGATCCGTACAGCGCGACGAAGGTCTGCAGCGCATGCGGGAGCCGCCGATCCACGTAATTCGCCGCCGGACCCGACGCCCTTATGAGCCATGGTGTGGTGAGCGTCGTGATGGCCGATACCGCGATCGCGACCGGGTAGAGGAAGTTGCGCGCGGTTCCCGTAGCGACACCGACACCGGCGATGATGAATGAGAACTCGCCGATCTGCGCGAGACTCATCCCCGTCTGGATCGAGGTGCGAAGCGGGAAGCCGGTCAGAAATGTGCTCAGCGAGACAGCTACGACCTTCCCCGTGATGACCAGTGCCGTGAACGCGAGCACAGCTACCCAGTGCTCGGCGATCGCGTGGGGATCGATCATCATCCCCACGGCCACGAAGAAGATCGCGACGAACATGTCGCGCACGGGCGCTATCAGATGCCCGACCACCTTCTCCTCGCCCGACTCCGCCACGAGCGAGCCGGCCACGAACGCGCCGAGCGCCACGGAGTAACCGAATTCGAGAGCGAGGAGGGCGGCGGCGAAGCAGATCCCGATGCTCGCTACGAGCGTCGTCTCCGGACGGTCGAGCCGCACGACGTACCGCACCAGGCGCGGGATGATGAGCAGACCGCCGCCGACGAGACCAACCAGAAAGGTCACGAGGCGCAGCGCCAGGAGCGCGATGCTTCCGGCCGACACGCCCGCGCCACTCCCCACAGTGGTGAGGCTCGCTATCAGGAATATGCCGACGAGATCTTCGATGATCAGCACACCGAACACGGTCTCGGCGACCTTTCCCTTGATCCCCTGCTCGTCGAATGCCTTGACGATGATCGTGGTACTGGAGATCGCGACCACCGCGCCAGCGAACACGCTCTCCAGCGTTCCCCAGCCGAGGAGTTGGCCCAGCAGATAACCGAACCAGATCATCATGCTGTTCTCGGCCACCGCGACGAGCCCGGCGGTGGGCCCCACCTGGATCAGCTTTCGCAGACTGAACTCGAGCCCGAGCCCGAACATCAGGAGGATCACTCCCAGCTCGGAGAGCGTGTGGACCATTGATTCGTCCACCGCGAGCGGGAGCGGGACGTGCGGACCGATGATCAGTCCGGCCATGAGGTAGCCGAAGATCACCGGCTGGCGCAGCCGCTGGAACACCACTGTGGTGACCGCGGCCACGCAGAGGACCAGCGCGAGATTACGGAGGAAGTCCGTGGCTTCGGGCATCAGCGCGGGGCATCGTCGACGAAGATGGACGCGCCGTCGCCGTGAGGCGGCCGCGCCCGGTGGGGATTAACAGTATATCCACACGCGGACGGACCGGGTAAGGGTATCGCGCGAAGGCGAGCTATTCCGCGCGCATCGCGATGAGTGGGTCGACGCGCGCGGCACGACGAGCGGGGATCCAGCTCGCAAGGAACGCCACAGCGAGCAGCACCGCCGCCACGCCGGCGAAGGTGGCCGGGTCGGTGGCGCCCACACCGTAGAGCACACTCCGCATGAAGCGCGTGAGCATCGCCGCACCTATCAGGCCGGCCACGATCCCGGCTGCCGCGAGCCAGAGACCGTGGCCCACCACCATCCCCTGGACACGAGCCGTGTCGGCGCCTAGCGCGACGCGCACACCGATCTCCCGGCGTCGCTGCGTCACGAAGTAGGCGAGCACGCCGTACAATCCGATCCCGCCGATCAGCAAACCAAGCACGCCGAAGAGCCCGAGAAGAGTGGTGAGAAGCCGTGGACGCGCCACCGCCTCGCCCACTGCGCTCTGCAGGGTGAAGATCGACGTGATCGTCTGGTCGCGGTCGACGCTCCAGATGGCATCCTGGACGGCGCGCGCCATCGCCAGTGGCTCGCCTCGGGTGCGTATGACGAGGTTCGCGCGGCTCCGCATGTTCTGCAGGGCATGGATATAGATCGTGGGCTCCGTCGGCTCCTCCACGGACTCCTGCCGGATGTCGCCCACGACACCGATGATGGGGATCTGCTCGGTGCCGATCGTGACGGTGCGCCCGATCGCCGTGCGACCGGGGAAGTATTTCTTCGCGAAGGCCTCGTTCACGACTAACCTGAAGGGAGCGCGATCGTCGTCGCTGCGAGCGAACTCACGGCCGGCGAGCACGGGCACACCGAGCGCCTGGAAGTAGCCGTCGCTCACGTAGACGTACGGAGCAGTGGGCGCTTCCTGCGAAGAGCCGAGCACCATCCCCTCGGGTAGGAAGTCGTTTCGCTCGCCGCTGCCGCGGAAGGGGAGCGCTTTGGTCGCGCCTACGGCTACCACGCCGGGGACGGCGCGCACGCGGTCGAGGACAGCGGTGTAGTAGCCGCGCATCTGCGCCCGTGTCCCCTGGTGCGCGTCGCCCATGGAGTAGTTGACTACGAGCACGTGGTCGGGGCGGAAGCCGAGGTCCACCTTCAGGAGACCGAGAAAGCTTCGCGTCATGAGGCCAGCGCCGACCACGAGGATGACGGCGACGGCCACCTCGCCTACCACGAGTCCCGCGCGCATCCGCTGCCCGCGCGAGCCGCTGCTCCCGCGGCCTCCCTCGCGCAAAGCGGTCTGCAGATCGGAGGAAGTCGCGCGCAGCGCTGGGACGAGGCCGAATATCAGGCCGGTCAGCATCGAGAGCGCGAGCGCGAAGAGGAGCACCGCCGGGTCGAGACTGATCTCCGCCGCGCGCGGCAGCTGGGTGGATCCCAGTATCACGAGCGCGCGCGTTCCGGCGATCGCGAGGAGTACGCCGAGCGCGCCGCCTGCGAGCGCGAGCACCATGCTCTCCGTCAAGAGCTGCCTCACGAGTCGTCCGCGTCCGGCGCCGAGCGCCGACCGCACGGCGAGCTCCCGCTCGCGCGTGGTCGCTCTGGCAAGCAGCAGACTCGCGAGGTTCGCGCACGCGAGAAGGAGAACGAAAGCCGCCGCGCCCAGCAGGACGAGCAGCCCGGTGCGCACCTTCCCCACGATCACGTCGCGGAGCGGCTCCACCGACGCTCCGGTCCACGCTTTGTCCTCGGGATACTGCTCGCTCAGGCGCCGCGTGATCGCTGCCATCTCGGCTCTGCCGCGCTCGATGCTGAACCCCGGCTTCAGCCGCGCGACCACGTCCAGTACATGATTCGTTCTGGTGCGCGGGATCCCGTCGTCGGGGATGGTGGAGTAGGGGATGTAGAGGTCGACCTGGTCGTCGGGGTACGCGAAGCTGCGTGGCATGACACCGAGCACCTCGTAAGGCTCCCCACCGAGCGTCAACGTCCGCCCGATCACCGAGGGCGAGCCGCCGAACTGGCGTCGCCAGAATGCATACGAGAGCACCGTGACTCTATCGGGGCCGCCGCGGTGCATCTCGTCTTCGCGCGGGAGCCGACCGATCTGTGGCTGCACGCCGAGCGCGGGGAAGAAGCCGGGCTCCACGAACGAGGTGGAGAGTCGCTGCGGCTCGCCCTCTCCGGTCATGTCGACGCCGCTCCCTCCATTCTGGTACCAGTAGCCTCCGATATCGGAGAATGCAGTGCGCTGCGCGCGCCAGTCATCCAGGTCAACCGGAGACACGGCCGATTGCCTGATTCCCGCCTCCGGGTTGTCGGACCAGATGCGTACCAGTTGCTCGGGGTGCGGGAAGGGGAGTGGCTTCATGAGCACGCCGTGCACGACGCTGAAGATCGCGGTAGTGGCGCCGATCCCGAGCGCGAGGGTGAGCAACGCCGTGATGGTGAACGCGGGCGCGCTGCGCAGCTTTCGCAGAGCGTAGCCGATGTCGTGCTTCAGCTCACCCATGTAATCCCTCCGCCGCCGTGCGGCCTCGGTGCCTCTGTCCATTCGCTGCAGGTAGCGACGGGCATCTTCGAGATCCCCGAACTGGCGCGTGGCCTCGGCGATCGCCGCTTCCGGCGTGAGTCCGCGCGATTGCAGCTCTTCCGCCCGCATGGCCATGTGGAAGCGGAGCTCGTCGTCCACGTCCTCGCCTATGCGTTGCGCGGTCCTCCAGGGGAGGCGGAAGAGCTTTCGTGTCATGCGGGGGCGAGCACCTTCGAAACAGCTTCGGCGTAGCGGCGCCAGGCGGACTCCTGGCTGCGGAGCTGGCGCCGGCCCTCTCGCGTGAGCTTGTAGTAGCGCGCGCGGCGGTTGTTCTCGGAGAGCCCCCACTCGGCGTCGACCGCGCCGGAGTGCTCGAGGCGGTGGAGCGATTTATAGAGTGCCGCGTCGTCGATCTCGATCGCGCCGTCGGTGCGATCGTGGATCCAGCGGGATACGGCGTAGCCGTGCATGGGTCCCCACGCGAGCGTGCGGAGGACGAGTACGTCGAGGGTTCCCTGCAGCAGGTCGAGCGCGCGGTCGGTCATGTCGTTCCCCTTACCAAGTATGGGGAGAGTATGCAACGCCGGATCGCGCGCGTCAATGGGCTCCCCTCACCAGGTATGGGTAAGACAGTTCGCGGCGCCCGGATGGTTGTCGGGGGACGACGGGGTCGGGTCCATAATGTCGAGCTGGCTCTGCCATGGCCCGGCGATGGCAGAGCCAGCTCGACATTATGGACCCGACCCCGTCGCTTATCATTCGGGAAACCATTCGGTGCGCGCAGCGTGGAGCTGCGTGTGGGGAGGGGTGCGAAGATGCCAAGCGGAGCGAAGCCAGAGCGTACGATCGTGGTCACCGGCGCTACGGGGAAGCAGGGAGGGGCCGTTGCACGCGAGCTGGTGCGGCGCGGCTTCCGGGTGCGGGCGATAACGCGTGATACGTCGAAGCCAGCCGCGATGGAACTCGGCAAGCTGGGTGTCGAGGTGCTGCTCGGCGACCTGGACGATCCCGAGTCGTTGCGCCACCCGCTCGAGAGTGCATCGGGTGTGTTCTCGGTCCAGAATTTCTGGGAGACAGGCTACGAGCGTGAGGTGGCCCAGGGGATCGCGCTCGCCGAGTTGGCGAAGGACGTGGGCGTGGAACACTTCGTCTACAACTCGGTGGGGAGCGCGCACCGCGAGACGGGGCTCTCGCACTTCGAGAGCAAGTGGAAGATCGAGGAGCGCATCCGCGAGCTCGATCTTCCGTACACGATCTTCCGTCCAGTCTACTTCATGGACAACTGGGAGAACCCGGCGCTGCGCTCCATGCTCCTGGGTGGTACGCTCGCTCTCCCGCTCGACCCGGATCGCGAGCTGCAGGAACTGGCCACCGCAGACATCGGTGCCTTCGTTGGGATGGCCTTCGCCGATCGCGAAGCGTGGCTGGGGCGCGAGCTCGACCTGGCGGGCGACGAGCTATCCATGTCGAAGACCGCCGAGTCGTTCGGCCGCGTGATAGGGCGTCCGGTGAATTACGTGCAGCTGCCGTGGGAAAAGTACCGCGAGCTGGCGGGCGAGGAGTACACGGAGATGATGCGCTGGTTCGAGCTGGTGGGTTACGAAGCGGACATCGAGGTGCTGCGCGAGCTGTATCCCGGGCTCACCACTCTCGAGCAGTACCTGCGCGCGCACGGCTGGGAGGGCGCGACAGACTGACCGTTGACAGCCCGCTCATTCTTCTCGCGCGTGCCCTCGCACGCGCCGGCGTCGCCGGGCCCTTCCCGATGGATGCTGCCGATCCTCTGCACGACAGCCTTTCTCGTCATCGCCCAGGCATTCATGGTTGCGCCGCTCATCCCGCGCCTGGCCGATGTCTTTCACACCGACGTCGGCTGGGTGGGGCTGGCGGTGCCCGCCTACCTCGTGCCGTACGGGATAGCGACGCTGGCGTGGGGTCCGTTGTCGGATCGCTTCGGGCGGCGCCCGGTCATCCTCGGATCGCTCACCCTCTTCGTGCTCCTGACCGCGGCTACCGCATCGGTGGCGAGCGTGAAGGGATTCGTCGCGTGGCGGATCGTCACCGGAATCGGGGCGAGCGGCGTGGTACCGATCAGCCTGACGCTCATCGGTGATGTGATACCGTTTCAGAAACGTGGCAGGGCGCTGGGCTGGCTGTTCGGGGCGATAGCCGGAGGGACCGCGGCCGGCGCTACGGTTGGTGCGCTCGTCGAGCCTCTGGTGGGATGGCGGGCACTCTTCCTCGCGATTGCAGCCCTCGCCGCGATGCTGGGCATTGCCACCGTCGCTGTGAGGGCGATACCGAGGTTGCCCAGGCCGGCGCCGCCGCGGTTGGCGGCGATCGCTCACGGCTATGTCTCTCTGCTGGCTATTCCGCGCGGGCGCCGCACGTACGCGTACGTGCTGATCAACGCCGTCGCGCAGTCAGGGGTGTACACCTGGCTCGGCGTGTATCTGCGTCAGCGCTTCGGACTCGGCGAGGTTGGTATCGGGCTGGCGCTCCTCGGCTACGGCATCCCCGGGCTGCTGTTCGGGCCGACGATAGGTCGCCTGGCCGATCGCTACGGCCGGTCGTGGATCGTTCCAGCGGGTGTAGCACTCACCGCAATCTGCGCGCTGATCCTGGCCGCGCCCATCGCGCTCGTCGCCGTACAAGTCGCCATCATAGCGCTCTCGTTGGGTTACGACCTTACCCAGCCGCTGCTCGCCGGGATCGTCACCGACCTGCCGGGGAATCGCGGTCAGGCGACCGCCGTCATGGCATTCCTCCTGTTCATCGGCTTCGGACTCGGCAGCCTCCTCTTCCAGGCGGCGCTGGCGTGGGGCTTCGTCGTCGCGCTCACCATCTTCGGCTGTGCGGCCCTGATCGCGGCCGGGGTTGCCGTACCGTTGTTCCGGGCGGAACGCCCGCGGCTGAAGCTCGCGGGACAATCTCCAACAGCGCCGGGCGTATAGGTATCCAGCGCGAGGAGTGCCGGCGTAACGTAGGATCGAGCGCATCCATCGCTCGAGGCGCGATGGCCGTCTCTGTAGCTGCTTCTCTGGAGCGCGAGGAGCCGTGGCGAGCGTGCTGGGTCAGCGCGGGTCCGCGTCCGGGTGCTCGCCCCAGGTGGGCGGGTTGAACTTCGATCTCTCGATCAATTGGAGCTGGAAGGGGAGCGCGCTCCGCGTCTCGATGGCCTCGTCCACCTCGAAAGTGACGAGCCGCTTGGCACCGGGGGCAGTGGCCGCGTGCTCGGGGTCCCAGTCCACCGCCGCGCTTCCGGTCAGTTGCAGCGTGGCACCGCTGTCGAAGTCGACGAATACGAGCCCGGCGCGCGGGTACGCGGTGATGTTTCCAAGGGTGTTGAACAGCCCGTTGCCCACGTAGTCGGGCCACACCAGGCGGTCGCCATCGACGCGCACGAATCCCGGCGTACCGCCGCGGTGCGAGCAGTCGGCGCCCGCGGTGAGGTGCGCGGAGGCGATGGCGAAAGTGTCGGCGCGGCGAATCCAGTCGCGTTGCGCATCGTCGAGTCCGCGGCCACGCTCGACGCGTACGTCTTCCAACTCTCGGCCCGCCGCCTCCTCCGCCACCTCGCCGCCGACGGAGCGTGTCTGGATGTGCTTGTGGCAGTTCGAGTACACTTGCTCGACGTCGATGTGGATCTCATTGGCCGCGCGGAGCGCACCGCGACCATTCACTCGAAGACGACGCCGCGTCGTGAAATCCACGACGAGCACACCAACCGGCGCTCCCCGCGCCAGCTCGTCTGCCTGGTGAGCGGCACCCGCACCCAGGTTTTCCGCGAGGGGGTCACCCGGTGCCGGAGTCGCCGTGATCCGCAGCGTGTGCTCGTCGGGTGCGCTCGCGAAGCCGGCGGGGCCACTGAGCACCGAGGCCCAGGGTCGACCGGCAGCATCGAGCGTACCGACGAACGCGATGCGCTGCGTGAGGAGAAAGTCCGCGACGACCGGCGGTACGGCGGTGCGGATTCCGTGGCCCACCTTCGCGGCCATGCCGCGCGAGCCGGCGCGCTCCTGAACCGCGAGCTCGCCCTCGTGGAAGACGGTGCTCACTACAGTCTCCCCTGACCCGTTGCTCTGTCGCTCGCCCGGCACGGCAGTCGAGCTCAGAAGAATCCGCAGGTGGGCGCTGCGCCGGATGGAGCCTTCCCCTCGACTCCGGTCGGGGCGAATACTTCGAGGCGGATGCCGTCAGGGTCCTCGAAGAAGATCCCGCCAGAGGGCGCGCCCTCGGCGTGCGGTACGATGCCATCGTGGTGGATCTTCGCGCCGGCGCTCCGCACCCGCCCCTCCACCTCGCGTACCTTCTCCACCGAGTCGACCTGGAACGAGAGATGGTGGAGGCCTGGCCGGTCCTTCGCGAATGTGCCGCCGCTCTGCTGCCAGAGGGTGAGAACCAGGCGGTCTCCCTGGGTCAGGAATACGAAGAGCTTGCCCGACTCCTCGGACTCGAGGGTCGTCTCGAAGCCGAAGATCTGCTGATAGAACTGCTTCGACCGCGCGATGTCGCTGACGTTGAGGCCGATGTGGCCCGTTTGCAGCGTGGCGATCGGGGCTGGCGTCCGCGCGGTAGCGGCGGCGGTTGTCATAGACACATCCAGGATGAGGTTGGAAGCCGACTCACTGTCATGTACCGAGTCAAATGCTGGTTTGATAGGTATAGCGCGATAATTCTGCCTTGTCAAGCGCTACGTAGGTAGGTAGAATTAGGCTATGTGTCCAACGCTGGATCCGCTGCCCGATCGGGTGCCGCCCGCAGCACCACCGACGCGCCCCGCGGCGCCGTTCGTGGCGAATGCGCTCTGGCTCGACTTCGTCAACACCCGTTACGTCGAGCGTAACCGGCCGGTCGACGTGCTCGTGAGCTTCGGGGCGCTGGTCGACTGGCTCGTCGATGCCGGGGCGTTGACCGCCGGCGATGCTTACACGGCCAACGCGCGCTGGGACGGGACCGCCGCGGGGGCTGACGTTCTGAAGGAAGCGCTCGTTTTCCGCGACACTCTTCGCGACCTGGCCGAGCTGCTCGCGACCGGGACCGCGAGGCGGAAAGCGAAGAGCCAGGAAGAGAGGGAGCCCGAGCAGGACGGCGAAGCGTTGGAGAGCCGCGATCAGACCATACCGCTCGCGATGGCGAAGGCGGTGGCTGCCATCAATGCCATCCTGCGCGCTGACCCACGCTACGACCAAATCTCGCTCACGCACCCGCCGGCGCGCGGCGATATGAGCGCGCGCTTCGAGCGGCATGCACGCCGAACGGATTTCGCTCCACTGCGTCTGCTCGCTCCACTGGCCGACTCGGCGAGCGAGCTGCTCTGCGGAGGCGATGCCTCGAGGGTGCATCGATGCGGGAACCCGAAGTGCGTGCTCTACTTCTACGACACTACCCGGAACCGGCGCCGGCGCTTCTGCACTCCGGAGGGATGCGGCAACCGCGTCAAGGCCGCCGCGCGCTACCGGCGTTCCAGGGAATCGGGAAAGGCTGGTCAGGTGGATGCGGGAGGGACACGCCCGGGCCGACGGTGAAGCTCATCGTCCAGCCATCGCCTGCTTCAGAGTACGGAGCAGCTCCTTTCCCTCGGCGTTGTTCGGGTCGAACTCGAGGGCGCGCTCTAACGCATCTCTCGCGTGCGCGGCATCGCCTTGCATGACGTACGCCCTCGCCAGGTTGAAGTACGCGGGCATCAGCGAAGCATCGAGCTCGATGGTCTTGCCGAACATCTCTATGGCGCGCGCGGCGTTCCTTCGCTGGAGCGCGACCTTGCCCAGGCCGAAGTGCGCCAGCGGCTCGCGCGGGTTTAGCCGGAGCGCACGCTGGTACGCATCCACCGCGCCGTCCGCATCTCCCCGAGCGTCGAGCGCGTTGCCGAGGTTCACAAGGGTCACCGGCTGCAGCGGATCAGCGGCGAGCGACTGGCGCAGGTACCGCTCCGCCGCGGCCGGATCGCGCGCGTCACTGTACGTGACTCCGGTGTTGGCCAGTACACGCGGGTCGTCGGGAAGGATCTCGAGCGCCTTGCGGTAGGCGGCGATTGCGGCGGCATCGTCGCCACTCGCCCGCGCCCGGTCACCGAGGTAGCCGAGCGCTACCACCCAGCGACGGCGCACCGGCATCTCCTCGGTGCCCAGCGAATCGAGGCGCGTGCTCAGGAAGCGGCGCACCCCCGCGTCCTCACCGCGCGCGAAGTGCAGCGCCGCGAGCGCGAGCGCGCGCACGTCTATGTCGTCGCTCACCGCCAGGCGCTCGAGCGCTTCCTGCGTGTCGCCTGAGAGCGACGACATGTCGGGGCGCAGCACCTTCTCCACGTAGTAGCTGAGCCCCGCGAACTGGGCGATCACGTTGTCGGGCTCGTCGCGGAGCACGAGCCGCGCGACGCTGTCGGAATCGCTGATCTTCCGCGCGGCCACCAGCCCCGATACCAACGCTGGATGCGGCTTCACGCTCCCGTACCAATGATCGACCTGCGCCTGCAGCGACGCGACCGAGCGATCGGCGTGACACGTCGTACACGCGTTCTCCACTCCGAGCGTGGAGTCGAAGGCGGGGCGCGGGATGGGGATGGTGTGATCGGAGCGCGCGAAGCGCAGCTCCGTTCCCACTTCGGGGTGCTGCAGGTAGGGCATGTGACAGCTCACGCAGCGACTGCCCGCCGACGCTGCGGGGTGATGAGTGTGACGCTCCGGCTCCTCCGCGAGGCTCGCGTGACAGCTCGTGCACTGGCGGTCGTCATAGCGGCCCTCCAGCGGGAGGCCGTTCACGTCGCGATATCCCTGGCTGTGCGGATCGTGACAGCTGGTACACGTCATGGAGCCGTTACGGTAGCAAGCGCTGTACGACTGGTTCTGCTGGTACGCGAAGGTGCGCACGCGACCATCGGGGTGCAGCGGCTCATCGCCGAGTATGGCGAGCTTGGTCGAGTAGTATTCCTCGAGCGATTTCCCGGGAAGGTAGCCCGGCTGCAGCTGATTCTTGAGTGAGTGACACTGGAAGCAGAGCTGCGTGGACTCGTCCTTCGAGAGCGTGGCGAGCGAGCGCATCCCGATGTTCGGCGCGCTCGCTATGCGCCCCGAGCGCGCTATCTCGATGTGCTCGCGTCCGGGACCGTGGCACGATTCGCAGTTGATGGCGAGGCTCGTGTAGCGCGTGCTGTACCCGCGCGCGTTCGTGTCGATGGCGGTCACGATCTGTGAGCCATGGCACTGCTGGCAGCTCGCGAAGCGCGGCTCATCCCCCAGTATGCGCACGGGCGGCCAGTCGCCGCACTCGGCGAGGCGCATGTCGGGCGTGATGCGATGGTATCCGGTGCGCCCACGCGTCCCGGTGTTGCAGAACCAGACTCCCTCCCTGCGGATGAAATCGAAGGGGAGGAAGCGCACGGTGCCGTCGGGGAAACGCGACACGAAGCCCTGCGTCCCGCCGCCCACCATGTGCCCGCCGCCTATCACCCCATCCACTCTGAAGACGCGTGCTGGCGCGCCCACCTGCCTGACCTCGAACTGGTAGGCGCCATCGCGCACGGATGGGATCACGACCGCGTCCGCGAAGCGAATCGGCCGTCCGTCGAAGTCGGCAATGGAGCGCTCGGCCGACGGCGTGCCGCCCGCCCGACCGTGTGTAGACCGCCTCCATGCGTCGTACTCTCGCTGGTGACACGAGGCGCACGCTTCACTACCCACGAAGTCCGCGAAGCGAATGGAGTCGCCCGCATGGGCGATGCTCGCCGCAGAGGGCGGCGGGAGTGCGATGCGCTCGTCGGCGCGCGAGGGCCAGCGGCCGCGCCCCAGCAGGAACGCACCCGCGCCAACGGCGAGTGCCACGAGCAGAGTGACGCCGAGCGCCCATGACTTGGTAGCTCTCCTTCCCGACCGCACATCGTCGGTCCGTGCACGCTCGACCGATCGCCGCTTCGCCGCTTTCGGCGTTGACCGCTCCGCTCCGAGCCCGGCTCCCCGCGTCGGCGGTCGCTTCCTGTCCTGCTCACCCGGTCGCTTCCGTCGCTTGCTCATCGCTGAGCTCCATTCCGCGCCCCATCGCGAGACCACGCGGGGCCTTCGCACTTGCAGAGCTTGCGGATGTAGCCCACCAGCGAGTCGATCTGCGCGCTGCTCAGCGTCTCTCCGAAGGGAGGCATCCGGTTGCTCCTGTCGAGGATGTACCCGCCGGCAGCGATCCCATCGTAGAGCGTGTGGTCGCTGCGAGCGGACATGTAGCTCGCATCCGAGTGCATGGTCGGCCGTATGGGGAGATACGCCGCGTTCCAGCCATCGCCGCCACCGCTCTTGCCGTGACAGTTGGAGCAGATCCGACCGTAGAGCGCCGCGGCATCATCGGTGGTGGCGGGAAGCTCGGGAGCGTTGTCCACGAGGGAGAGATACCCGGCTCTCGCGCTGTCACCGCGAGGTGTGCCCGACGAGTCGCGCGCAACGAGGTAGGCGACGACGCGACCTGCCTCGCGTGGCGGGATCGGCACGCGCGGCATGATGGTGCCCGGCACGACGTGCTGTGGATCGGTCACGATCGCTTCGATGTACGCGGGCCGCAGCCGCGCGCCCGCGGCGCTCAGATCGGGGGCGATGCGCCCCCCGTCGCCACCCAGCCGGTGGCAACCGAGGCAGGGGAGGCGGTCACTCAGCAGAGACTCTATCTCACGCTCGCGAAATACCGAGAGCGTTGGCTCGGTGTCGGTAGGAGAGAGATCCGTTCGCATCGCTGCCAGGTACGCCACCAGCGAGTCCACCTCGTTCTCGGACAGGTGGAAATCGGGCATTCGGCTTCCGGAGCCGACGTACGATCCGAATGGCCGAATGGCGGACGGCTTCGTGAGGAAAGCGCGCAGCCAGTCGGTCTTCACTCGCGAGCCCTCGGCGGCGAGGTCCGGGCCCGCGAGCCATCGCGTGGCGCCCGGCAACGCGTGGCACGCGGCACAGTCGAGCGACGCGAAGATCCTCTCGCCCATCGCGGCGGTGACCTCCGGATAGCTCTCTCTCGCGCGCTCGAAAGCGTCGTCCAGCGCTCGTGACTCGTCCCCCGAGAGAGTGCCGCTCGCGAGACGCTCCACTCGCGCGTCCTTGTCGCGGAGAGTGCCCAGGTACAGCGTGAGCGCGAGGCGCTCGCTCGTATCGAGGTGGAAGTCGGGCATCCGAGCACGCCCATCGCTTGATCGGGCACGCGATGGATCTGCGAGGTAGGCGAAGATGTATCCCGGCGAGCGGCGCGCGCCTATGTCGGCGAGCGGAGGAGAATGCCCACTCGCCTCGTTCGCCGCGCCCACACCCGGGTGGCACCCCGCGCAACCCAGCTGCGCGGCCAGCTCCCGGCCACTGGCGGCGGGGAGGGATGCGGGGGCGGAGGCGCGGTTGGCCGGCAACTTCACCGGCTCCGCAGCGGGTCGGCTGTCGCCGCACGAGACGATGAGCGGCGCGATGCCCAGGAGGATGGCGGCTGCTGGACGCACGAAGGGGGACGGAGACTTCCGGTGTGCTACACTATGCGTCGTGTAAGACGCGAAGTCCATGGTCCGGGCCACGTGGCCCGGACCATGGATGCACGATCACATGACGATCCGGTTGGAAGTCGTGATCCGCGGGTCGTCATCCATCGCGCGGTTTATCCCGTCGATGTCCGTCGAGATGATCGAGTCGAGCGTCGATTCGGCCTGCTTCGTTTCCGTCTGAAGCTCGCGCAGCCGGAGGAGAGCGGGATCGGTGGGTCTGTTCACCGTTCCGGAGATCATCCGGGTGAGGCGCTGCACCTCCTCGACCAGCCGCGGATACTGGCGGTACCCGAGTCCGCGGATCGGACGGGTGAGCTCATCGTCGCGGAATTTCTTCAGCTTCTCGATCGTGGCCGTCACCTGCTCGAGCACTGGTGACGAGGCGCTGTCCGCAGCGCCCTTGCCATTGCCATCCGGCCCGCCCGCGAGATTAGGTGACGAAGCGCGCTTCAGCTGCGTGGAGAGCGCATCGAGCTGATGGAGCAGGTCGTTGGTTCGGTAGAGCAGGTGGTTGGCCCGCGATGCGAGCGAGTCCATGCTCGCCATGGCCACCAGCTGCGCTTTCAGGTCGGCGTCGTTTATCTCGACGCGCGGATCCATCCGGACTTCGACCGGCTTGGACATTCGCTGCCCGTCGGCAACCAGCGTGACGGTGTAGGTTCCGGGCATCACGAGCGATCCCCTGCTGCCGAAGAAGCGGCGCTCCTCATCGTCGCCGCCCTCGGCCTCACCGCCGCGTGCCGCGCCCACCTGTACGGAGATCCGCGTGCTGTCGATCTTCACCGGCCCCGGCGGGACGGCAGCCGGGCCTGCAGCCGGCGTAGTGTCGCGCTTCACGCGGTCCGTCCGGCGCGCGCTGGTGTCCGGCTGCCAGGGACCTGCGTCGCGCAGATCCCACGCGACCTGATTGAGCCCTTTCTTCTTCGATGCCTTCTCGAGCTTGCGCACCACCTTGCCAGCGGGATCGGTGATGGTGATGGTGACCTCGCTCTTCGGCGCCTCGGCGAAGTAATAGTTGATGAGCGCACCGTAGGGCGGGTTCTTCGCCGAGTAGTCTGCCTGTCCAAGGTTGCCATCGTTACCCCACATCACCCACCTGACGGCGGGGCGGATGTCGAAGAGGTAGCGCTGCGCGGCGAGCGCGCTCGGGAGCTCCTGGAGCGGAGTCGCGTCGTCGTATATGTAGGCACCGCGTCCATGGGTGGCGATGATGAGATCGTTGTCGCGCGGGTGCACCTTGATGTCGCGCACCGGAGCGGGCGGGAGGCCGCCGGCGATCGACTGCCAGTGCGCGCCGCCATCCCACGAGGCGTACGGGCCCACCTCCGTCCCGGCGTAGAGGAGGCTCCTGTTCCGCGGGTCCTCGCGCACGACATGCACCCACCCGGCCTTCGGCAGCCCGGTGGCCAGCTTCGTCCAGCTCTTCCCGAAGTCGGTGGTCCTGTAGACGTACGGCGAGTAGTCGTCGTCGCGATGGTGATCGGCGGCCGCGTACGCCGTGCCGGCATCGTGATGCGATGCATCCACGGTGGGAATCCACGCGTGCGGAGCGAGTCCCTGGATGTTCTTTCCGACATCGCTCCAGTGCTTGCCGCCGTCGCGCGTCACCTGGATGTGCCCGTCGTCCGTCCCCACCCAGATCACGTTCGAGTCGAGCGGGGAAGGAGCGATCGAGAGAAGCGTGTTGTAGAACTCGGCCGCGGTGTTGTCCACCACCACCGGTCCGCCGGAGTTCCCCTGTTTGCTCTTGTCGTTGTCGGTCAGGTCGGGGCTGATCACCTCCCACGACTGTCCGTGATTGGTGCTCTTGAAGAGCACGTTGCCGCCGAAGTACACCGTGCCCGGGTTCTGCGGCGAGAGCGCGATGGGCGAGTTCCAGTTGAAGCGGTACTTGTGGTCTGCCATCGCGTCGCCCGCCGAGCCTACCCGGTTGGGGTAAGGATGAATGCTGCGCTCGTCGCCGGTGCGCGTGTCAGTGAGCACGATGTTCCCGCCCTGCGAGGCGGAGTATACTAGCCAGGGTTGCGCGATGTCGGGCACGGCGAAGAAGCCGTCGCCACCGCTTATCGTGAACCAGTCGCGCTTGCGGATCCCCTCGTCGAGCGCGGTGCGGCTCGGGCCGCACCAGTGGCCGTTGTCCTGAAGCCCGCCGCAGAGCCAGTAGGGGGTGCGCATGTCGTAGTCGATGTGGTAGAACTGGGTGAAGGCGATGTTGTTGATCACCTCGAAGTTCTTCCCTCCATCGCGCGATATCTGGTAGCCGCCGTCGCTGCCGCTCAGGATGCGCTTCGGGTTGCTGGGATCTATCCAGAGCGCCTGATGGTCGCCGTGTACGTCGCGACCGATCCTGCGGAAGTTTCGCCCGGCGTCCTCGGAGAGGTAGAGACTTCCGGAGAGGGCGAAGATGCGGTCGGGGTTCGACGGGTCGACGCGGATGTCGGCGTAGTAGAAGGGGCGGAAGTTGATGTTCGGATCGCGGTTCACCACTCGCCAGCTCTCGCCGGCGTCGTCGCTGCGCCAGAGCTCACCTTCGTCCCGCGTCTCGCTGATCACGTACACGATGTCCGGGTTGCTCCGCGCCACGGCGATGCCGATGCGGTCCATGTCACCTTTGGGCAGCCCTTTGGTGAGCTTCACCCAGTGCTCGCCGCCGTCCACGCTCTTGTACACGCCGGTGCGTCCTCCGCCGCTGGAGAGGTGCCACGGCTGGCGGAGGTAGGTGTACATCCCCGCGTAGACCACCTGCGAATTGGTGGGGTCCACGCGGATGTCCGAGCAACCGGTGAGCTGGTCGAGGTAGAGCACCTTCTTCCACGTCCCTCCACCGTCGTCGGTCCTGAACACACCGCGCTCCTCGTTCGGCCCCCACTCGCGGCCCAGTGCGCAGGCGTACGCCACGCGCGGGTTCTCGTCGTCGATCGCGATGCGCGCGATCTTGTCGGTTCCTTCGAGTCCCACGTGGATGAAGTGGTCGCCGCCATCATCGGACCGGTACACGCCATTGCCGAACGATGCGTTGTTGCGCGGGTTCCCCTCACCGGTGCCGACGTAGACGATGTTCGGGTCGGACGGCGCTATTGCGATCGCTCCGATGGAGAGAACCGACTTGTCGTCGAACAGAGTGTCGTACGTGACTCCTCCGTCCCTCGTCCGGAAGATTCCGCCGTTGGCACCGGACACGTAGAAGGTGAACGGCTCATCCGGGACTCCCACTATCACTGATACACGGCCCGCCTGATTGGCCGGGCCGATGGAGCGCCACGGAAGCTTCTCGAGCGTGGCCTCTCTCGGCTGCGCCTGCGCACCGAGCTGTCGTGGCGCGAGCGCCATCACGGTTGCGGTGGCGATGGCGGCCACCGCCGCGACTGCGATACACGCCTGCGACCTGCCTGCGTTCCCTGACATGAATGCTTCCTCCGTTGGAGCATACCGCTCGTGCGAGCGGCACATGAGCGAATCGTCGTTGGGTACCGAAGATCGGCACATGAAGCACG
Source organism: Gemmatimonadaceae bacterium (assembly GCA_036565685.1). Lineage (GTDB taxonomy): Bacteria > Gemmatimonadota > Gemmatimonadetes > Gemmatimonadales > Gemmatimonadaceae > JADGGM01. The sequence continues at coordinate 26,154 of DATCXR010000445.1, forward strand.
TACCCATTGGTACGCACCTCATGTGCCGATCGACATCTCATTGGAACCGCTCGATCGTCACTGCCCGCAGGCCGGCTGCTCCGTGACGTTGGGGTTGGTCTGCCGCTCGGTCTTCGAGATCGGGAAAAGCGAGCCCGGACACTCGGATGCATCGGACTCCGACGTCCAGAAAGGCGACGTCTCCCCGAAGCGATACATGTCGTTTAGCCGCCTTCCCTGCAGGTAGAGGTTGACGTGCCGCTCGTACTTGAGGATGGAGTCCGCGGAGACCTGGCCGCTCCACGCAGTGAGACCGTCGAACGCCCTGATGGCGTTGATGGCGCTTGCGAAGCCGGCGCTGTTGCCGTTGGCCAGCGCATTCTCCGCCTTGATGAGGAGCATGGCCCGGCTGCTCGTGACCGTGATCGGTGACCGGTCCTGAGCCGCCGCGAAATCCGTCACAATCTTCCCGATCACCGGATCGGCGACGCCGTTGATCGGATCTTTCAGCACCACCGTGACCGCGTCGTTCTTGTAGTCGTAGCTCACGATCGCGGGATTGAAGCGGATCTCCTTCCGGCTGTTGACGCAGCTGGCGAAGGAGCAGTTGCCGAACCCGAGCTCGCCGTTTTCCTGGGACAGCTGGAACCAGTAGTCCTCGTCGAGTATTGCGAGCGCCGAGTCGGCATCGGCGGCGGCGGCCG
>DATCXR010000450.1:0-25835 GCA_036565685.1 Gemmatimonadaceae bacterium
GATCGTGGGAGCGAGCGTCTGCTGCTACGCGGCGCGCGCCGCGATCCAGCGCGTGACCCTGCCGGGCGACCTGGCGCGCGACTTCGCTAGCGCCCTCATCGCCCGGCAGATGAATCTGCGCGCGGTGTCGGTATCCGAGGCGACTTGTACGGTTCCCAGAACCACGTCGCTGCGCGCCGAGATGCGCCGGAAGGTACGCACCATGGCCCAGGGCCTCGAGACGCTCTGGCACTTCCGCGGGCTGATGAATCCATTCAGCGAGAGGGGCTTTGCCCTCATGCTGATCAGCCACAAGCTCTGCCGCTGGCTGGTCTACCTCACCATCCCGCTCTCGCTCCTCGGCCTGGTGCTCCTGGGCGTGCACGTCCCTGCGGCATTCGCCCTGCTCGCTCTGGTGCTAGTGGGCTGGCTGATCGGCGCCGCCGCTCTCCGCTGGCCCGAAGCGCGTCGCATCCCGCTCCCCCTCGCCCTCGCCGGCTTCGCCGTCGCCTCCAACACCGCCGGCATGCTCGCCTGGCTCAAAGTCCTCCGCCGCCAGCGAATGCCGACGTGGGAGCCGACGAGGAGACCGTGAATGGCGAGGGTTCAGGGTTCAGGGTTCAGGGTTCAGGGTTCAGGGTTCAGGGTTCAGGGTTCAGGGTTCAGGGTTCAGGCACTTCCTCGGAGTAGAGACCTACTCACCGAGGCAGTTCCTGAACCCTGCACCCTGAACCCTGAACCCTGCAGTATCACCACCCTCCCTTCTTGAACAACATCACCGGCACCGTTCGCACCATGATGCGGAGGTCTTCGGCGAGGGATTGGCGCTCGAGGTATTCGAGGTCGTAGCGAACCTTGGTGCGCACGTCTTCTATGGACGAGTCGTAGTTGTGGTTGATCTGCGCCCAGCCGGTGATGCCGGGGCGTGCGCGTTGGCGGAGCGGGTATTCGCTGATGTCCTCGCGCAGGCGGGCGAAGATGCTCGGGCGTTCGGGGCGGGGGCCCACGATGTTCATGTCGCCGCGGATCACATTCACCAGCTGCGGGAATTCGTCGAGCCGGGTGCGGCGCAGGAAGCGTCCCACCAGGGTGACACGAGGGTCGTTCTGCTGTGCCCAGACCGCGCCGCTCTGCTGCTCCGCATCGATGTACATCGAGCGGAACTTGTAGATCGTGAAGATACGGCCGCCGCTGTCCTGCTCGCGCCGATCGTAGAGAGCGTCGATGCGGCTCCGCCTCCGATCGAGGCCCACGCGGGTCTGCGAATAGAACACCGGCCCGCGCGAGGTGAGCTTGATCGCGATCGCTACCAGGAGGAGGATCGGCGCGAGGATCACCAGCGCGAGGCACGCTATGAGGATGTTGACTACGCGGTTGAGTATCTCGGAGCGACTGCGCGGCTCGACCTCGACGCGCGGTGGCTTTCGGGGGCTATCGCCATCGCGAACCAGCTCGATCGTTCTCACGGGCTCCGTGGGCGTGGTGATTCCGGCGAAGCCGCGCCGCGCCCGTTCGGCCGGCAGGTGCGCGACCTTCCGCCCGTCATGAGCATGGGTACGTACCGCTTGTGAGCTCCACACGTTTCCCTGTTCTTCCCAGATCATATTTCGGTCTTTCTCAACGGTTGGAGATTGCCCAGACGCTTACGGCTATCCCCGCCGCCAGGCTCACGACCTGAAGTATCCGCAACCAGTCCTTCTTACCCTTCTCACCCACAACTATCTGGTCGCCTGCGCGAAGGCTCATCTGATCAAGGGTCGTGCCGGAAGTGAAGGCGTGCTGCACCGCTCCGCTGCCGTACACTTCCTTGTTGTTCCGCAACACCTTGGTCTCGTTCACGTCGCTCTGCTGCCCGGGGCCGCCAGCGAGCATGATCGCGTCCGTCAGCGTCATGTCGATGGGCAGGTTGTAGAAGCCGGGCTTGCCCACGGGACCCAGTACCGCGATCTGGACGAGCGACTGCGCTCTCACTTCAGGGTTCCTCAGGTATTTCGAGAGCTCCTTGGTGAGGTAGCTCCCCAGCTCCGAGTGCAGCACGCCGGCCAGCGAAATGTCCGGCAGGTTGGGGAGCTGGATCACACGTCCGCCCCGAACGACCACCGTATCGGTTAGAGTGGAGTCACCTCTCACCACCAGCGCGATCCGGTCGCCCGCGTGGTAGTCGCCGTTGGTAAGGCGATCGTGCAGTGCCGCGGCCTCCGCCTGCTTCTGCCGTTTGACGTCGGGATCGGTGGCCGACTGCGCCTCCCGGTCGGCCTGGGCGGCCATGGCCTCGACCTCCGCGCGCGACGGGCCGGCTCGCATGGAATCGGTCAGCGGCGGTTGCACGGGGAGCACGGAGCTGCTGTGCGATGAAGCACACGCGGCTGCCGCGACGAGAAGCGTGAGAGCCATCAGGGCGCGCGCGGCGCCGGCCGTGGATCGCTTTGAGGTCATTGCCATAGTGGTTGGGCTGTATGCACCAGCTGTGCTAGCCTCGGCGCCTGAATTCATTCGACGAAAGTCGTTGTACGTGAACGGCTTGGAAATACGTCACCCGCTTCTGGCCATCTGGCGGCCCCATCTGCTGTAGCGACGTCACAACATAACACGTGCCACGTCCCAACACGCCAGCCGCGGCGGCAGGTCGTTCGTTGCGCCATTCCATGCTGCAGCCGACGCCGCAACGGCGGGAGATGCGGTCGCGTCGGAGCGGCGATCGAGCGCGCCAACTATTGCATTGATATGCATACCGCGTATCGCTGTTACATCGCTCCTGTGGCACGGATGCGTCACGAGTAGCTCGATCCGAAACGCAAAGAATCATCTAACAGTCTACCTCCAAACGAGTTGCGACCCGAGTCGGATCGCTGCATGACTCCTGCATGGCGCTCCGCGTCAGGTATATGGCATGCCAGACGCGGAATTTCCCGTCTTCGACTCAGGCGTACCCCTCCCGCTGACTCCTCCGAGCGTATGTCAGAAACAGAGAAGTTGTCACGACCACCGCTGGTACTTCTTGCCAACGATCAGGAATGGTCGGCCAGATCGCTCGAGAGTATTCTCGGACCCAACGGTTACGCCGTACTGCGCGCGTACACGGGGAAACAGGTGATCGAGCTGGCGCGCGCAGCGCAGCCCGATCTCATCATCATCGACATCCGCCTTCCGGATATGGCCGGTATCGATGTATGCCGTACCCTGACGGAAGATCCGCAATACTCCCCCTCCACACCCATCGTCATCACCACCGCAGGAGCGGCGGAACGCGAGCAGCGACTCGCGGCATATCAGGCCGGCGCCTGGGAGTTCTGCAGCCAACCGCTGGACGGCGAGACACTGCTCCTCAAGCTCGACGCCTTCATGCGCGGCAAGCGTGAAACCGACCGCCTCATCGCAGAGAGTCTGCTCGATGCGGCCACCGGTCTTTACAACATGCGCGGACTCGTGCGACGTGCCCGCGAGATCTCCGCGGAAGCGCAACGCCTTCACGCACCCATCGCCTGTGTCGCCTTCTCGCCCGTGGCGGTCACGCAGGGCAACGAAGAACGGCAGCTCAATGGCGACGCCGCGCGAGTGATGGAGCAGCTGGGTGCGATCATGAGTCGAACCGGGCGTGTCTCCGATGCGATCGGCCGCGTCGGTCCGATGGAGTTTGCAATCATCGCGCCCGCTACCGGGAACGATGGTGCCGTGAAGCTGGTCGAAAGAATCCAGCACATGATGGACATCGAGCCGCTCACGATCGGTGACTCCGGACACAGAGTGAAAATCCGGGCCGGCTACTGCGCCGTCCCGGATTTCTCGGAGTCCGCTCTCGATGCCGTCGAGATGCTTCTGCGCGCGACCACCGCGCTTCGCAACGCCCAATCCGACGATGGAGACTCGAACGCCGTGAAGGCGTTCGAGCCCGTCCCCGTCAAGTCTGCCCTGTAAGCTCTCCCACCTCTGGAGCGAGACGCGGCATCTCATCGTCCTCGCTCGTGGTGTATCCGTACAGATACGTGTAGTACCGGTAGACTCCCTGCGCGCGGATGTCGTTTAGCACCGCGCCCAGCGGACGAATGGGCAGCCGCTCGAGCAGCTTGAGCTTCGCCTCGGCCATCTTCCTGTCCGTCGCACCGGTGCGCAGCACGACCACCATGTTGCCGGTGGCTGCACCGAGCACGAAGGGATCGACGCCGGCGCCGAGCGGCGGGCTGTCCACGATTATCACATCGAAGCGCTCACGCAGGTCGGTGATGAGCTGCAGCATCGCCTGCGAGTGGAGCAGCTCCGGTCCGCGATGCCTGCGGGTTCCGCACGGAATGAGCGTGAGCTTCTCGTGCGTGGAGTTGCGTAGCACGGCATCGAGCGGCGCATCGCCGCCCAGGTAATCGAGCAGACCGGGGCGCCGGTTCGCGCCGAACATCGCGTGCAGCTGTCCGCGACGCGTATCGCCATCCAGGAGCACCGTGCGATAACCCGCCTCCGCGAACGAGAGGGCGAGGTTCGACGACACCAGCGACTTCCCGTCGCCGGCGCCGGGGCTCGAGATCGTGAACATTATCGGCCCGCTGCCCGCGTACGAATTGGTGATGCTCATGCGGATCGTGCGGAACGCCTCGATGACCTGCGCTGCCTCTTCGGGGTCGGGCTCGCCGCCGCGCACTCGCTTGATCGTGGGCACGGCACCGAGAATGGTGAGACCCAGCTCACCGGTCGCCTGCTCCGGGTAGCGGAAGCGCGAGTCGGTGTGGTCGAGCAGGAGCGCGAGACCCACCGCGCCACCAAGGCTCGCCAGGAGCGCGAGGATGATGATCTGGGGGCCGGTACTCGTGGTGGGACCGAGCGGGGCGACGGCGGTGTCCAGGATGTTGATGTCCGGGATGGCGCCGGCCGCGGCGAGGCGCGCCTCTTCGGTGCGGCTCGCGAGCATCGTGAAGAGCCCTTGCTTCGTCTGCACGTCGCGCAGCAGGCGCATCTGCTCGATGGTGCGCTCCGGTATCGCCTTGAGCGTCGACGAAGATGCGGCCACCTGGTCGGAGAGCTCGCCCTCCTGCTTGCGGAGCTGCGAGACCAGCGAGCGGACGATGCCGGGGATCGTCTGCGTGCGCATGATGTTCACGCTCGCCTGGAGACTCTGCACCGTGGGATGCTGGTCGGTGTAGAGCTCGCGCGCGGTGCGGAGCTGCATCTCGCGCTGCGAAAGCTCCTTCAGCGCGGCCTGGAGGTCCGGCGCGTTCTTGGCGCTCGGGATCAGCATGAACGCGTCCGCGCTGATCCTGTTGGGGTTGGCGATCAACGCCTCGAGCGACTCGCGGTCGTGCTGCACTGCCTCGAGCTGGAACTTCTGCCCGAAGTAGTTGCCCATCACCGGATTGTCCGTGGGGCCCGCCACTCCGTTCGGGCTCATCGCGAGCTGCTCGGAGGGGAGGGTGATCGTGTTGGTGCGGAAGTTCTGGAGACTGACCTCCGAGGTATGCAACGCCTCGCGCGAAGCCTCGAGCTGATCTTCCAGCCTCTTCGCTCTCTCCGTGAGGTTGCGACGCTTCAGATCACCGGCGGTGTTCACGAACTCGCTCATCACCGAGTTCAGGATGGAGGCAGTGCGCTGCGGGCTCCGCCCGGTGAGACTGAGCTTGAGGAAGGAGCTCCGCGGCTCGAGAGTGACGTCTATCCGGTTCGTTAGACTGGCGGCCACCGAGCGTGGATTGGCGACGGTGAAAGCGATCGTGCGACCTTTCCCAAGCGCGGCGGGCGAGGGCTTCCAGAGGAAGCCGAGCGAGCGTCCTACTGAGTCGCCCACCGTACCCTGCTCGAGGACCTTGTCCTCGCCAGCGACGATGGAGTACTTGCTCCCCGTGGGGTCGATGCGAAGCTCGAACGCCCCGCTGCGGAAGCCGGGGCCGGGCTGGAAGCCGGCGAACACACTGGAGTCGGCGACGCTGGCCGGCCAGAGGTAGAGCCCCATGTTCTCGACCACGCGATCCATGATCGTGGAGCTCTTGAGAAGGTCTGCCCACGCGCCGGCGCCGAGCAGCTCATCGCCCTCAACCGGGCCGCGTGCATCCGTGTTCTGGTCGGCGATCCAGATCGTCCCCTGCGCCTGGTACTCGGGGACCGTCATACGGCTCGCGGCGAATCCGATGCCGGTGCCGACTAGTGCTATCGCGAGGATGAGCCACTTGTAACGACGCAGGGCGGCAACGTAGCGACCCCACGGGATTCCCGGCTCCTCCGCCGTGGCCTGTCCGAGCGCTGCTGGCCACGCCTGCGGAAACCCGACGGCATTCACATCTCGCGACGGGTCGACGGGGAGATTGGACGGGATGTAGTTCGCGGACATTCAGGACCGGGCTTGAAGGTTGAGACGGACGCCTTGGCGAGAGTTGCACCGGAGAGGTGAGTGTCTCCGGCGATACCCCGCGCGGCGCCATCGGATGCAAATCCAGGCCCACCCGTTCGGACGCCAGAATTGCCGGGAGGAAATATGTCCAGCGCACCGCCGCCAGCGAAAACGCCTCGCGGGCGTCGGCGAGCGTCCTACACAAACATACGTCGTGCAACAGTGGGCCACGGCTGACGTCGCTAGTTCCGGGCCCCAGTTACGCCCTAATGTAGCGCCCGCCAAGCACTCACTTTGTGACCCGCCATACACTGCCGCTATGGTTACGTAAGCTCTTCAATTGCGTCCAGAGTAAGAACGATCTAACGTCGTAGTGGTCAATCGCTAGTTTGCAACGTGCCCCGTTTGATGGCATGTTGGCGTAGGCCGACAGGGTGTAGCGAAAACATCACACGCGATGTGGCCGGCAGGCCACGGCAGCATCCGGGTTATCCATCTCTCGCCTACTTGCGAGGGCCACATGCAGGAGACTATGGCGTCCGTTCCACCATCCCTCGGCTCCGAGGAGCACTCCGCCGCACAGCCGACACCGCGTGATCCGCTCTCGATCCCCGCCGAGGTGAAGGCCGATATCCGGATCCTCGTAGTGGACGACGACCGCACCCTGAGAGAAGGGTGCGCCAGCGTGCTGCAACTCGACGGCTACAGCGTCACATTCTCCGGACGCGGCGACGAAGCGCTGGAGCTGGTGAAGCGCAGGAAGTTCGACATCGTTCTCGTCGATCTCTATCTCACGCCGATCTCCGGGCTCGACATCCTTAAGGCCGCGCTGGAGGCACATCGCGACACGATCGTGGTGGTGATGACGGGGAACCCTAGCGTCACATCGAGTATCGAGGCGCTGCGGCTCGGCGCGTGGGACTACCTGCCGAAGCCCTTCTCCGCCACGCACCTCCAGGTCCTCATCGGCCGCGCTTCGCACGCCGTGATGGTGGCACGCGAGACGAACGATCTCCGGCTGCAGCTCGCCAGCCAGAACGGGAACAGCGACAAGCTCACGCTGCTCGGCGTCTCGCCCGCTTTCCGCCGCGCCGTGGAACTGGCGCGCAAGGTGGCGTCCACCGACGCGTCGGTCATGATCACGGGTGAGAGCGGAACGGGCAAGGAAGTCATCGCGCAGTTCATCCATCAGCACAGCCGGCGCGCCAGTCGGCAGATGGTGCCGATCAACTGCGCCGCGCTCCCGGAGCCGCTCCTCGAGAGCGAGATGTTCGGTCACAGGAAAGGCGCCTTCACCGGGGCGGATCGCGACAAGCCGGGACTCCTCGAGACGGCCAACGGCGGAACACTGTTCCTCGACGAGCTCACGGAGATGTCGCATCCGATCCAGGCAAAGCTGCTTCGCGTGCTGCAGGACGGTGTGGTGCGCCGCGTCGGGAGCGAGCAGCAGGATGCAGTGGTGGACGTACGCTTCATCTCGGCCACCAACCGCGACCCGCAGGATGCGGTGAACAAGGGCGTGCTGCGCGAGGACCTTTTCTATCGGCTGCGAGTGGTACCGATCAAGCTGCCGCCGCTGCGCCAGCGCCCGGAAGATGTCGCGCTACTCGCCAACCACTTCCTCGCGTATTACTGGGCGCGCCACCGGCAGCCGGGGGATGTACAGCCGAAGCTCACCGAGGCGAGCATCGACTTCTTGCGCTCGCGTCCATGGCGCGGCAACGTTCGTGAGCTGCAGAACGTGGTGGAGCATGTGGCCGTGCTGAGCGAGCCCGGCACCTCGATCCAGCCGGATGATATACCCGTGTACGACGACGCGCCGGCAGTCTCGGTGAAGAGCGCTCTCCCGCGCGCCATGATGGACGAGCCGTACCATGCCGCGAAGGACCGCCTGATAGCGGAGTTCGAACGGGAATATCTCACGCGTCTCTCGATACGTGCCGGCGGGAACATGTCACGCGCGGCTCGTCTCGCCAACATAGACCGTACTACGCTGTACCGGCTCATGGAGAAGCACAACGTTCGTCGCGACGAGCTCGCGGGCCTGAGCGAGTGAGCAGCGCGTGAGCTCCAGGGCGCCGCGCGCGCCGCGCGCGCGGGCGGAAGGCGCGCGACGAGGCGGGAGCAGTGAACGGCCGGCGAGGTCGGGTGGTCGGGCACAGGAGCTGCCCCTGCCGCCAAGTGCGAGCGGCGCTACGCACCGCATCCCGGCGTCGCTCTGGGAGGCGCTCCAGCGCGCGATGGAGAGAGTGGAGGCGGAGCCCACGGCGATCGAGCAGGGCACCCAGCCCGACGATCTTCGCTTCCAGCTCGAGGCACTCTACGGCGCACTGCGCCAGGCGGCCGCCTCCGAGGAGCCGACGCTCGAGCGCGCGGCACCGGCGGTTCCGGTGCAGCGGGTCCTCCATCGCCTGCGCGCCTGTGCTGTGGAGGAGCTGGCCGCCGTGCACGAGAGTGTCGAGACGGAAGACCTCCTCGCCTTCTTCGAGGCGTTCGAGCGCGTTCAGTCGGCGCTGGACCGCGACGAAGCGCACCGCTTCGCCAGCCGCCTTTCCGGTGCCGGCGGCCTCGAGCTCCTGGTGGAAGTCGGCCACGACCTGCGCTCACCACTGGCGTCGATTCTCTTCCTCGCCGAGACGCTCAGGAAGGGGCAGAGTGGGGGCGTGAACAACGTGCAGGAGCGACAGCTCGGTCTGATCTACAGCGCCGCCTTCGGTCTCAGCGCGATGGCGAGCGATGTGATCGAGCTGGCGCGTGGCGGCGATCGCCTCGCGAGCGCCGAGCCGGTTCCGTTCTCGGTGGCCGACGTCATCCAGTCGGTGCGCGATATCGTACAGCCGATGGCCGAAGAGAAGGGGCTCGCGGTGGTGCTGCAGATGCCGGATGCCGACTTCCGTGTTGGCCACCCGGGCGCGCTGAACCGGGTGCTGCTCAACCTCACGACGAACGCGCTGAAGTTCACGTCGGAAGGACAGGTGGAGATCTCGGCGCTGCAGCGCTCGCGCAGTGTGCTCGAGTTCTCGGTCAAAGACACGGGCCGCGGCATTCCGCCCGAGGTGATGAGCTGCCTCTTCGAGACCTTCCGCCGCCGCCGCGCCGCCGGCGACTACAGCTTCTCGAGCGCCGGGCTAGGGCTTTCGATCTGTCGAAAGCTGGTCATCGCGATGGGCAGCGATCTCAGTGTAGATACCTCGCCCACTACGGGTACGCGCTTCCACTTCGAGCTCGATCTCCCGGTGGCGCCACGCATGTAAGGGGAGGTCGGGCATCATCGCGGCTTGGACGCTTGGTCTGCGGGGGAGGGGGCAGCCCGCGGTTCACGCGGAGGTCGCGGAGGGGTAAAGAGAGGACGCGGAGAACGTCCTGCGGCAGCAGGCATCGCGATCGCGAGACTGGCTGCTTTTCGGAGGAAAGCTCCCCTCGGTCAAGGAACGCGGAGAACGCGGAGAACGCGGAGGAGCGCGGAGAGCGCGGAGAAATGCCGTAGGGCCGAGATCTCGAACCATGGGTCTCAAGGGGAACTGCTCCTGCACCCAGAATCCTTCCCACCCGGGCAGAACTGGAGGCGAGCGAGCAGTTCCCCCATTCACACCGAGCTCTCCCTCTCGGGATCTCCGACGAGGGGCTGGATGCCCGTCCTCGCAAGGTGTTCTCCGCGCTCTCTCAGTTCATCTCCGCGTCCTCCGCGTGAACCGCGGGCTGACCTCTCCCCCGCAGACCAGGCATACAAGCCACACGACCCGCGTGAACCGCGGGCTGCCCCCTCCCCCCGCAAACCAAGCGTCCGCAGCCGCGATGATACGGATTACGCGAGAACCGGCGCCGCCACCCGCGCCTTCGCCTCCTTGACACCGTTACGCTCGGCGATCTCGTAGGCCTCCTCGGCGCTGAGGACATCGTGCTCGATGAGCGCCTCGGCGAGCGCTTCGACGGCAGCACGGTGCTCGCGCACCAGCGACTCGGCGCGCTGGGCCTGCGCCGTGATGAGCGTGCGGACGGACTTGTCGATCTCGCCCTGGAGCTGGCCGCTCGGGCTTCCGCCCTGCGCCATCGGGTCGGCGCTTATGAGACCCACTTCGTCGCTCATACCGAATTCGGCCACCATGCGGCGCGCGATGCTCGTGGCCTGCACGAGATCACTCCCGGCACCGGTGGTCACCGCGTCGCGGCCCAGGAAAACCAGCTCGGCGGCGCGGCCGCCGAGCGCCTTCGCGATGATCCCCTCGAGATAGTGGCGCGGGTGGAGATGCTTGTCCGCCTCGGGCGCGAAGTGCGCGGCGCCGAGCGAGCGGCCGCGCGGCTCGATGGTGACCTTGTGGAGCTTGTCCTCCGGGCAGGCGATCATCCCCACGATGGCGTGCCCCGATTCGTGCAGCGCGATCAGGCGCCGCTCGGCGTCGCTCACCACCACGCCCGCGCGGACGCGGCCGAGGAGGATCTTGTCGCGCGCCTGCTCGACGTGCGCGTTCGTGATCGTCTCGCTGTCGTCGTTCACGGCGATGATCGCCGCTTCGTTCAGGAGGTTGGCCAGATCGGCGCCCGAGTGACCGACGGTGAGCTGCGCCAGGCGCTCGAGATCCACATCGGGGGCGAGTGGCGACTTGGCGGCGTGAATCCTCAGGATTTCGAGGCGGTCGGACGCCGTGGGGAGCGGAACTTCGACCACACGGTCGAAGCGGCCGGGTCGCCGAACCGCCGGGTCGAGCATGTCCTCACGGTTGGTCGCGGCCATCCAGACGACGCCTTCGTTCGCGCCCATCCCGTCCATCTCGACGAGGAGTTGGTTGAGCGTCACTTCCTCTTCACCCGAGCGGTTCGGCCGGCCGCGGCGCCCACCGAGCGAGTCGAACTCGTCGATGAAGACGATGCACGGTGCCTGCTCGCGCGCCTGCTTGGCGAGCTGTCGCACTCTGCGCGAGCCAACGCCGACGTACATCTCGTTGAAGTCCGATCCCGCGGCCACGAGCACCGCGCACCCTGCCTCGCCGGCAACCGCGCGCGCAAGCAGCGTCTTCCCCGTGCCCGGAGGTCCGATGAGGAGCACGCCGCGCGGGCACTTGGCGCCCATCGCCTCGTAGCGCTTCGGGTTCCTGAGGTAAGCGATGACGTCGCGCAGATCCGCCTGCGCCTCGCGCACGCCTCCCACGTCAGCGAGGGTCAGCTGCCGAGACTGCGGAGACGCGACGAACTTCGACGCACGGATGCCGCCGCGCTGATGGATTACGAAGAACGCGACTATTCCGATGATCGCGAAGAGACTCGCGAGCTGGATCACCACTTCCGTGCTCGGTCCGCGCGAACCCTGAACGACCTGCACCTCGGTGCCTGTGGCGCTCCAGCGCTCCAGGTCCTCGAGCGACACCGCCCGAGTTGGCACCTGCGCTTCCAACGTGCTCACCTCGCGTCCGTCGATCACGCGCGGAGTCCGGAGCGTGGCGACTATCTTCGCTCCGCCGTCCTGCACCACGAGATCGCTGATCTTGTGCGCCGAGAGCGCCGAGGCCAGATCGGAGTACGGGACGAGTGGGTTCGTGACGGCATCCGGTCTGGTCGCGCGCCACGCGATGAGCGCTATCAGCGTGACGATTGCGAGCGCGAGGCCGATGGGCCAGTAGCGGAAGGGACCGCGACGCTGCGATGCCGTGAACATGTTCCGGAGCTTCCAGTTGCGGCGCTCTCGGGGAACGCTGTCCTTGCCCTTGCGGAGACGAGGAACAGCGGACGGGGTTGGCGTTGGGCTGGTCGATGACACTAGTGCTGCTTGGCTCTGGGCGACAATGAGGCGGACCGCTGCCACTAGCGGCCATCCGCGAAGGGCACCGCGCGAGGAATGCGATCCAGGGATCGGGAAACGGCGAATCCCGCGGCCAGTTGGGAGGGGAACTACGCCTTAGTCAGAGGACGGCAGTACCTGCAGGCACGTAACCGCCCCGACGCTACCAATCTAGCCAGGCGGGACTCGATATACACCCGCCACCGCCATCGGTTCGACAACGGCGTTGGCCGCACAGCCAGCTTCGTACGGGATGGCGGCGAGCGCGACCGTAACCGGGGTGCACGCGATTAGCTTTCACTCATGTCCGGGGCACTGCCGTACTACCGTGCCTGGGCCGATGTGCCCGTAGCGCAGGTCGAGAAGTTGATAACCGAGAGTCGCCGCGTCGGTTGGCGCGCGGCACTTGGTGATGCCGCGGCGAGCGCTCCCTTCTTCGGGGAGCGGCTGGGCAACCTGAGGCTGGCAAACTGGCACATGCTGCTCGCTCGTTCCCCGAGCGGAGCAGCTCTCGACGTGGGCTGTGGGTTCGGAACCCTTCCACTGGGGTTGGCCGACCACTTCCGGACGACCATTGGTGCGGAGATGCTCCCCGAGCGCCTGCGCTACGCCACGCTGCGCGCGCGGCAGGAGCCATGGCCGAACGCCCACTTCGTACGCTCCCACGGCGCTCGCCTCCCACTGGCGGATGCGAGCTTCGACCTGGTCACCATGAACGGCGTGCTCGAATGGGCCGCGCTGTACAGCGATGGCGAGCCACGCTCGCTCCAGATCGCGATGCTGAAGGAGATGCGTCGCGTGGCCAGGGAAGATGGCGTGGTGGCGGTGGCGATCGAGAACCGCTACGCGCTGGAGAGCCTGCTCGCGCTCTCTGATACGCATACGGGCCTCACCTTCGTGACGGCCATGCCTCGCGGGGCGGCGGATCTGGTGAGCCGGTTACGGCGTCGCGAGCCGTACCGGGTATTTCTCTACTCGCACGGCGAGTACAAGCAGCTCTTTCGCGCCGCGGGCTTCGAGGACGTGACGCTGCTGGATCTGGTCTCCAGCTACAACGATTACGATTTCGTCGTTCGGCCGGACGACGCGCTCACGTACCGGTACCTCTGGGAGCAGCAGATGGTACGTTCGTTCTACCGTCCGGCTGCCTGGGCGCGGAAGGGACTCGCACGCTGGAAGCCGGCACTCCTCGGGAAGCTGAGCTATGCCTACCTCGTCGTGGGCGGGCGGTCTACCACCACGCTGCTCGACGAGCGACACCCCTTCTGGAGCGCGGCCGCCGCGTGGGGCGCCGATCCAGGAGCCGCACGCTTCGCCTCTCCAGGCGACCGCCCCGGGGTGGCAACGATCTTCACGCACGATGGGGAGCGGATTCTCTCCCTGCTGGAGCTCGGGCCCGTTTCCGACGGCTTGTCGGGCGCTAGTCTCCCTGAGGCGGTTCGGCGGCCCGGACCGTGGTCACTTTCCACTCGACTCGCGGGCTCCGGCGAATTCAACGGCATCGGCTGCAGAGTCTTCATCCCCGCGTGAGTGCCAGCGGAAGCGCCCGCTGGAGCCGGCCCGCTCAGCTCACCTCGCCATCTACGGCCTCGCGTCGCTAGCTCACCCTGCGCGTCTTGTGCTTCAGGAAATCCATGAGGATGAACTGGCCGAGCGTCATGGTGTTGGTGAAGTAGGCTTTGCCGCGGCTGATCGCCGCCACGCGCTTCACGAACTCCACGAGCGCGCGGTCGCGCGCCAGCATGAAGGTGTTGATCATGATTCCGGCGCGACGACAGTCGGCTACCTCGCGCAAGGTCTGTGCTGCGACCATCGTGTCGAGCCCCATCGAGTTCTTGTAGATCATCCCGTTGGGCATGGTGAGCGCGCTCGGCTTGCCATCGGTGATCATGACGATCTGCCGCATGTCCTTCTTCTGGGCTAGCAGGATGCGGCGCGCCAACTTGAGCCCCTCGGCGGTGTTGGTGTGGTACGGCCCTACCTGCGCGTGCGCCAGACGCGCGAGCGGGATCTCCTCCGCCGAGTCGTGGAAGAGCACCACTCGCAGCGTATCGCCCGGGAACTGGGTGCGGATGAGATGCGTGAGCGCGAGCGCCACCTTCTTGGCGGGCGTGAAGCGGTCCTCGCCGTAGAGGATCATCGAGTGCGATGTGTCGAGCATCAGCACCGTGGCGCACGACGAGCGGTACTCGGCCTGGCGTACCATGAGGTCACCGTAGTCGAGATCTATCGGCACCGAGAGCGTACCGTTCCGGATCAGCGCGTTCTGGAGCGTGGCGTTGACGTCCAGGTTCATCGTGTCGCCGAACTGATAGGGTCTGCTCGACGCATCCGCCTCCACGCCAGTGGCCAGGTCGGGGGTATCGTGGCTACCGAAGCTCGACTTCCCGAGCGAGCCGAGGAGGCCGCGCAGCGTCTTGAAGCCGAGGAAGTCCATCCCCTTCTCGGTGAGCTGGAATTCCACGTCGCGAGCGGCGGCGCGGGCGAGCCCGCCGGGGCCGGTGACTTCCTGATGCCCGGAGGGCATCTGCGGAGGGGTGTTCAGGTTGAGGTAGCCCTCGCTCACGAGTCGCTCGATCAGCTCGTCCAGCAGCTTGGCGAGTCGCGCGGCGCCCTCGCCGTCGTCGTCGCCGCGGAGCGCGTCGAGCATTTCCGGCGTGAACTGACCGCTCTCCATCAGCGCGTTCAGGATCGCTTCGCGCAGCGCCTCGAGCGAGTGATCGGCTTCATCGCCGGTATCTCCCCAGTACGGGTGGTTCGCCTTGCCGCCGGCGAAGCCCGACTGCAACAGGAAGTCGGCCAGCTTGTCGAGGAGCGACTGCAGGTCGACGGCGTCGGCCATCTCGGGGCTGAACTTCGAGTAGGTGTGGAAGCGCATACCTCACCCTGGGCAGAGGGACCGGCTGAATCAAGGGGGGTGGAGGGTCGGTCCCGCGGAGACGCTCCACGTGCCATCTTTCGGCGCCCCTGTACTGATATCTAACACCCGAGGCGACCGGCTGTTCGGTGACGGCGAGCGAAACAACCACTGCAAGAGGCGAGCGAGCCACGCCACCGACGGGCCATCGCGCCCATCCTCGCTACAAGAATCCCGTCCAGGTCCTGATCCGGCACCGGAACTTCCGGATCTTCTGGTTCGGGCAGACGGGGTCCGTGATCGGCACGTGGATGCAGTCGGTGGGACGCGGCTGGCTCGCGCTGCAGATCACGAACAGCCCGTTCATGGTGGGATTCGTGTCGGCGGCCGGGACGCTCCCCGTGCTCCTGCTCACGCTCTATGCGGGCGTGGTGGCCGACCGCCACGAGAAGCTCCGCGTCGTTCGCGCGACCCAGTCGCTCCTCCTGGTGGAGGCGGTGCTCCTCTGGTGGTTTCTCTGGTCGGGGCACATGACGATCGTCTGGCTGGTGCTCATATCGCTGCTGGGCGGCACCTTCAACGCCTTCGACATACCGGCGCGGCAGGCGCTGATGATCGAGCTGGTGGGGCGCGAGGATCTGGTGGATGCGATCGCGCTCAACTCGAGTGGCTTCAACCTCGCTCGCATCATCGGACCGAGCATCGCAGCGGTAGTGATCGCGAAGTTCGGCCTCGCATGGTGCTTCGCGTTGAATGCTCTTAGCTACCTGCTGGTGTTGATCAGTCTCTTCAGGATCCGTCTCCCCGACTGGGTCCGCAACGCCGACGTCGGCTCTCCGATCGAGGGACTGATGGAGGGGCTCCGCTACATGCTCCGCACGCGCGAGGTGACGCTCCTGATGAGCCTCGTGGCGGTCTACTCGGTATTCGGCATTCCCTACCTGGTGCTTATGCCGGTCATCGCGCGCGACACGCTGAACAGCGGCGCGGGCGGCTACGGGCTGCTCCTCGCGGCGGTGGGGCTGGGCGCGGTGATAGGAGCGGTATCACTGGCCATGGCGGGGAGGTCGCTCAGGCGGGGACGCCTCCTCTCACTCGCCACCTTCTCTTTCTCCTTCTGCCTCGTCGCGTTCTCGCTCTCGCGCTCGCTCTGGCTCTCCGTGCTGATCCTGATGTTCGTGGGTCTGACGATGATCCTCAACAACGCGTTGGCCAACACGCTGCTGCAGACGATCGCGCCGGACGAGCTGCGCGGGCGCGTCATGTCGGCGTACGCGTTCGTGTTCGTGGGGATGGGTCCGATCGGCGCGCTCCTCTCGGGTACGGTGGCCGATCTCATCGGCGCCCCGGGTGCCATAGCGCTCGGCGCGGGCGTGCTGATGCTTTTTGCCGGTTGGGTCTTCGGCAGGCGTACCGAGTTGCGCGCGCTATGACGAGGCGGAGTCGAACACCCCTGGCGACTCGGCCGACGCCGGGCCGAACTTCTCGCGCGCGAGCCGCACGATGATCTCGGCCACGCCTTGCACGCCGAGCCAGTCGGTGTTGAGGCAGAGATGGTAGTTCTCGAAGGCGGACCAGGAGCGCTTCCAGTACTTGCGCACGTGCTGCTCGCGCTGGCGATTGTGCTCCTCCACCTGTCGGGCCGCCTCCTTCAACGATATGCCGTAGCGCTGCGCGGTGCGCGCCGCAAGAGCGGCCGGTGGCGCATAGCAGTAGGCGTGGATGACGTCGGAGCGCGCGGCGAGCATCGACTGGGCCCCGCGACCCACCAGCACCACGTTGCCGCGCGCGCATGCTTCGGTGATGATGCGCTCGGTGACGGCGATCAGCCGCTCCTCGCTGGGCGGGAGCGTGGCTGTGGCGGGGCCCGGCATGATCTCGGGGGCGCTGAGCGCGAGGGAGGCGGCGAGGCGCTCCACGAGCGTCGCCACCCGCTCCTCGCGCTCCTCCACTTCGGCAGCCGGCACGCCGAGCCGCTCTGCCACGGCGTCCACGAGCGCGTTGTCGAGGAGTTGCCAGCCTAACGCGGACGCAACGAGCGCAGCGACCTCCGAGCCGCCCGAGCCATACATCCGTGAGATGGTGATGATGGACATCGGGTGGTCGGGTTCCTCAGGTGATGTGGAGTACCCGCAGGTATTCCGCGGTCTCGAAGCCTAGCGACTCCCAGGCCGCGTTCGCCGCCTGGTTTTCCACGGCGTTGTGCAGGCGGATCTCCGTGAGCCCGCGCGAGCGGCACCATGCGAGGGCCTCGCCGAAGAGCTGGCGCAGCACGCCGCGTCTGCGTGCCTCCGGCACCACGTATACCGAGGAGATGTAACCGTGCAGGGCGGGAAAGACGAGAGGGATGCCGGCCACCTGCACGCAGCGGAGAATTCCGACCGCGCGTCCTTCGTGTTCGGCGAGAAATATCACCTCATCGCTCGAGCGGAGCTGCGCGGCGAAGTACCTGCGCGCCACGATCGGCGCGTCGGGTCGCAGCTGGGAATACAGCGGATTTGCGCGGTGCTCGCGCACGAGCGCGAGGCGCAGCTCGCATACCGTGTCGAGATCGGCGGGTGTGGCCGCACGCACGGTGACGCTGCCGGTGACAGCCCGTCCGCGCGCGGTGAGCGGCGTCGGCGGAGCCTCCCCACGGAAAGCGCGCGTAGTCACGCCATCATACCTCCACCGAAGAAGTCCTGATTCGGACGGCGCCGCTCGGGCGGCTGCGCCCGGCCGTACTGGCCGGCGTCCGATCGCGAGATCTTCCGCCGCGCAACCAGCGACTCGAGCACCAGCTCGCACGCGGCGGCGGTGGCGGGCGCATCTCCCTCGGTGGCGAGGCCGGTACCGTGCACCACGTTCACCAGCCCTGGTACCCGCTCGAAGCCGCGTACCATCGCCGCAGCCTGCTGGTCGTCGGTCACCTGGAGCGCGTTGCCGCTGTCGAACCACATGACGATGTCGTCCGTGTTCGCTCCGCCTGCGCGCTCCTGGAAGGTGGCATCCGCCGCGCGCCGGATCAGCTCGTGCGCCACGGTAGTGCTCCCCACCAGCTCGCCCTCGTACTCCAGCTCGATCTTCCCCGTTATGGATGGGAGCGCGGCGTAGAGGTCGGTGATACGCGGCACCACCTCACACTCGTCGATCGCGATTGCGCGCCGCTCCGCGTTCGACACCGCGTTCTCTAGCACCGTGATCGGCATGCGCTGCGAGACGCCGGAGCGCTTGTCGACGCGCTTGTCGCTTCTCGCCTCGAAAGCGACGCGCTCGATCACCTCTTCCATGAAATCGGGCACGCGCACAGGCAGGCCGCCGCGCGCGGTCCACGCCTCCTGCCGCGTGATGGCCATCCCGAGATCCACTTCTTCGGGATAGTGCGTGAGAATCTCGCTCCCGATCCGGTCCTTGAGCGGAGTGATGATCTTGCCGCGCGCGGTGTAGTCCTCGGGATTGGCGGTGAAGCAGAGGAGGACGTCGAGGGCCAGCCGCACCGGGTAGCCCTTGATCTGCACATCACCCTCCTGCATGACGTTGAAGAGGCCAACCTGGATCTTGCCGGCGAGGTCGGGGAGCTCGTTCAGAGCGAAGATGCCGCGATTGGCGCGCGGGAGCATCCCGTAGTGAATCGTGAGCTCGTCGGCCAGGACGTGGCCGCCGCGCGCCGCCTTGATGGGATCCACGTCGCCGATGATGTCGGCGATCGTGACATCGGGCGTGGCCAGCTTCTCCACGTAACGCTGTTCGCGCCCGATCCACGCTATGGGAGTCTCATCGCCGCGCTCCGCGACGAGGATGCGCGCGTAGCGCGATATCGGCGCGAAGGGATTGTCGTTGACTTCGCTTCCTTCCACTATCGGGATCGCGTCGTCGAGGAGCGTGACGAGCGAGCGGAGGATGCGCGACTTCGCCTGGCCGCGCAGGCCAAGAAGGATGAAGGTGTGACGCGAGAGGAGTGCGTTCACGATCTGCGGAACGACGCTGTCCTCGTAACCGAGCACTCCCTCGAAGATCGACCCGCCGTCGGCGAGACGCTGCAGGAGATTCGCGCGTACCTCGTCTCGCACGGAACGCTGTGCGCGGTGGGCGGCCGCGTAAGGAGATCGCTTGAGCGCGCCCAGTGTGGTTGGATAGGACGACAAGGAGATATCTCCGGATCGGGCGGAAGGCGCGCGCCATTCTGGGCGCTCGCGAAGACGTGTATGTCAGCGTACTAGCGAGACCCCACCGTGCGCCAGAGGTTCCAGAGCTCCAGTCGGGTGGCGAGAGTGCTTTTTTTCTCGGTGCAACAGCCGCGCCGCGCGCCGGCGCGCGATCGCCGCACTCGACACTCGAGCGATCGCCAACCAGTGCGGCGCTGCGCTCCACCGTTCGCCGCCGCGCTCGTGACCCGTCGGCGTCGGGAGCGGAGAGCGCGGAGCGGTGGGCGCGCGAAATGCATCGTCGAGTCGCGCCCGTGGCCGGTCGGCGCAACCAGGGCCGTGGAGGTGCGCTGGAAGTCTCTGCAGGCCTCGAAGCGGCAAAAATCGTTACGGATGGACACACTATTCCCGCCCGGAGCCGTTTGGCCGGAAAAGGCGGGCGCGGCACGTCCCTTGACACTGAATTATCAGGACGTAAAATAGGTGCCGCCCGCTACTTGTATCGTACCGCGCGAGCACCAATGTTCCAAAGCTTGATTACCGCCCCCACAAGGAGAAAGAAAATGAAGCGTCTGGCCCTTGTAGCTGCCGTGGTTTTCCTCGGCGCTTGCACGGCTAAGGAGAACACCCCGGCGAGCGACACCGCTGCAGCTCCGGCGATGGCGCCCGCACCGGCGCCGAGCACCGACACGGCGATGATGCACGACAGCACGATGAAAATGGACAGCACCGCCGCGGACACGACTCACTGAGTTCGCGCGGTTCAGCAGGTTGAAAACGGGGAACGCAACATTGTTGCGTTCCCCGTTTTTCGTATGGTCATACATGTGCCGCGCGTCACATACGCGCATCCTCTCCGAGCGCTCGCCTCAGCTCTCCGGTCGCCCGAACATGAGCTGGATGAACGGTTTGTCCTCGGGGCGCGAGAAGACGTAGAGGTGGTCGCCCACTTCGAGCACCGTATTACCCTTGGGCGCTATCAGATCCTGGCCGCGCACGAGAAGTGTGGCAGCGGCACCTTCGGGGAAAGGGAGCTCGTGAATCGACACGCCGGCCACCGCGAGCGCGGGGTCGATGTAGAACGACATCAGCTCGCCGTTCAAGGGCTGCATGCTCTCGATCTCCAGTACGGCCTTCGGGGACGGCGGCTCCGCAGCCTCGAGTCCCAGCCGTCGCGTGACCCACGGGAGCGTTGCGCCGGGGATGAACGCGTTGACGACCACGATGAAGAACACCACGTCGAAGATGAACATCGCCCCGGGCGCGCCAGCGAGCACCGGGAAGGTGCCCAGGATGATCGGCACGGCACCGCGCAGACCTACCCAGCCGATGTAGGCGATCTCCTTGGGTGGATACCTGAAGGGGATGAGGCAGAGAGCCACCACCAGTGGACGCGCCACCACCGTCAAGAACAATGCGAGCGCCAGTCCCAGCCCGGCCACGTTTAGCAGCCGCGTCGGGAACACGAGAAGCCCGAGTACCAGGAACATCGTGATCTGACTGAGCCACGCGAGCGCCGCGTGCACGCGAATGAGTCCCGGACGGTAGGGAAGCTCTCCGCTCCCCAGCAGCATCCCGGTGATGTACACCGCGAGGAATCCGCTCCCGCCAAGCACCGTCGGTACCCCGAACGCGAGAAAGGCCACGGCGAGCGTGAGCGCCGGGTAGAGGCCCACGGTAGGGACGCGCAGCTTGCGGAGGAGGAAGCGCCCGCCGTGCCCGATCGCGATTCCGAGTGCAACGCCGACGATGATCTGACGCAGCACGTCGAGCGCCATCTGCCAACCGGCAGACGGCGACGGCGCCATGAGGTTGTTCGTGAGCGATAGCGTGAGGATCACCGCCATCGGGTCGTTGGCACCCGACTCCACCTCGAGCGTGATTCCCACGCGCCGCTTGAGGTGCAGCCCGCTCCCACGGAGCACGGCGAATACCGCTGCGGCATCGGTGGATGACACCACCGCGCCCACCAGAAGAGCGGCGGGCCACGGGAGCCCCAGCGCCCGCGCACCCAGCGCGCCCACGCCGGCCATCATGATGACGCCGATCGTCGCGAGCACTCCGGCTGGTGCGGCGACCTGTTTGAACGCCGACAACGACGTGTTGAGCCCGCCGTCGAAGAGGATCAGCACCAGCGCGATGGTGCCGAGACGGACGGCGAACGCGTAGTTCTCGAAGACGATCCCGCCGATTCCTTCGGAGCCGGCAAGCATCCCCGTGATGAGGAATATCAGAACCACCGGCACGTTCACTCGCTCGGTGGCTCGGCTGAAGAAAACCGCGAGTGCGAGGAGGGTGCCGAAGGTGGTCAGAAGCAGCGCGGTCGGGAGCGGCTCGGCGAACATCAGTCGTGGTGCTCCTTCCACCACCGAAAAGCATCCGGTATCCCGACCTCCGGTTTCACCGGTGGTGACCAGCCGAGCTCACGACGCGCGCGCTCGGATGTGAACGGGTTGTCGCGCGAAAGGAAATCCAGCGTACCGGCCGACTGCGCCGCCAGCGCCGCACCACCCGTGACGCGCACCACGCCCCGCACCGCGGCGAGAGCAGGACGCGCGAGCGAGATCGGGAACGATACCAGCCGCACGCGCCGTTCCAACCCTTCACCGGCCAGCCGGGCGAATTCGGCCACGGTGACCGGGAAATCGTTGGCGAGATTGTACGCCTCCCCTCCGGCCGCGTCGGTGCACACGGCCCGCACCGCGCCGTCGGCGACGCTCGCGGCATGGACCACGGCGAGCGTAGTGACGCCGCCGTGCACCACGGGGAAGAAGCCCCTCTCGAGGAGCCGCGCGAGCCGCGGCACGAACTGGCGGTCGCGACGGCCGTAGATGACATCGGGGCGCACGGCCGTCGCCCAGATGCGTCCTGCAGCGTGGGCGTCGAGCACCAGTCGCTCCGACTCTCGCTTGCTGCGCGCGTAGTAGGCGCTCTCGGGGAGCGGAGCCAGCGGCGTACTCTCGTCGGTCGGTTGGTCGCGGTAGCGCGCGGCGCCGCCGTAGACGGCCACGCTGCTCACATGCAGGAGGCGCGCGCCCGTGGCAGCAGCGGCTTCTATCGCGTTGCGCGTGCCATCCACATTCGCGGTCCGGTAGCGTTCCCACCCCTCGCGCGCGGTGACCAGGGCTGCGGCGTGGAAGATGGCATCGCACCCCGCGGCCGCGTCACGGAACTGCCGCGCATCGAGCACGTCGCCCCTGACCAGCTCCACTCCCTGGGCGGCGAGCCACTCCGCCCCGCCCGGCTCGCGCACGAGCGCGCGCGAGCGCCAACCGTCTGCCCTCAGGCGCTCGACGATATAGGATCCTACCTGGCCGGTAGCACCGGTCACGAGCGCGAGAGACACTGGCGTGGGGGTGGCTGAGCGCTACATCCTCACGGGGCGTTGCCGCTGGCCCGATCGCGAACTTCGGCCTGGAGCTCTCCGCCGTCCCAACGCGCCCTGAGGTGCGCGCCGGGCTCCACCTCGCGGCGGACCATCGCGAGCGCCACCGCGCCCCGTCGGGGCGAGAGCGCGCTGGAGCGTACGTCGCCCACCTGCTTCTCACTCTGATCGAAAAGCAGCGCGCCTGGCGGCGGGGGCTCCGCCTGGCCGAAGAGGAGCCCACGCAGGTGCTTGTTCACGTGACCGCGGAAGTGCACGCGCGCAACCACTTCCTGCCCCACGTAGCACCCTTTCGTGTAGGAGATGGCTTCGAGCTCGTCGAAGTTGGCTTCCTGCGGGATCGTGTTCTCGTCCATGTCCAATCCCCACTCGGGTCGGCCGGCCTCGATGCGCGCGATCTCCCAGGCGAGGAGGCCGCCGGGGCGTGCCCCCGCGTCCACGGCGAGCTGCCAGCTTCGCGCGAAGAGATCGGCGGGGAGGAAGATCTCGTATCCCTCGAGGCCGATCGCATTCGAGCGGACGACCGTGACACGATGCCCATCGGTATCCA
Source organism: Gemmatimonadaceae bacterium (assembly GCA_036565685.1). Taxonomy (GTDB): domain Bacteria; phylum Gemmatimonadota; class Gemmatimonadetes; order Gemmatimonadales; family Gemmatimonadaceae; genus JADGGM01. The sequence goes on from DATCXR010000450.1 coordinate 22,976, forward strand.
CGGAGACGTGAGCATTCGGCTGGAGCGATGCGAGCTGCTCGACCGGGATCCCGGAAGCAGCCGACGCTACGCGGCGTGACGTCCTGCCGAACACTCCGATGTCGCGGATCTCCGACGACACGTCCACGTAGGGCGCGAGGCGCGGGTTGACGTACTTCCGTACGAGCGCCACCCATCCCGCCCATGCGCGGGGAGGAATGTCCAACAGGAGATGATCGTCGTGCGCGAAGATGCGGGGGTCGGCGACGATCTTTCCCTTTGGGCTGAGCGCCGCCGCGTAGAGTCCCATCCCGTCGCGCAGCGCGAGCACGTCGTTCGTCACCATCCCCGTGATCAACTCCGGCGCCTTCGCGCCGCCCACGCGCATCCTTCCACGGAAAGAGCGGTCGACGAGCAACGCGCCTTCGCGCAGCGCTCCGTACTCGCGAGCGATATCGCCGTAGTGCAGAACTACCGGTTGGCCGGCTACGTCGCCGGCGAAGGCCATGTCTCCACCGGCGGGCGGTTCGGTGCTCATACTGCGTTCTCCTCCACCGGGCCGAGCATCGCTTGCAGCGATACGACATCGATCATATTCGCAACCTAACGGCGGCGAACGCCGATGCGCTACGGGGCGTGCTCCGCGTAGGAAGCATCGAGCAGCTCCACCGGGTGCACCGTGCGCGCGCGCTGATGAGCGCGCAGAAGTCCCGCACCGATGTGCATGATACAGCCCGGATTCCCTGTAGCTACGTACTGCGCGCCGGTACTTGCGATGTTCGCGAGCTTCGGTGCAAGCACCTCGCCCGCCAGCTCCGGCTGTACCAGATTGTAGATCCCGGCGCTGCCGCAACACTGATCGGCGTCGACGAGCGGTACGAGCTCGATGTTGGGAATGCTCTCGAGGAGCTGCAGGGGCGGCCGCACGATGCGCTGAGCGTGCACCATGTGACAGGGCGCGTCGTAGGTGACGCGTATCGGGAGCGCGCCGCCGGACTTCGGGCCCGCGGCCGCGAGGAGCTCGCTCACATCGCGCACGCGCTCGGAGATCGCCGCCGCTCGCGCGGCCCACTCGGGGTCGTCGGCCAGAAGGTGGCCGTACTCCTTCATCATGGCGCCGCAGCCGGATGCGTTGACGCCGATGTAGTCGGTGCCGGCACGCTCGAAGGCGGCGATGTTGCGCCGCGCGAGCGCCCGCGCTCCGTCGAGATCACCAGCGTGCGCGTGCAGCGCCCCGCAGCAACCCTGGCCGGGCGCTTCGGTGAGCGAGTAGTCGTTGCATGCGAGCGTGCGCTCGGTCGCACGATTGGCTTCCGCGAAGAGGCCTTCCATCACGCAGCCGCGTAGCGTCGCCACAGTGCCGCGCTCGCCGCTCCCCACGCCCGGATACGAGCGGCGCGGGAGCGGCGACGTGGTGGAGGCGAGCATACCGAAGGCGAACCCCACGCGGCCCGGGAGTCGCGCGAGGAGCCGCGGCAGGCCGGTAGCGCGGAGGATGCGCGATGCGGCGAGGAGAGGCCGCATGAGCGCTGGTCGCGCGAAGAGCCCGAGAATGACCCGCGCCACCAGCGGTGGCGGCTCGCGCTGAACCATGGTCGCACGCGTCGCCTCGAGGAGCTGCCCGTATGGTACGCCGGATGGGCACGCCGTCTCGCAGCCACGGCAGCCGAGGCAGCGGTCGATGTGCGAGGTCACCGACGGGTCGTCTATCGAGAGCTCTCCTTCCACCACGGAGCGCATGAGCAGGATCCGCCCGCGCGGCGAGTCGTTCTCATCGCCCACCGCGAGGTAGGTAGGGCACGCCTGAAGACAGAAGCCGCAGTGGACGCACGTCATGATCCCGTCTACCACGCCGGCCAGCGGCGTGCCCGGTACCGCGCAGGGAGGTCGGTCGATCGCGCCGACCGCGCCTGTCGTATCCGCATCGTGGGCGCCAGTGGCGCTCGGAGTCTTCACGTCATCGCTCATCTATCGCTCGCCCAATATCCCGGGGTTGAGCACGCTCATCGGGTCGAACCTACTCCTGATCCCGCGTGCGAGGCGCTCGGTGCCGCTTTCGCCGGTTGTCCGCTCGCCGCGAGTGCGCGGCCAGAGGTCGGCGGGGAGGCGCTCGGAGATCACCGTTCCGTCGAAGCGCGTGGCGGCGTCGATCAGTCGCTCGGCCGCTCCACTCTCGGTAGTGGGGACCACGCAGCGCGCGATTCCGCGGCCGATACTCGCGTGCACGAACGCCTGCGCCGAGTCGCGCACGGCAGCGAGCGCGACGGTCCACGTCTGCGCCATGCGCGACGGAGGCGCGGAGAAGCGGGCGACCGCGGCGCGCTCGGGCTCGCACTCGCGGAGCCTGCGCCACAATCCGCGGGGCGCGCCGGCGGGGTCGGAAAACGTCCGCAGGAACTCCCGCTGCGAGCGCACGCTCCCCTCGTTCCCTCCGAGCCGGATGAGCAGAACCGAGCGCCCGTGGCCGTCCACGCCGAGATGGGCCGCGAGCGATGGGCTCACGAGCTCGAGCGCCAACGGTTCGAGTGGCGCGAAGCGGAGGCGGGTGAACAGTGCCTCGAGCTCCTCCTGCTTCTCATCCACGATGAGCGCCCAGCTCTCCTCCACCTCGGGAAGCGCGCGCAGACGAACCGTCGCCTCGGTGATCACGGCGAGCGTCCCCCACGAACCGGTGAAGAGACGCGTGAGGTCGAAGCCGGCCACGTTCTTCACCACGCGGCCGCCCGTGCGCACCACCTCGCCGTCTCCGGTCACCGCCTCGAGACCGAGCACGTTGTCGCGCGGCGTGCCGAACGCGTGCGCGAGCGGACCCGCCGACGCGGTAGCGATCGTGGCCCCGAGCGTCGACGCCGATCCACCGAATGGGTCGAGCGCCAGCCAC
>DATCXR010000475.1:0-4300 GCA_036565685.1 Gemmatimonadaceae bacterium
CCGACGAAGGCGCCCGCAACGACGCCCGCCGCCGCGAAGACGGCCGCCAAGCCAGGCGACTCTCCGGAGAAGGGACCGGCGAAGGAGATCACGCTGCTGCGTGAATCCTTCTCCTACAGCCCGGAGGGGAGGCGCGATCCGTTCGTCTCACTGATAGCGAACGGCGAGCTGCGGCCCATGATCTCCGACCTTCGCCTGGTGACAGTGATCTACGCGCCGCAGGGCCGTTCGGTGGCGATCATGCGCGATGTGTCCACGCAGGAGCAGTACAGGGTGAGGGCAGGGCAGACCCTCGGTCGCATGCGGGTCGCCCGCATTTCGCCGAAGTCGGTGACGTTCACGATCGAGGAATACGGTTTCAGCAGGCAGGAAGTGCTGGCACTCAACGATACCACGAGAGCGAGGTCGCAATGAAGCGGGTCTCTGCGCTGGTCGGAGTGATGCTCCTTGCGCTGGGCGCGCATGCGGACGTCGCTCACGCAATGACAATCGAAGGGCGCAAAGGCGGCGAGGTAAGGTCGCTGAGCGTTATTCCGGCCGCAGGTCGCGCCGAGGTAGTGGTGGCGGTCGCGGGGGCGGTGGCCGTTCAGGACTTCGCGCTCGGCTCGCCCCCGCGCATCGTTCTCGACCTCAAGGGAGCCACACTGAGCGCTCCGGTCCGGATGTACGACAAGGTGGAGCGCGGCGGTGTGATCAACGTCCGCGTCGCCCAGTACCGCGATGACGTGGTACGCGTGGTGATCGATCTCGACTCCGATCACGAGTATCGCCTCACGCGCAGCGATGGCGAGGTTCGCGTGGCCGTGGATGGCGGCGCGGACGTCGGAGCCTTTGCCGCCTGGCGCACCAACCCGGAGATCAGCGGTGCCTTCGCTTCGTCCGCGGGCACGGTGGTCCCCGCCCCCGCCGCCAGGGCGACGTCGAAGTCGAACCGCGGTGCCGATCTCTCGGCCGAGCTCGAGCCGTTCAAGCCCGAAGCGGCGCAGCCGAAGATCACGGTCACCTATCAGGAAGCCGACATCCGCGATGTGATCTCCGCCTTCGCGGTCTTCTCCGGCCGCACGATCGTGGTCGGGAAGGGCGTGACCGGAACCGTGTCGGCGGAGGTGCGCGACCAGCCCTGGGACGTGGCGCTGCGCGCGATCCTCACTTCGCAGGGCCTCGCGGCCAAGGAAGACCAGGACGGAATCATCTCGGTAGACAGCTATCAGAACATTGCCGCGCAGCAGGCGGCCGAGCCGCTCTCCACGCGGATCATGTCGGTCAACTACGCTCGCGCCAGCTCGCTCGCTCCGACCATCGAGGGTCTCCTCTCGAAGGAGTGCCCGATCGCCGCGCCCGGATCGTCGGGTGGCTCCGGCGGACAGTGCAAGGTGCGCGGCTCGGTGACTGCGGACTCGGCCACGAATCGTCTTCTGATCACCGACGTGCCGTCGCGCCTCGATGACATAGCGAACTACGTGAAGGATCTAGACGTCCGCACGCCGCAGGTCGCAATCAAGGCCAAGATCATCCTGGTCAACCGCACGAACATCGAGGACATCGGTGTCAGCTACGACCTCGGCGACAACGGTACCTTCTTCAACAAGCTCGTCCAGCGGACCGACCCCGCCACTGGCGAGGCATACGACAAGAACCTCTCGGTGGTGCAGCTGGGCGGTAACTCGCTCGCGGCGGTCTCCAACGCCACGCAGCGCGTCACCAACCCCGCTCTGTCGCTGATCTTCTCGACCGCGCTCGGCCGCTTCGACCTCACCTCGTTCATCGACGCTCTTCAGGAAGTTCGTCTCGCCGACGTGCAGGCCGAGCCGAGCATCGTGACGCTCGACAACCGGAAGGCCGAGCTGCTCTCCGGTGAAGAGACGCCGATCCGTATCGTGGACCTCGGCTCACTGAGCCAGGGCGGTTCAGGCGGCCAGGGACCACGCGCCACGGTGCAGTTCAAGGAGAGCGGTATCATTCTCTCGGTAACGCCGCACATCACGAACAACCGCCAGATCCTGATGACGCTGCACGCGGAGCGCTCGCAGCTCCAGCCGGCTGCTTCGGACCTGGGCTACACCTTCCTCAAGCAGCGCGCCGACAACGAGCTCCTCGTGGCCGACGGCGAGACCGCGGTAATCGGCGGCCTCACCGTGACCGAGGTCCAGCAGTCCAAGGTCGGCATCCCGCTCCTCGTGGATCTCCCGCTCGTCGGTAAGCTCTTCGGTGAGACCCGCACCGAGGAGAAGAAGAACGACCTCCTGATCCTCGTCACCCCCCATATCATCGACGAGGGCGAGCAGATGGGCCCGCCCGGAGGGCAGTGAGGGGAGAGAGAGAGGAGAAAGCAGAGGGCAGAAAGCAGAAAGCAGTAAGCAGGAACTGCGAGGAAACAGGAAACAGGAAACAGGAAACAGTAACGGCCCTCGGAGAGAGACTTCTCTCCGAGGGCCGCTTCACGTGGGCGACTGAAACTGCGCCGGCCCGTGCCGCGCACTCGCCGTTGCGCGACGGCACTGTCCCCTGCTAACCTGCCTCGAGCCCGCGGGCAGTTCCTGCTCTCTGCTTTCGGCTTTCTGCTGTCTCGCAGTTCCTGTTTCCTGTTTCCTGTTTCCTGTTTCCTGTTCGCTGTTCGCTGTTCGCTGTTCGCTGTTCGCTGTTCGCTGTTCGCTGTTTCCTGTTCCCTGTTCGCTGTTCCCTCCCCCTCCCCCTCCCCCTCCCCATGCTCCGCTTCACTACGGCCGGCGAATCTCACGGGCCGGCACTGGTGTCCATACTCGAGGGAATGCCCGCTGGGTTGCGGCTCCTCGCAGAAGATGTGAATACCGAGCTCGCGAGGCGGCAGCAGGGGCATGGGCGCGGGCGACGGATGAAGATCGAGAAGGATGCGATCCAGTTTCTCTCCGGAGTGCGTGCGGGGGAGACGCTCGGTTCGCCGATCGCGATGCTCATTACCAACCGCGATTGGAAGAACTGGGAGGAGATCATGGACGCGGCGCCGCGCGAGGGCGATCCGGCGCCGCGCAAGCGGAGCGTCACGCGCGTCAGGCCAGGGCACGCGGATCTGTCGGGGATGTTGAAGTACGATCGCACCGATGCTCGCGACATCCTCGAGCGCGCGTCGGCGCGTGAGACCACCTCCCGCGTCGCAGCAGGGGCGATCTGCCGACGCTTCCTGCGCGAGTTCGGCGTGACGATCGGTAGCCATGTGGTTCATCTGGGTGGCATCGATGCGCGCCGTCCCGATGTCATGCCCGCCGACATCAACGCTGCCGCCGACGCGTCGCCGCTGCGCACCCTCGACCAGGAAGCCGACGAGCGCATGATCGCGCGCATCGACACGATCAAGCGCGATGGCAACACGCTCGGCGGAATCGCCGAGGTCGTGTGCGACGGTCTCCCGGTGGGTCTCGGATCGCACGTCTCGTGGGACCGCAAGCTCGATGGCCGGATCGGCGCGGCGATGCTCTCCATCCACGCGGTGAAGGCGGTGGAGATAGGCATCGGCTTCGAGGCCTCGCGGCTCACCGGCGCCGAGGTGCACGACGAGATCGAACCCTCACCCGGCCGCCCGACCACAGGTAACGTGCGCCGCCGGACGAACCGCGCTGGCGGCCTGGAGGGTGGCATCACCACCGGCGAGCCGCTCGTGATCCGCGTGGGGATGAAACCGATCAGCACCCTCATGCGCCCCCTGGCCACCGTCGACGTCCCGTCGCTGGAGCCGGCGTCCGCCACCGCGGAGCGCAGCGACGTGACCGCCGTCCCGGCTATGGCCGTCATCGCCGAGTCCATGGCCGCGTTCGTACTGGCACAGGCCTTCCTCGAAAAGTTCGGTGGAGACGCCATGAGTGACATCCGGCAGAGTTATGACTCGTACATCCGGAGGGTAGGGAGAGTCTGAGCGTTGGTGGTCTGGGATCTTTGCGAGGAGAGCTCATCTCGCGGGCGTGCGGAGGCGGTAGTATGTCGCGGCTGGTCTGGCTCATCTCGGGGCCTGGTTCAGCGCGCGGACCTGCGGACGCGGAGGGCGCGGAGGGGAACCGAGAGGACGCGGAGAACGTCCTGCGGCAGCAGGCATCGCGATCGTGAGACTGGCTGTGTCGCGAAAGAAAGCTCCTCTCGGTAAGGAACGCGGAGAACGCGGAGGAGCGCGGAGAACGCGGAGAAAACCAATAGGGCCGGGATCTCGAGCAGGAGCTTTTGGGGGAACTGCTCCCGCACCCAGAGTCCTGCCCACCCGGGCAGAACAGGAGGTGAGGGAGCAGTTCCCCTTATTTCTTTTCGGCCGCTTGCGGCTGGTAGCTTGGCTCCCTGT
>DATCXR010000503.1:0-1074 GCA_036565685.1 Gemmatimonadaceae bacterium
GCCCGCGCGCCGCGATGCCCAGCGAGCCACGCGCTCGATGGCGCTCGCCGGATCGACGCCAGCCGGTTCGCAGTCGCGAGTCGAATCGCGCACCGCGGCCGAGGCCGCGCTCGCCAGGCGGACGATCTCGAGCACGAAAGCAGGGTCATCATCCACCTCTCCCTCGTGCGTCGCCGCCACGAGACGGTACTGGTCACTCTCGCGCACGAGCGCCAGCAAGCCGGAGGACGATGCCTGTGAGATGCCCACGAGGATGCCGTTGACCGGTGACATGTCGGGAGCCATCGCGAGGCCCGCATTCCCGCGGTCGCGCCAGCGCTCCAGCTCATGCGCTATCAGCTCTCGTCTTCGTGCCGCGCTCTCGCGCGCCGTTCCGTCGTCCAGGGTCGCTGTAGCGCCGGTCCCTCCCGCGCTGCACGCGTCGATCGCTGCACGAGGGAGGACGGCTTCCGAAGCGCCGAGCAGACGGCTCGCCGTACCGAGCTTGGTACGTAGCCGCTGCTCGACACACAGCAGCGTTTCGGAAGACGCGGGCGGCTGGAGAGCGTAGACAGTGGTTCGCGCGTGCAGCGCGCCCATCCGACGCGAGCGGCCCACGCGTTGCTCCATCCGTGCCGGAGTCCAGGGGAGATCGAGATGCACGACGACGGATGCGTCATGCAGATTCACTCCCTCGCTCAGCAGATCGGTGGCGATCAGGAGATCAATCCGCTCGATCGCTCCTGGGGCTCGCACTCCGGAAGCGCGCGGAGCGAAGCGCTCGATGGCCTCCCGGCGCGAGAGTGCTCCTCCCGCGACCGACGCTCCACGTGCGGTGAGCACGGCCACGCCAGCGTCGCGCCGTAGCTCGCGGAAGAGTGCCCGCGCCGTATCGGCGAACTGCGTGAACGCGGCGATCTTCTCGCCGGGATGCCGCGTACGTATCTCACGAAGGAGTTGCGCACGCCGCGCGTCGGTCCACGCGCTCGCGCCGGCGCGCTGGAGCAGCGCTCGCACCGCGCGCTCGTGCCGCGCGAGCACCGCTCGCAGCTTTCCGGCGTCGCCCATGGCTGGCACGTCGATCAGCCCGGGAAG
>DATCXR010000019.1:0-2349 GCA_036565685.1 Gemmatimonadaceae bacterium
CCGCCGTCAGCGCCAGCAGGACACTTTCCACGAAGAACTGTACGGCGATCCTCGGCGTGCCGGCGCCGAGCGCCACGCGTACGGCGACCTCGCGCCGGCGCGCCACCGTACGCGCCAGAAGGAGGTTGGCAACGTTGGCGCAGGCGATCAGCAGTACCAGTCCAACCGCGGCGAGGAGCACCGCGAGCGCGGGGCGTACGTTCCGGACCAGCGATGTCTGTAATGGCTCGATGAACACGCCGCGCGCTCGATTGTCGCCCGGATACTCGGCCTCCAACTGCGAGGCGAGCGCCGCCATTTCGCGCTGCGCGACGGCGGCGGTAACGCCGGGACGGAGTCGCGCTACCAGAACGACGTCGTGACGCGAGCGCGGCGAGGACGTTAGCGTGGCGGCGAGCGGGAGCCAGAGGTCCACTCCGCTGCTCAGCGAGGTGAAGCCGGGCGGCATCGCAGGAAGCTCGAGACCGTTCGGGAGCACACCCACCACCGTATAGCTGCTGTCTTCCAGCTCGATCCGCTGGCCGATCACCGAGGGCGAAGCGGCCAATCGGGTCCGCCAGAGGCGCTCGCTGATCAGCACCACCGGCGCGCCTCCCGGCGCCGACTCCGCGGCGAGGAAGCCGCGGCCGAGGAGCGGCGAGGCCCCTATGGTCGGGAGAAAGTCGCGCGTCACCGCCGCCGCGGAGAGCAGCTCGGCGTCCGCGCCGGGCGTCGGCGCGGTGAAGTTGAGCGCTCGCGGCTGCAGCCCAGCGATCCCGCTGAAGACGCGGTTGCGCGCGGCGAAGTCGAAGAAATCCGGGACCGACGCGGGCTCGCGCACCGTGCCGCTGTTCCGATCGTTCTCCCAGAGCATCACGAGCCGCGCCGCGTCCTCGTACGGGAGCGGCTGCAGGAGGACGGCATTGACGACGCTGAAAATCGCGGTGTTGGCGCCGATCCCCAGACCGAGAGTGAGGACCACCGCGAGCGTGAAAGCGGGGCGCGCTGCCATGGAGCGGAGCGCGCGCCGCGTGTCGCCGCGGATCGCGTCGACCCAGGCGACGCCGCGGGCGTCGCGACAGTCTTCCTTGAAGCGCTCCACCCCGCCGAAGGCGCGGAGCGCCTCCGTGCGCGCCGATTCCGGCGACTGGCCGGAGCGCACCCGCGTCGCGGCATCCATCTCGAGATGGAAACGGAGCTCGTCGTCGAGCTCGCGATCCATCGCTTCGCGAGCGAAGATTGCGCGCCAGCGGCGCAGGAGCCTCGTACGAAGGTTCATCGAACTCACTCCAACGGCGCGTTCAGGCCGGCTCCGCGCTCAACACTCGCTGTACGGCGAGCGCGAAACGCTCCCAGTCAGCGGTCTCGGTGGCCAGCTGCGCGCGGCCGGCGGCCGTGAGACGGTAGAAGCGCGCCTTCCGGTTGTTCTCGGAGGTACCCCACTTCGCCGTTATCCAGCCGCGGTCTTCCAGCCGGTGGAGCGCTGGATAGAGCGACCCCTGGTTGACCTGCAGCGCATCGCGCGAGATCTGCTGGATGCGCTGGGCGATCCCCCACCCGTGCATCGGCTCGAGCGATACGGCCTTCAGGATCAGGAGGTCGAGCGTTCCCTGCAGGACATCGATGTCCGCCTTGCCCATCTGCCACTCCCCTTGTCGTTCGACAAGAGAATATAGTCGTTCCTGTCGAAGGTCAAGGGGAAGCGCGCTGGTCAGCCTGTCGCCAGCTCGCCCGCGCTGTCGTGGAAGGAGGTCAGAAGCGCGATGCCGCGCTCGCCGAGCGCGACCATGTCACAGTGGCGCACGCCGGTCACGCCGTCCAGGTAGATCGCGGGCTCGATGTTGAACACCATCCCGGCCTCCAGGATATCCGGCGAGGCCGGGTGTGCGCGCGGGATCGCGTTGTGGTCGATGGCGGCGAAGCCGACACCGTGCCCGGTGCCGTGCGTGAAGGCGCTCCCGTACCCACGCTGCTCGAGCACGGCGCGGGCCGCACCATCCACGTCGCGAGCGCGCGCTCCAGGGCGTAGCGCATCGAGCGCGGCGGCGCGCGCCTCGAACACGGCATCGTACATGTCTGCGGCCGGTGCACCCGGGGCACCGGCGCAGTAGCAGCGCGTGATGTCCGTCCAGTAGCCGCCCACCTGGGAGTTACAGTGAACGAGCGCCACCTCGCCCTGCTCGATCCGACGCGAACGCGATCTGGCGTACGCCCTCCCCGCCTTGGCCGCGTTGGGGCCGGACATACAGAAGACGAAGCCGGCCGAGCGCTCGTCGCCGCGCGCTTCCACTGCCAGCGCCGCTGCGAAGGCCGCGGCGATCGCGCGCTCGGAGGCGTTGGCGGTCACGTGCGTGGCGCCAGCGCGGAAGG
>DATCXR010000032.1:0-4120 GCA_036565685.1 Gemmatimonadaceae bacterium
CATCGGTGAACGTGAGCGCAGGCTTCGCGTTCAGCCCGATCCAGGCGCTCACCTTCACCGCCGACTACTACTGGATAAAGGTCGACGACCGGATCATGCTGACGACTTCCTTCGGGACGGACAGTGTGAAGGCGATCCTCCGGAGCATCGGCTCGCGTGCCGAGGCGGCGCAGTACATGACCAACGGGATCAACACGCGCACGGAAGGCGTGGACCTGACGGGCACCTACAGGTTCGAATTGGGGGGCGGGACGATGGGCCTGGACGGAGTGTTCAACTGGACGGAGAACCGCATCGCCAGCTTGGGACCGCTTCCTCGCGAGCTGCAGGGTACGGGAGTCACCGCGCTCTTCGATCCGTTCTACGAGGGCGGACTCAACGCGATGACGCGGGAGCGGCCGAAGTGGCGAACGACTTTCACGGCGCGTTATGCCACCGGCTCCTGGCGCCTCCTCGCCAGAAGCACGTCGTACGGCGAGTACACCTCGTCGCTCTACGGCTACACGCAGGAGTCGGCGCAGACATACTCGTCGAAGACGCTCCTCGATGCCGAAGTCGGATACAGCTTCCGGGCCTTCGGCGTGGCGCTCGGGGCGCGGAATCTGTTCGACACATATCCCGGCTTCATGAAGCCGGACAATGGCTTCTTCATCTTCCCGTATCCGTCGGCGTCACCGTTCGGGTTCAACGGTCGCTTCATCTACACACGAGTGGAGGTCGGACTCTCTCGGTAGAGCGTCCGCTGCGTCCTGTGAGAAGACGATCCACAAGGGATCGCCCACGATCCCGGCCAGCGCCGGCGAACCCAGGTACGGCGCCGCACAGACACTAGCGCGGGAGACTTTCCCTGGCGGATTGAGGCGCGGTCTGCCGTCGGAGTGCAGCGCGGGTACTCTTGACAGAAGAAGGAGAACTCCCATAATTCCGGGCCCCGGGCGCGCACGATTATAGGCGCTTCGGTCTTGCCGACATGGGTCGGTGCGTGCAAGTGCGATGCACGGAGGAGGCATCGATGTTCCGAGCAAGGAATCGCCTCGACGCCGCAGCCGCCCTCGTCAGAGGAGCGCTGGTCCCCTCGTTACTTTTCCTCCTGTTCGCGTGCGACCCGGATGGCCCTACCGCACCGGCGCCCGAGCCAGGTACTCCCGATCCAGCCCAGTCGGTCGCGCTCCGAACGCGGACATATTTCATAGCCGCCGACCCGGTCGAGTGGAACTATGCGCCGAGCGGGATCAACGAGATCACCGGCGAGCCGTTCGGCGAGGCTGAACAGATCTTCGTCAACACCGGTCCCGGGATCGGCCTACGCTATGAAAAGGCGCGGTACCGTGAGTACACCGACGCGACCTTCAGCGAGCTCGAGCCCATTCCCCCGGAGTGGCAACACCTGGGAATCCTCGGTCCGGTCGTCCGCGCCCAGGTCGGCGACACCATCCAGGTCGTCTTCAAGAACAACGCCGACCGGCCATACAGCTTCCACGCGCACGGGGTCTTCTACGACAAGGACTCGGAGGGCGCGCCGTACGACGATGGGACGTCCGGGACGGACAAGGCTGACGACGCCGTGCCGCCGGGCGCGACTCACACGTACACATACCCAGTACCCGAGCGCGCCGGACCGGGCCCGGACGACCCGAGCTCGGTACTCTGGATGTACCACTCGCACACGGACGAGCCCAGGGATGCGAACACCGGCCTCGTAGGGCCAATCATCATCACGGCTCGGGGAAGAGCACGCGCAGACGGCCGGCCGAACGACGTCGACCGCGAGTTCGTGACCCTCTTCATGATCTTCGATGAGAACCGGAGCTGGTATCTGGAGGACAACATCGCGAACACCCCCGGTGCTGACCCGGAGAGCGAGGACTTCCATGAGGCCAACCTGAAGCATTCGATCAACGGCTACATCTTCGGCAACCTCCCGGTGGAGGATCTGACGATGAAGCTCGGCGAGCGGGTGCGCTGGTACGTGTTCGGCTTGGGCAACGAGGTGGACTTGCACACGCCGCACTGGCACGGACAGACGTTGCTGTGGCAAGGGATGCGTGTCGATTTGATCGAGCTGCTGCCTGCGTCGATGCGCGTGCTCAACATGGTGCCGGACAATCCCGGCACCTGGCTCTACCACTGCCACGTGGATGACCACATCGCAGCCGGAATGCTGGCCCGCTTCCAGGTCGACCCGTAAGTCTTTCAGTCAGGATGAGCTCTCGGCTCCCACGCCGGGCACATCTTTGAAAGGTTCCATCTCCCATTAGCCGAGCGACGGGGTCAGCTCTGGAATCGTGAATCGATACGAGCGCTTCGCCGCTCGTATCGATTCACCATTCCAGAGCTGACCCCGCCCGGTTGGTAGCGCGGCTACGCCGATTATACATTACCTGACCAAGTCGAGGCGGGGCGCCACGTCGTTCCCGCCCGTTTCACTTTGGAGCTACGCCATGCCCCTTCGTACCACCTCGAGCGGCGCCGAGCCGGCGACGCTCGATACGCCTCTCCTCGTAATCGCCCTCGCCAGGAACGCCTCGATCCCCGCGCCTCTCGGCGCACTCGACAAGTCGCTCGGCGGTGCACTCGCTCGCTCCATCTCGCGCCGTGACTTCCGCGGCGATCGCGACGAGGTGCTCCACCTCAGCGGCACCGACGAGGGACCGCGGCGAGTCCTCCTGGTAGGTCTGGGCGAGACCACCGATCTCCCGGGCGCGCTTCGCAGGGGTGCGAGCATCGCGGCGCGGCAGGCAAGAAAGATGGGCGTACCGTCGCTCGCCTGGTACGCTGCGGACGGCGGCGATGCCGGCATCGAGGCCGCTACCGTTGGACTCTCACTCGGTGCCTGGCAATACACCGACCTCAAGTCGCCGCCCAGCGCCGAAGAGCGCAAGCCGGAGTTGGAGAGCGCCACCATCCTGGCCAATGGCGACGGTGCCGCCCGTGCGGTGGAGACCGGCTCCGCGATCGGCGAAGGGATCAGCCTCTCGCGCCGGCTCGCGATGATGCCCGGTAATCTCTGCACACCCGACTATCTGGCCGACACGGCGCGCTCCATCGCCGAGCGCCACGGAATGCAGGTCACCGTGCTGGGTCGCGCCGAGATGCAGGAGCAGAAGATGGGCTCCTTCCTCGCGGTCGCGCAGGGAACGCCGCAGGACCCGAAGCTCATCGCGCTCGAGTATCGCAAGGGTGCCGATGGCGCCAAGCCGCTCGTGCTCGTGGGGAAGGGACTCTGCTTCGACTCGGGCGGCATCTCCATCAAGCCGGCGCAGGGAATGGAGGCGATGAAGTTCGACATGTGCGGCGCCGCTGGCGTGCTCGGCGCCATGGAAGCGATCGCTCGCCTCGGTCTTGCGATCAATGTGGTCGGCCTCGTCGGCAGCACCACCAACATGCCATCGGGTACGGCTGTCAATCCTGGCGACGTGGTGCAGAGTCATCTCGGAAAGTTCATCGAGGTGATCAACACCGACGCCGAGGGGCGCCTCGTTCTCGCGGACGTGCTCTCGTACGCCAGGCGCTTCGATCCCGCTGCCGTGGTGGACGCCGCCACGCTCACCGGAGCGTGCGTGGTGGCCCTCGGGCACACCGCGAGCGGCGTCTTCGGAAACGACGAGGCGCTCATCGAGGAGGTGCTCGCTGCGGGGAAGCGATCGGGCGAGTTGGGCTGGCAGCTCCCGCTCTTCGACGACTACCGCGAGCTGATGCGGAGCGACGTCGCCGACATAAAAAACTCCGGCGGCCGCGCGGCCGGCGCAAGCACGGCGGCGATCTTCCTCAAGGAGTTCACGGGGAGCTATCCCTGGGTGCACCTCGACATCGCGGGCACGGCGTACGCGGAGTCGGACCTCGGCTACATGCCCAAGGGGCCGACCGGCATTCCGGTGGGGATGTTCGTGGAGATCGCTCGCGGGAGGACGAGCTGAGTTTCAGCGCTCGTCGTACGGCATGGCTGGCCGGCGTCGTGCTGCTCGTGGGTGCACTCGCACCCGCGAGCGTCAGCGCGCAGCGAACCGTCCGTGACACCACGCAGGCGCGGCAGGACACCGCCGCCACCCAGCGTCGCGACTCCGCCGGTGCGCGGCCCGATACGACGGGCGCACCTGCCGACAGCGCGCGAACCGATACC
>DATCXR010000034.1:0-2420 GCA_036565685.1 Gemmatimonadaceae bacterium
ACCGAGTTCCTCGCGAAGGGGATCGAGAAGCACGTGGCCAACGCGATTCTCATCAAGCTCAATCAGATCGGCACGGTAACCGAGACGCTCGAAGCGATCGAGATGGCGCGCTCCGCGGGCTACCTCTCGATCATCTCGCACCGCAGTGGCGAGACCGCCGACACCTTCATCGCCGACCTCGCGGTGGCGACCGGCGTGGGACAGATCAAGACCGGCTCGACGTCGCGCATCGACCGCGTCGCGAAGTACAACCAGCTCCTGCGCATCGAGGAGCTTCTGAGCGACTCCGCCGAGTACCCCGGCGGATCCATCTACGGCCTCTGAGGGAGCCGTGCCCGCTCGGAAAAGCAAGGCAATGTCGCCGGCGCGGAAGCGCGCCTGGCGCTTCGTGGGGCTGGGAGTGCTCCTGGCAGCCATCGTGTTCGCCATTCAGGGCGGCGAATACGGCACCACCGACCTCTTTCAGCAACGCTCGAAAAAGGCGCACCTGCTCGCGGAAATAGACACGCTCGAGAAGCAGGTGGACTCTCTCGAGCGAGTGAAGAAATCCATCCAGACCGACCCCGCCGTTCAGGAGCGGATAGCGCGCGAGGAGTTCGGGCTGATCCGCGGCGACAAGGAGATGCTCTACCGTTTCGCGGAGCCGAGGGACGACACGGACCGCTGAATGAGCTGCTTCACGCTGCGCAGTGGCGCGGGCGCACCCTTGACTGGGGCACCGGGCCTGGCGATATTTGCCACATCGACGCGGGGTGGAGCAGCCTGGTAGCTCGTCGGGCTCATAACCCGAAGGTCGCGGGTTCAAATCCCGCCCCCGCTACTCTGAAGAGTCCGGTAGAACTGAATCCGAAACGGGGCGCCTCTGGTCAGGCGCCCCGTTTCGGTTTATGGTGCTGCCATGATCACCCACTGCTTCTTCGACATCGGCGGAGTGCTCGCCTCCAACGGGTGGGATCACGAGCAGCGCGCCCGCGCCGTGGAGCACTTCGGCCTGAGCGATGAGTTCGAGCTGCGGCACGAGGAAGTGGTGGGCGAGTGGGAAGTAGGACGGATCGGCGTCGACGAGTACCTCGACAGCACGGTGTTCTACACGGGCCGCGACTTCACGCGCGAGCAGTTCATCGCGTACATGTTCGCGCAGAGCACTCCTGATCTGGAGTGCATGGCGCTCGTTCGGCGGCTCGCCGAGCGACGGAGCGTGCGCCTCTTCACGCTCAACAACGAGTCCGAGGTGCTCAACCAGTATCGCATCGACGCGTTCGGGCTCGATGAGATCTTCCTCGGTTTTCTCACGTCCTGCTGGCTCGGCGTGCGCAAGCCATCGCGCGCGATCTTCGAGCACGCGATGCGAATAGTCCAGGCGAAGCCCGAGTCGACGCTCTTCGTGGATGACCGCGCGCAGAATCTGCAGCCGGCCGCTGCGCTCGGGATGCAGACTCACCACTACGTGGGAATCGAGGGACTGGAAACGGCACTCCGAGGCGCGGGGCTGTTGTAGAGCCAACGAGCCCGTCGTTCTCCTAACCCAGCTCGTTGTTGCTCGCCGCTGCCCGGTCGCCGAGCGTGGTGAGCGGCGATGGCGAGACGCGCGACTGGCTCTCGGCGCCACGAACGCGCGCCGTGCCCACACCACCGGCATCGGGAAGCGCGCGGTTCACCTGACCCAGGATCTCCGCGCTGACGCTGGGGAACAGGCCGTTGAAGTTGACGGCGAGCCTGGTGAGGAGCGGGAATGTCAGCTCCGGGTCGCCGCGGCGGCAGGCATCTACTATTCGCCGCGCAGCGCTCTCCGCACTCGTGCTGAGAACCGGCAACGCGTCGGCGATGCTGAACCAGGCGTACTCGGCGCGGTGCTTCCCCTTGAACTGCGCGTTTCTCGGGCTGCCGGTGCGCATGAGCCCCGGGCAGACCGTGGTCACTACCACGTTGTCGCGCGCGAGCTCGGCGTGAAGTCCTTCCGACAGGCCGGTGAGCGCGAACTTGCTGGCGGAGTACGGGAGGAGATGCGGTACGCTGATCTTTCCACCCACCGAGGAGATGTTCACGATGCGGCCCTCGCGCCGGGCGCGCATCTGCGGGAGAACGGCGAGTATGGCGTTCAGCGGTCCCCAGAAGTGGGTCCGCATCGCGACCTCGTAGTCCTCGATCGTGAGCGTGTCGAGAGGTCCCACCTGGATCACGCCGGCGTCGTTCACGAGAACGTCGACGGTCGCCCATTCGCGGGTCACGTAACGCACCATCTCCTCGACCTGCGCGCGGTCGGTCACATCGCACGTGAGCGCGAGGACGCGGGCGCCGCGCCCCTCGAGGTCGAGGCGCGCGCGTTCGAGCTCATCCCGGTTGCGCGCGCATATCACGACCCGTGAGCCGCGACCGGCGAACTCGCGCGCCAGCACGAGTCCGAGGCCGCGGCTGCCGCC
>DATCXR010000041.1:0-25890 GCA_036565685.1 Gemmatimonadaceae bacterium
GGCGGCAGCAGCCGCCGCCGCAGCGACGGTCGGCAGGATGAGAGCGATCCCCAGCGCTCTCGCAGCGCAACGGAGAATCGCGCCGAGTGAATCCGGCATCTGGTCCCTCTGTCGGAGATGTTCATGCGCGAGCCCGCCCGCGGGCCGCTCATGGCGGCCGCGCGAAGACGTGGCTCGACGGTCCCGTTACGGAGATCCGCACCGTCCGTGAGTGGACGGCCGCGCATCGATCACGCGCCGGCGTTACGCCGAGCGTTCCGACAGAGTGGGAGGGCCGTTGGCGAAGGGGATGAAGTAGGCGCTGGCAGCGGCGCTGCGCGCGTACTCCGGAAGCTCCGGCGTCGACGATGTGAGGACTGCGACGTCGGGGAGCTCGAGGCGTTGCGACGGGAGATTGACCGCGTTGGTGACGCAGGCGAACCCCGTGCAGCAGCAGTGCGTGTCGTGGTGGCCGGGCTGGTGCTCGCCGTGCAGCGACCCAGGACCCGTCTGCTCGTGCGCATCCATCGCGCCGTGCCCGCCACCGTGATGCATGCCGAGCGACATCGCCTCGGCGAGCATCGGGTCGTGCACCGGACAGACGTGCGACGCCTCCCCCATCCCTACCGTCAGGATGAGGAAGAAGCCGATCATGATCCCGGCTACCGAACGATACGCCCAGTGCCCGCGCATGTGATGATGGTTAATAGGGGGCGGGGGGGAAGGGAAGGAGAGGAAAGGAAACAGGAAACAGGAAACAGGAAACAGGAAACAGGTAAGAGCTCCTGGCGGTAGCGCCCTCACCCCCGAGGGAGTTACCTGTTTCCTGTTTCCTGCTTCCTGTTTCCTTTCCCCTCTCCCCCCTCCCCCATGGCCTCTCCCTTGCGCGTCGTACTGAGGATCGGAACGATGTCAGCCAGAGGAGACGGAGATGGCGAAGCGCAAAAGGAAAGGACAGCAGAAGGGACCGCAGGATCATGCCGAGGGAGGGCATGGGCCGAAGACGCGAGGGGAGCTCATCCGAGGGTTCGAGTCGTCGCCGCCAGAGGAGGCGTTCGGGGAGCGGCCGGAGGATCGACTGAAGAAGCCGGGGAAGCATCCGCTCACGGAGGGGCGCGAGCAGCACGACGAGGCCGATATCAACGCCGACAAGACCCGGCTCAGCCGCAAGATCGATCGCGAGGATCTCGATCGGAGCGACTATCAGGTAGAGGGCGGCGATACCAGGCATCCGGCGCTGCCTCCGGAGAACTGAATCCATGCGTGCCGCCGTTTCGTATACGGGGTCGGCGGCGGATTTCATTCCGCCGCGCCCCACCCTCGCCACGCTGCGCGAGGCGGCTGCGCATTGTCATGGGTGCGACCTCTGGGCGGTTGGAACGCAGACCGTCTTCGGCGAAGGGCCGCGCGCCGCGGAGTTGATGTTCGTAGGCGAGCAGCCAGGCGACATGGAGGACCGCGCCGGCGAGCCGTTCGTCGGTCCATCGGGGAAGCTGCTGGATGCTGCTCTGGAAGCGGCGGGGATCGAGCGCTCGCGCGTGTACGTCACGAATGCGGTGAAGCACTTCAAGTGGGAGCGCGGCGAGAAGGGAAAGCGCCGGATCCACAAGAAGCCGAACGCGATGGAGGTGCGCGCCTGCCGTCCGTGGCTCGAAGAAGAGATCGCGCTTGTGAGGCCGCGCGTCATCGTCTGCCTCGGCGCGACCGCGGCTCAGTCGCTGCTCGGGAAGGAGTTCCGCGTCACGCAGCATCGCGGAGAGGTGATCGAGTCGGAGTGGGCCGATGCGGTCTTCGCCACCGTGCATCCATCCGCCGTGCTGCGCACGCCGAGCGATGCACGCGAGCGAGCCGAGCGGGAGTTCTTCGCCGACATCGACCGTGCAGGGGCGTTCATCGCTTCGCATACGGCAACGCGATAGGGCGCCGGTTGAGTCGCCGTAGGTGGCATCATCGGAGGGGAGGGGCATCACACTCACCTGCGTGCGGCGTGGTACATCGCGGCTGGTCGGGATCATCTCGGGGGCATGGTTCATCGCGCGGACCTGCGGACGCGGAGGTCGCGGAGGTGAACTGAGAGGACGCGGAGAACACCTTGCGAGGACGGGCATCCAGCCCCTCGTCGGAGATCCCGAGAGGGAGAGCTCGGTGTGAATGGGGGAACTGCTCGCTCGCTTCGGGTTCTGCCCACCCGGGCAGGACTCTGGATGCGGGAGCGGTTCCCCCCCAAGACTCACCAGACTTTCACTGGAAGCGATGTCGGAACGGAGCGCGGAGTCCCGCCTGTAAGGAAGTTCTCCGCGTCCTCTCGGTTCCCCTCCGCGCCCTCCGCGTGAACCGCGGGCTGACCTCTCCCTCGCAAACCAAGCGTCCGCAGCCACCGAGAACCAGCACGTCCAGCAATACCGGACTACTTTTCTCGATGAACCAAACCTGACCACTCTCACCACCGTCATGAAAACATTCAAGAACTTCATTGCTGGTAAATGGTCCGAGCCGGCGACGGGCGAGTACTTCGACAACGTCAACCCGGCGGATACTTCGGATGTGATCGGGCGCTTCCCGAAGTCCGGGACGAAGGACGCCGAGCGCGCGATAGAGTCGGCGCAGCGGGGCTTCGAGATCTGGCGGCGTACGCCGGCGCCCGCACGGGGAGATGTCATCCGCAAGGCCGGCGACATCATGACCCGCCGCAAGGACGAGATCGCGGACCTCATGACGCGCGAGATGGGGAAGCCGCTCAACGAGACGCGCGGCGATGTGCAGGAAGGAATCGACACCGCCTACTACGCGGGCGCCGAGGGGCGGCGGCTCTTCGGGCACACCGTACCGAGCGAGCTCCGCAACAAATGGGCGATGAGCTATCGCCGCCCCATCGGTGTTGCCGGTCTGGTGACTCCGTTCAACTTCCCCATGGCCATCCCCACCTGGAAGATGTTCCCGGCGCTCCTCTGCGGGAACTCGGTGGTGCTCAAGCCGGCGGAGGATGTGCCGCACACCGCGACCGTGCTGGTGGAGATCATGCTCGAGGCGGGGCTTCCTCCCGAGGTGATCCAGCTCGTGCACGGACTCGGCGAGGAGGTAGGAGCCGCCATCGTCGAGCACCCGGCGGTGCCGCTCATCTCCTTCACGGGCTCCACCGAAACCGGTCGCATCGTGGGAGAGATCTGTGGGCGGATGCACAAGCGACTCTCCCTCGAGATGGGGGGGAAGAACGCGCAGATCGTGATGGACGATGCCGATCTCGACCTCGCGCTCGAGGGCGTGCTCTGGGGCGCGTTCGGGACTACGGGTCAGCGTTGTACCGCCACGAGCCGGCTCATCCTCCAGTCGGGAATCCACGATGAGTTTCTCGGCCGTCTGCTCGAGCGCGTGCGCTCGCTGAAGCTGGGCGACGGCCGCAAGGAGGGCACCGATGTGGGACCGATGATCAACGCAGCCGCCGTGCAGAAGACGGAGCGCTACATCGACATCGGTCAGAAGGAGGGCGCCGATCTCCTCTGCGGCGGGCGCCGCGCGAAGGGGAAGGGCCTCGATGCGGGACACTTCTTCGAGCCATCCATCTTCGCCCGCGTGGAGGCAGGGTCGCGCCTCGAGCAGGAAGAGATCTTCGGACCGGTGCTCTCGGTGGTACGAGTCGACACCGCCGACCAGGCGTTCGGCGTGAACAACGACGTGCGGTACGGACTTTCGTCGTCGGTGTACACCAGCAACGTCAACACGGCCTTCCGCGCGCTGAACGAGCTGGATAACGGGATCACCTACGTCAACGCTCCCACCATCGGCGCCGAGGCGCACCTACCCTTCGGCGGCGTGAAGCAGACGGGGAACGGGCACCGCGAGGGCGGTTGGGAGGTATACGAGTTCTACTCGGAGACCAAGGTCGGCTACGTGGACTTCTCCGGGCAACTGCAGAAGGCGCAGATCGACACTTACCTCGGGACGCCGGACTGACCGTGTGGAGGAGCCGGCGCGCGTGCGCCGGCTCCTCCACACTCTTGCATAACGCTTCCCATGCGTCTTACTTAATTGAGCAAGTGCCGTGTGTTGGCACCGGTCTGCGGACCGGCCCGCGCATGGCCTCGAGCAGCACACATCATCACGAGCACTCGCCGACGCCTGGCTGAGCAGTACATGAGCGATCGCGCCTCCGCCGACATCCCCGCCACAGTCCGGACCGTCTCGGAAGAGCGGCGCGCGGAAGCCCTGCGTGCCACGAACCGCACGAACTGGCAGGCGCGGGTTTTCTGGGATTACGCCCGCGCGGTGGTCGCGGTGGCGGCGCTCTTCTTCGGGCTCAGGACTTTCGTCATAGAGGCGTTCAAGATCCCTACCGGGAGCATGGAGAACACCCTCCTCGTGGGTGACTTTCTTCTCGTGAACAAGGCGGTCTACGGCGCCGAGATTCCGTTCACCAACAAGCACCTTCCAGCATTCCGCCATCCCGGGCGCGGCGACGTGATAGTATTCAAGTGGCCGCGTGACCCGAGCAAGAACTTCGTCAAGCGGCTCATCGGGCTGCCGGGCGATACGGTGGAGATGCGCGATGGACTGGTATATCTCGACGGACGCCTCCAGCAGGAAAACTACGTGCTGCACACCGAACCGAATACCGATCCCGCGGGCGAGGAGTTTCGCTGGCAGCGCGACTTCCTCGTGAAGGGCGCGGAGGCCAGCGACGGTGGTCATCCATCCCGTAACAACTGGGGTCCGTTGGTCGTCCCGGATGGGAGCTATTTTGTGTTGGGTGACAACAGGGACAACTCGTACGACAGCCGCTACTGGGGCTTCGTGCCGGACTCCCTGATCACCGGCCAGCCGTTGATCGTCTATTACAGCTATAAGCACGACGCATCGCACGAATACCCGTGGATGACTGAGGTGCGTTGGGCCCGACTGGGGACCCACATCCACTGATTCCTGACGCCGCAGTCGAACCGGGATCCGGTTCGTTCCCGTGCCGCGCGATGACGCGTGGTAGAGTTGCCCGATCGCAGGAGCCGCCGTCCGTATGGCAGTGACCACGCACAAGAAGTCGTCGTACGATGAGGGCTCGCTGGACCAGTACCTCCGCGACATTAGCGTCTACCCGCTGATTGGACGCGACGAGGAGGCACGACTGGCGCAGCGAATCCGCCAGGGAGATCTCGATGCCCTGGACAAGCTGGTCCGCTCCAATCTGCGCTTCGTCGTCTCGGTGGCGAAGAAGTATCAGAATCAGGGCGTAGCGCTGGCCGATCTGATCAACGAGGGGAACCTCGGTCTCATCCGCGCCGCCCACAAGTTCGACGAGACGAAGGGGATCAAGTTCATCTCCTACGCCGTCTGGTGGATTCGGCAGGCGATCCTGCAGGCGCTCGCCGAGCAGTCGCGGATAGTGCGCGTGCCGCTCAACCGCGCGGGCACGCTCCACCGGATCGGGAAGCGCGCGAGCGCGCTCCTCCAGGAGCTGGGACGCGAGCCCACGCACGAGGAGATCGCCGAGGAGATGGACATCAGCGAGGACGAGGTGGCCAAGACCATCTCGATCTCGCAGACCCACCTCTCACTCGATGCTCCGCTCGCGCCGGGCGAGGACAACCGTCTCCTCGACTACCTCCCCGACAACCTCAATCCCACGCCCGACGAGCAGACCTTCGAGAAGGCTCTCACCGAGGCGATAGAGGAATCGCTCTCCTCGCTCAAGGAGCGCGAGGCCAAGATTCTCCGTCTCTACTTCGGTCTCGATGGCGAGGAGCCGATGACCCTCGAGCAGATCGGCTCCCTCCTCGGCATCACGCGCGAACGCGTCCGCCAGATCAAGGAGAAGGCCCTGTCGCGCCTTCGGCACGTTTCGCGAGCGAGAGCGCTCGAATCCTTCCTGGGGTGATGACGGGGAGAGAGGGGGAAGGAAACAGGAAACAGGAAACGGGAAACGGGTACCTGCTCCCGGCGGTACGGCCCTCTCCCCCGAGGTAGTTTCCTGTTGCCTGTTTCCTGTTTCCTGTTCCCTTTTTCCCACTCCCCATGGCTCAAACCAACTCGTTCGACGTATCCACGGGCGTCGACCTGCAGGAGGTCGACAACGCGGTGAACCAGGCGCAGAAGGAGATCGCGCAGCGGTACGACTTCAAGGGGTCGAAGTCGAGCATCGACTTCAAGCGCGCTGATAGCGCGATCGTACTCGTGGCCGACGATGAGTACAAGATGCGCGCGCTCTTCGATGTGCTGCAGGCGAAGCTGATCAAGCGCGGAGTGCCTGTGAAGAACCTCGACCTGGGCGAGATCAAGCCCGCTGGCGGCGACACCGTGCGGCGCGAGATCAAGCTCAAGACCGCGCTCGACTCGGATACCGCGAGGAAGGTGGCGGCGGCGATCAAGGAAGCCAAGCTGAAGAAGGTGCAGGCCGCGATCCAGGGTGACCAGGTGCGCGTGAGCTCCCCTTCGAAGGATGACCTCCAGGAAGCGATTGCGCTCCTCCGCTCGCGCGACTTCGGCGTCGAGCTCACCTTCAGCAACTACCGGTAGCGGCCGCGCCGCTCCTGTTTCGCCCAGTGCAACTGGAATCGTGAAAGTCGGATTCATCACGCTCGGCTGCGACAAGAACACCGTGGACAGCGAGCGCTATCTCGCGCGCCTCGCGCTGCACGGCGCCATTCCGGCGAGCGACCTGGAAGACGCCGACGTCATCGTCATCAACACCTGCGGCTTCATAGACGCGGCCAAGCAGGAATCGATAGATGCAATCGTGCGCGCCGGGCAGCTGAAGGCGTCGGGCTCCTGCCAGGCGGTGGTGGCGCTCGGCTGCATGGTGGAGAGGCACCGCGCGGAGCTGGCCGCGGAGCTTCCCGAGGTGGATCTCTTCCTCGGCACCTCCGACGTGGATCGCCTCGTACCGGAGCTCGAGGAGCGGGGAATACTGGGCGAGTCCGATCCCATCCTCGACCACCCGGGCGTGCGGATCTACGCGGGCGATCTCGCGCACGTGCGCTACCTGAAGGTGAGCGAGGGGTGCGATCACGGTTGCGCCTTCTGCGCCATCCCGCTCATGCGCGGCCGGCACCGCTCGTTCCCGCTCGGCGAGGTCGTGCGCGAAGCACAGCTCCTGGAGCTGCAGGGTGCGCGCGAGATCAATCTCGTGGCGCAGGACCTGGCGCACTACGGGCGCGACCGGCGCGACGGCGTTGCGCTCCCGGAGCTGCTCGAGGCGCTGATCGCCGGGACGTCGATCCCGTGGATCCGGCTACTCTACCTCTACTCGGCCGGCATCACGCCGCGGCTGCTCGACGTGATGGCGCGCGAGCCGCGGATTGTGCCGTATCTCGACATCCCCATCCAGCACGGCTCCGACGCCGTTCTGCAGCGGATGCGCCGCCCGGAGCGCGCGCGGACGATCCGCGAGCGCGTGGCGCGCGTACGCGAGTGCATCGAGGGGATCGCCATCCGCACAACCTGCATCGTGGGCTTCCCCGGCGAGACGGACGACGACTTCCGCCAGCTCTGCGATCTCCTAGAGGAGGTGCAGTTCGAGCGCGTTGGAGCGTTCACCTTCTCGCCACAGGAGGGAACGCGCGCCGCCGAGCTGGACGACGATGTCCCCGAGTCGCTGAAGCTCGAGCGCCTCGAACGTCTGACGGAGCTGCAGCGAGCGATCACGGCGGAGCGGTACGAGCAGCTGGTCGGGCGGCGCACGAGCGCCATCGTGGACCGCGCCGCGGATGGCGATCGCCCCGCGCAGGCCCGGCTCCTCTGCCAGGCAGACGACATCGATGGCGTCACATCGCTGCTCGGCACCGCGCCGGTGGGCGCGATAGTGGAGTGCACGGTGGAGGACGTGGTCGACGACTACGACTTCACGGCTCGCGTGGAGCGCGTGGTGCACGAAGCGCCCGCCGCGGGCGGCGCCCCCTCGCGCACTCGATCGCTCCCCGTGATGGGGGGCGTCGTGAACGGGAGCTTCGGGCGGTGAGCGGTCGCCACACGGCGAAGTCGGCTCGGCTCATGGCGCGTGCCCGCGAAGTGATCCCGGGCGGCGTGAACTCTCCCGTACGCGCCTTCGGCGGAGTGGGCGGTGAGCCGTTCGTCGTGGAGAGTGGAGAGGGAGCACGAATCCGCGATGTGGATGGCAACGAGTACATCGACTTCGTGCTCTCGTGGGGTCCGCTCGTTCTGGGCCATGCGCCGCCGGTAGTACTCGATGCTCTCGCGCGCACGATGGCGCGCGGCACCAGCTTCGGCATCCCGACCGAATTGGAAGTGGAGCTGGCGGAGCTGGTGACCGGGCGGATGCCGCACGTCGAGATGCTCCGATTCGTCTCGAGCGGCACCGAGGCGACGATGAGCGCCGTGCGTCTGGCGCGCGCGTTCACGCGGCGCGATGCGATCCTGAAGTTCGAGGGGTGCTACCACGGCCACGCGGATTCCTTCCTCGTGCGCGCCGGCTCGGGCGTGGCCACGCTCGGGCTCCCCAACTCGCCCGGCGTGCCGGCGTCGCTCGCCGAGCTCACGCTGACCGCTCCCTACAACGATATCACCGCCACGCGCGCGCTCGCCGAGGCTCACGCTTCCAGCATCGCGGCGATCATCGTGGAGCCAGTGGTGGGGAACGCGGGCTTCATCGCTCCCGATCCCGCATTTCTCCCGGCTCTCCGCGAGTTGGCCAACGAGCTGGGCGCGCTGCTCATCTTCGATGAGGTGATGACCGGCTTCCGCGTGGCCCCGGGGGGCGCGCGCGAGCGCTTCGGTGTGACCAGCGATCTCACGACGCTCGGCAAGGTGATAGGCGGCGGGCTTCCTGTGGCGGCGTACGGCGGACGACGCGATCTGATGGAGCTGGTAGCGCCGACCGGGCCCGTGTACCAGGCGGGAACGCTCTCGGGGAACCCGCTGGCGATGGCCGCCGGGCTCGCGACAGTGCGCGCGCTGACGCCCGAGTTGCACGAGCGCATCGCGCAACGCACCAGCCGGCTCGTGCAGGGGTTCCGGGAGGCGGCAGCGCGCGTCGGAGTCCCGTTCACCGCCGACGCGGCGGGGACGATGTGGGGCTACTTCTTCAGCGCCGAGCCGGTGCGCGACTTCGCGGGCGCGAAACGATCGGATATGGAGCTGTTCCGGCGCTTCTTTCACGCGGTGCTCGAGCGCGGCGTGTACCTCGCGCCGTCGCCTTACGAAGCCGCGTTCATGTCTGCGGCGCACGGCGACGACGTGATAGACGAGGCGCTCGAGCGCATCGAGGATGCCCTGCGTGCGGCCCGGGCGTAGCGCCGCGCGCTGGACGGCGACGCTCGCCGTGCTCTTCGCGGCGGCCGCGGCGTGCAGCACTGGTACGCGCTCGGGACTTCCCGAGGCGCCGGTGATCCTGCGGGATACCACGCGCCCGCCGGGCGAGGCACCGCCTCCATGGTCCGTGGACGAGGTAGCGCCCGCGCCGGAGGTGTCGCTCGACATCGGCCAGCCGGTGCGTATCGCGCTCGCGCGCGGTGAGCGCAGGGTGACGATCTCCGGCACTGGCGACTGGCGGCTGTACGACTCCGGAGGAGAGAGCACGCTGCTACGCGCCGCCGCGGGAGAGATGTGGGCGGTGGAAGCGCAGCGTGGAGCGCTGCACGCTGTTGGTGCCGACGGCACGGTGATGGCGCTGCGTCCCGCGCCTTTCGTCGCGCGGCCGGCCACGCGGGGGTCGTTCATCACCGTGAACGGAAAGAGCTACCGGGGAGAGGTCTGGCTCTTCGCCGACGGCGAGGGGGTGAGCGCGATCAACCGTCTCGCCATCGAGAACTATCTGCGTGGCGTGGTGCCGTTGGAGATCGGGAATCGAGCGGAGTCGGAGCGGGCCGCGGTGGAGGCGCAGGCGGTGGCCGCGCGCAGCTACGCATACACGCATCTCGCTCCCTCGGACACGCGGCTCTACGACATGGTGGCCACGGTCATGGACCAGGTATACGGGGGCGTGAAGGCGGAGACTCCGCTCAGCGATGCCGCCGTGGCGTCCACACTGGGGCTGGTGCTGACGTACCACGGCGTGGTGGTGAACGCGCCCTACCACTCGACCTGCGGCGGGAGCACGGCCCGCGCGAGCGAGGTGTGGACGCGCTCTGGCGACGAGCCGTACCTCGTGCCGGTGAGCGACCGCATTCCGGGGACTGACCGCTACTACTGCGACATCTCGCCGCGCTTCCGCTGGACGCGTACCTTCACGGAGCAGGCGCTGCGCTCCACGCTCGGCCGCTACCTCAGGAATTACGTGCAGGTGCCGCGTGGTGGGCCCGGCAGGCCGAAGTCGGTGAAGGTGGCCTCGCGCACCCCTTCGGGCCGCGTGCGCGATCTCGTCATCACCACCGACCGCGGGCGCTATACGCTCCGCGAGAACGACATCCGCTTCGTGCTCCGCTCGAGCAGTGGTGAGATCCTCAACAGCACCTATTTTTCGGTGGACGAGAGGCGCGACGGCGGCGCTCGTGGAACGCTGAGCAGTCTGGTGGTGCGGGGGTCCGGCTACGGTCACGGCATCGGGATGTGCCAGTGGGGTGCGATCGGGCGCGCGCGCGCGGGACAGGACTTCCGCGAGATTCTCCGTACCTACTACCCTGGTACTATCGTCACTATGATGGCGGGCGACTGAGGTCGGGGACATCAGCGCGTCCAGGCAACTTCCAGCGAGCGAGATGACACCTTCAGTACGTATCGGAGTCGTGGGCGCCGGGGCGATCGCGCAGGTGGCGCATCTTCCGTCGCTCGCGCGAATCCGCGGCGCGGAGCTGGTCGCACTATGTGACAACGACCGGCCGAAAGCGCGCGCACTGGCCGAGCGCTTCGGTGCCCCGGATGTGGTGACCGACATCGAAGACCTGCTCGCGCTACCCGATATCGACGCGGTCATCGTCTGCACGCCCAACCACCTGCACGAGCCCCACGTTCTCGCCGCGCTCGCGTCGGGCGTGCACGTGCTCTGCGAGCGGCCACTCGCGCTCGACACGCGCGGTGTGGAGCGCATTCTGGCGGCGGCCAAGCGCGCCGACCGTAAGGTGGCCGTCGGCAACAACCACCGCTTCCGCGCCGACGTGCAGGCACTCGGCGCCTTCCTGCGCGGCGGCGAGCTCGGGAAGCTGCAGGGGATCCGGACCGGCCACTTCCAGCAGCGCAGGACGCCCGAGGGGTGGCGCTACCGACGCGCCGAGGCGGGCGGTGGAGTGTTCACCGAGCACGGGCTCCCGCTCCTCGACCTGGCGCTCTGGCTCGCGGACTTTCCCGAACCGGTGCGAGTGAGCGCGCACATGGAGCGCGGTCGCGGCGCGAGCGCGGTGGAGGAGTCGCTCACCGCGCTGGTGGAATTCGCGGGCGGAAAGACGCTCACTCTCGACTTCAACTGGGACTACGTGGACCGCGAGGACCGCTGGTGGTTCGACGTCCTGGCGACTCGCGGGAGTGCGCAGCTCTCGCCGCTGCACATCGTGAAGGAGCTCAACGGCAGGGCGACCGATGTGACGCCGCGCGGCGCGGCCGCGCGCGAGAGCGCCTTCATGCAGTCGTATCGCGCCGAGCTCGCGCACTTCGTGGCAATGGTGTCCGAGGACGCGAGCTACGAACCGCCCGCCGACCAGTTGGCGGTGCACCGACTCTCGGAGCTCATCTACCGCTCCGCGGAAGAAGGAAAGGAGATTAGGCTATCCTGAGCAGGGGGTGCTTTCGCTCTCTCACTTTCTGACCACCATCCCCTCTCTGGCCGCCATGATCTCGAAGGGCGGATCGGTGCGTCTCAGCCTCTCCACCTCCTGATCGATGTCGTCGTCGCTGCGATCCGGGCTGTGGTGGAAGAGAACGAGGCGCTCTACACGGGCTTCGCGGGCGAGGGAGAGAGCGTCGTCGTAGCGCGAGTGGCCCCAGCCGCGGTGGGTCTCGTACTCGGCGGCGGTGAAAGTCGCGTCGTGGACCAGGATGGCGGCGTTCCGCGTGAAGGCGACGAGCTGCTCGTGCCAGTTCGCGGGGGAATCGTAGGAACCGGGGGCCGCGAGCTCGTTGTCGGGGATGTAGACGAGCCGCGGAGCGGAGTCCCCCGGAGCCTGGAGACGAAAGCCGAGCGCGCCGCCGGGATGGAGCACGGAGAGCGTATCGATGGTGTACGAGGCGGCGCTGTGCGAGCCATCGAGAGTCCGGAACTCCATCGTCGCTTCCACGTCGTCGAACTGAACGGGGAACACGCCCGCCGACATCTGGCCACGCACCGCGCGCTCGATCTCATCGGCGGCTGTCGTCCCGGTCCAGATGCGGAAGCGATTGCCGCGCTCATAGAGCGGCGCGAAGAAGGGGAGTCCCTGGATGTGATCCCAGTGCGCGTGGCTCAGGTAGATGTCGCCCGATACCGCAGTGCCGGCCGAGCGGTGTGCGAGCGCGTCGCCGAGCGCGCGGATCCCGGTGCCTGCATCGAGTATCACCAGCGCCCCGTCGGGCGCGCGCACCTCGACACACGGCGTGTTGCCGCCGTAGCGCACGGTGGAGGGGCCGGGCGAGGGAATCGATCCCCGCGTGCCCCAGAAGGTGAAGGTGAATTCTCCAGGCATCTCGTGTCGCGCCGTCATGGCGCAAGGTGGCGCGATCGTCGCGATGGCGACAGAGAGGTCGTCACTCCCCGCGGGTGACCGCCGTCACACCCTGACCTGAGCGAGTCGCTCCAGACCGCTCCGATCGGCGATCGAGATCTGTCTGCGCTCCACGGTGATGAGACCGCGCTCCTGAAAGTCGCGCATCGCGCGCGACACCGTCTCGCGGCTCGCGCCGATCATCTGCGCGATGGTCTGGTGGGTGAGCCGCTTCTGGATCACGGGTCCCTCGCTATCCGCCGACACGTCGAGGAGGAGTCGCGCTATGCGGCCGTCCACGTCGAGCAGGACGAGGTTGCCAATCTGCTCGTCGGCGCGGCGCAGCCGCTTGGACATCTCCACCAGCAGCGCCCACGCGACGGCTGGCGACTCGTACACGCGCCGCCTGAAATCTTCGCGGCGGAGGACGATGAGCTGGGAGTCTTCCATCGCGATCACGTGCGCCGAGCGCGGCTGCCCGTCTATCAGCGACAGCTCGCCGAAGTGCTCGCTCACGCCGAGGATCCCGAGGATCACCTCGCGTCCATCCTCGCCGATCAATACGACCTTGACGCGGCCGCGGCGGACGATGAAGAGCGAGTCACCAGGGTCGTCCTCGAAGACGATGACACTCCCCTTGGGGTAGCTACGCTCGCGGGTCATCTCCGCGAAGCGTTCGATCTCGGCGGCGTCCAGCCCGCTGAGCAGCGGAACGGTCGAGAGGAAGTGCGCGGTTTCCACTTGGCTGGGGAGGTGAGGGTGAAGAGAAGGCAGGAAGCAGGGAGCGGAAAGCCGAAAGCAGGCAGCAGGGAACAGCGAACGTAGGGCCGGGTCCCGTGCTTCGGGGAAACGTAATCTCCCGATCGGCACCAGCCCCAACTTACGAGCGGTCGGGGCGCGGTGTCAAACGAGCCAAGGTATTGTCAGCTTGTATTTTACCCCCGGAATTCGGTATATTTACTGGCTAACTCGAATTCGAGGCACCGGTGAAGAAAGATATCCATCCCACATACGCCACGGCCGTCGTGAAATGCGCCTGTGGCAACACGTTCACTACCCGCTCCACGCAGGGTGAGATCAGTACGGACATCTGCTCCAACTGCCATCCGTTCTACACGGGCAAGCAGAAGCTGGTGGACACCGCCGGCCGCGTGGAGCGCTTCCGGCAGAAGTACGGCACCGCGAGAGAGAGCTGAGTCTCCGCGATCGACTCGAAGAAGCACTAACGCGCGCGGACGAGGTGGAGCGAGAGCTCGCCACGCCGCGCGCGACTCGTGACGCCCAGCATCTGGCCGAGCTGGGACGCGAGCACCGGCGCCTCACGCCCGTAGTGGAGCTGGGGAGCCGCCTTCGCAGGTACGAGAACGAGCTGGCGCAGGCGCGCGAGCTCGTCGACGTGGACGACGCTGAGCTGGCCGCCGAAGCTCGCGCCGAAGAGGAGCGACTCACAGAGGCCATCGAGGCCGCCGAGCGCGCCCTCGAGCCGCTCCTCATCCCGCACGACCCGCTCGACGACCGGCCCGCCATCGTCGAGATCCGCGCCGGCACCGGAGGCGATGAAGCCGCGCTGTTCGCCGCCGAGCTTTTCCGGATGTATACCCGCTACTGCGAACGGCAGGGGTGGCGCATCGAACCCATCTCGCACTCCGACGGCGCCATCGGCGGCATCAAGGAAGTCATCTTCAAGGTGCGTGGCGATGGCGCCTACGGTAAGTTGCGGTGGGAGTCCGGCGTGCACCGCGTACAGCGCGTCCCGGTGACGGAGAATCAGGGGCGCATTCACACGTCGGCGGCAACGGTGGCCGTCCTCCCCGAGGCCGAGGAGGTGGATGTGAAGATCGAGGACAAGGACATCCGGATCGACGTCTTTCGCTCGTCGGGCCCCGGTGGTCAGAGCGTCAACACCACCGACTCCGCCGTTCGCATCACGCACATCCCCACCGGGATCGTGGTGAGCCAGCAGGATCAGAAGTCGCAACTCCAGAACAAGATCAAGGCGATGGAAGTGCTCCGCTCGCGCATCCTCGATCTCCGCATCGCGGAGCAGGAGGCCGAGCGCGCGCGGATGCGCAGGACGCAAGTGGGAACGGGCGACCGCTCCGCCAAGGTCCGCACCTACAACTTCCCGCAGAATCGCGTGACCGATCACCGTATCAACCTCACCCTTCACGAGCTTTCGCAAACGCTCGATGGTGAGCTGGACGAGCTGATCGACAGTCTGGCGCTCGCCGACGTGAGGGAGCGGCTGAATGGATGAGAGCCCGGCCAGTGATGTTCGCGGGGAGGGGACGCCTGCCGCGCCATCCATGCCGAACGCGCCCCGCTTCGCGAGCGGCGAAGAGGTCACTGTAGGAAGCCTGGTCCGGGAGCTTGCCGAGCAGCTCGGAGCTGGCGGCGTGGACGAGCCGGGGAGGGAAGCTCGCGACATGGTCGCCGCCGTGGTGGACATGCCGCGCTTCTGGCCCAGCATGAACGCGAGCGAGTCGCTCGCCGCACGCGATGTGGAGCGCGCACGTGCAGCGGCCGTGAAGCGCGCATCGGGTGCTCCGTTCGCGTATGCGGTGGGGCGGGCCGCCTTCAGACACCTCACGCTCGACGTGGACGAGCGCGTGCTGATCCCGAGGCAGGAGACCGAGATCCTCGTGGAAGCGGTGCTCGAATGCGCGCGCGGCGATGGCGGTGTCGCCGTGGACGTCGGCACCGGGTCGGGCGCGATAGCGCTGGCGCTCGCCATGGAGGGGAGCTTCGACCTCGTCATCGGTACGGACGTCTCGCGCGGCGCGGTCGCGGTCGCGAGCACCAACGCGGAGCGACTGGCGGCGGCGATGAAGGCGCAGCTCGAGTTCCGCGCGGGATCGCTCTTCGCACCGGTCCGCGATGTGCGAGCACGGGTAGTCGTCTCGAATCCGCCGTACATCTCGTACGACGAAGCGGCGGCTCTGCCGCGCTCGGTCCGCGATTGGGAGCCGGCGGTCGCGCTCTTCACGGGCACGGGGGGGATGGCGGCAACGGCCGAGATAATTCGCGGCGCGCCCGCCATACTGGAGAGTGGCGGACTGTTGGCGCTGGAGGT
This sequence comes from Gemmatimonadaceae bacterium, assembly GCA_036565685.1. Taxonomy (GTDB): domain Bacteria; phylum Gemmatimonadota; class Gemmatimonadetes; order Gemmatimonadales; family Gemmatimonadaceae; genus JADGGM01. The sequence continues at coordinate 15,604 of DATCXR010000041.1, forward strand.
CGATTCGAGGCGTGCGGCCCTGGCGGCGGAGATGGCGCTCGCCGACGGCCACTACGGCGATGTGACCGTGAGACTCGATCTCGCGGGACGAGAGAGAATTCTGCTAGCGAGGCGAGCGTAATGAGTCAGCTGGAAGACAAGGCGAAGGAACTGGGAAGGATCATCGGGCAGAGCCCCGAGTACCAGGCGGTGAAGCGGGCGAACGACGCACTCAACAACGACCGCGATGCGGTGACCGTGCTCCGGCAGATGGAAGAGCTGCGGCAGAACGCGCAACGCATGATCGCTCGTGGCGAGCAGCCGACGCAGGAGATGGAGCAGCAGCTCGATGATCTGTTGGGGAAGGTGCAGGGGAATCCGCTCTACCAGGGCGTGGCCGTGGCGCAGGAGAATTTCGACAAGGTCATGGTCGGCGTGAACGAGTGGATCCTCGATGGGATAAGGAAGGGATCTTCCAGCCCGATCATCACGCTGGGGTGAGTATGACGCGTGGCCATCTCATCGTCTTCGAGGGGCCCGAGGGAGTGGGGAAGACCACCCAACTCGGACTGCTTGGAGAGTGGCTGGATGAGCAGGCGATCGCGCACGTTCGCGTGCGTGAGCCGGGAGGGACCGCGCTCGGGAACGAGATCAGGCGGCTCCTCCTCGACCCGGCCAACGAGGTGGACGCGAGAGCCGAGGCGCTGCTCTTCATGGCCTCGCGCGCGGCGCTCGTGGACAGAGTGGTGGAGCCAGCACTCGCGCGCGGAGAGCTCGTTCTGGCCGACCGCTTCTTCCTCTCCACCTACGCCTACCAGGTGGCCGGACGCGGACTCCCGGAGAGCGAGATTCGCGACACCAACCGCTTCGCCACGCGTGGACTCGTGCCGGATCTCACGTTGCTCTTCTCGGCGCCAGCCGGCGAACGCGGGCAGCGACAGCAGCTACGTGGCTCGTCCGACAGGATCGAGAGCGAAGGGGCGGAATTCCACGCTCGGGTGGCAGATGCGTTCGCAACGTTTCTCTCGCCCGAGTGGCAACGCGGCCACCCGGAGTGCGGGCCCATCGCCGCGGTGGACGCCTGCGGCTCTCCACACGAGGTCCTCGAGCGCGTGATAGGTGTGCTCGCCTCGCGCTGGCCCGACGCCTTCCCCGCATTCGACGAGTCGAGGCCATGAGCGTGCGATTCTCCTTCAGTTTCACGAGGTGGTTATGCGCTCTCGTGCGGTGATTGCGGTTGCGGTGCTGGCCGGCGCGCTGGGCACCGGCGGCTGGCTCCTCCAGCGCGGGCTAGCGCATGGGAGCCTCGGCTACGTGGGCGCCAAGCTGTTCGACGACGTGCTCACGCACATTGCCAATCAGTACGTGGACTCGATCCCGATGGCGGACCTATACACCAGGGCCGCCGCGGGGATGGTGGATGAGCTGGGTGATCCGCACTCGGTGTATCTCACCGGCCGTCGCCTCGGTACGCTCACCGAGAGCACCACGGGGAATTATGCCGGCCTCGGTATCCAGATCGATGTACGCAACGGCTGGATCACGATCATTTCTCCTCTCCCCGGAACGCCCGCCGAGCGAGCGGGGATACAGCCGGGCGACCGGATCGTGGCCGTCGATGGTAAATCCACCGAGGGATACACTCCCGACGAGGCGCGCGAGACGCTGAGAGGCCCCGAAGGGTCCAGCGTTTCCATCACGGTGGACCGACCGGGTGTGGAGGCGCTCCTTCCGTTCACGCTCCGGCGCGCGGAGATCCACGTCGCCTCGGTGCGACACCCAACGATGCTGGTGGGCGACGTGGGATACGTGGACCTCACGATCTTCAGCGAGTCGAGCGACAGCGAGCTGCGTGCGGCGGTGGACAGTCTGCGCCGGCAGGGGATGAAGACTCTGATATTCGACCTGCGCTCGAACCCGGGCGGGCTCCTCGAGCAGGGAGTGGCGATCTCCGATCTCTTCCTCGATCGCGGGGAGAAGATCGTGTCGATGCGCGGCCGCGCGCCGGGCACTGACCACGACTTCACCGATGAGACGCGCGGGCTATGGCCCGACCTGCGGCTCATCACGCTCGTGGACGGCCACTCCGCCAGCGCGGCCGAGATCGTGGCCGGCGCGCTGCAGGACCACGACCGCTCGGTGATCGTGGGCTCCACCACGTACGGAAAGGGGAGCGCTCAGTCGGTCTTCAAGCTCGGCGACGATGAGGGGGCGCTCAAGCTGACCACCGCGCGGTGGTACACGCCGTCCGGACGGAGCATCCAGAAGCTGCTCGCCGATACCACGGAGGATGACGGGGCGGTGTCGCCGGACACACTCGCCGAGAAGCCGCTCTCGAAGCGCGAGGCGTACCGGACCGACAGCGGCCGGCTCGTGTACGGCGGCGGCGGAATCACGCCGGATCTCATAGTCGCCAACGTGGACTCGGCGAGCGCGATGCTCTCGCTCTGGCGGCAGGTGGGGCAGGACATTCCGGCCTTCCGGGATGCGCTCACCAAGTACGCCCTCTCGGCGAAGGCGAGGGGGACGGTCACCTCGCGGGACTTCACCGTCACGCCATCGATGCGCGCCGACTTCTGGAAGCTGGCGCGCTCGCAGGGCGTGGCCATCGACGAAGCGGATCAGGACAGCAGCATGCGCGCGGTGGACGATCTCCTGGGCTTCGAGATCGCGCGCTTCGTGTTCGGCAGCGAGGCGGCCTTCCAGCGGCAGGTGAAGGACGACAGGGTGATCGCGACCGCGCTGGAGCTGGCGAACGGCGCCCGGTCGGAGCAGGACCTCCTCGCGCGCGCGGCGGAGCGGCGGGCAGCCAGGCGCGAGGACGTACCGTCGAGGTGAGGTACGAGCCCATCTTCGTGATGGGTGCGGGGCGGGCCGGGGTAGGACTTGCCCGGGCGTTCCGCGCTGCGGGAGTGGAGGTGGTGGGGGTGCACGGCCGTCACGAAGCGGGCGGCCCCGACGGAGTGAGCGTCGGAGCGCTTCCGGCCTCGATTGCGCGGGCAGCGGTGATCCTGGTGACCGTGCGCGACTCGCAGATAGACGAGGCGCTGCGCGAGATGCTGGCCGCGCGTCCCGCGCCGAACGCGGTGGTGCTGCACGCCAGCGGCAGCGCGGAGCCCTCCACGCTGGAAGAGGTGCGCGGGGCGGGGCACCCGGCCGGTACCTTCCATCCGCTGGTCCCGCTCGCCGATCCAGCACATGCCGCCGAGGCATTGGGCGCCGCGTACATCGGGATCGACGGCGACGAGGAGGCGCGAGCCGTCTCCCGTAGCTTGGCCGCCCGGCTCGGCGCGCGAACGTTGGAGATCCCGCCCGGGGAGAAGGCGCGCTACCACGCGGCCGCAGTGTTCGCTTCGAACTTTCCCGCGGTGCTGCTGAGGGTGAGCGAGCGGTTGCTGCGCGAGGCGGGAATCTCGAGCGACGATGCCGCCGGAGCGGCACGGGCGCTGCTGCGTGTGGCAGTCGGCAACATCGAGAGCGCCGGCGCGGGGGCGAGCGTGCTTACCGGTCCAGTCGTACGGGGGGACGCCGACACGGTGCGGGCGCACGTTCGGGCGTTGGCGGCGGACCCGGAGCTTCTGGCGGCGTATCGGGCGCTTTCCCTGGCGGCGCTGGAACTGGCTCAGGAGTCGGGCACGGAGTCGTCGAAGCTGGACGACGTGCGTGCGGCGTTAGGCTGACAGCCGCGCGGCTGTCAGCCTGACGCCGCGCTACCTGCTAACGTACATGATCAACCAGGGTGTTTCAGGCACCCCGGATGGCCAGTATTGATAATGTACATCATGATGTATTCTCAAATCGCAACCCGTACAAGGAGTTACCCCAAATATTATTTCTCGCAACTGACCTCGACGGAACCTTCCTCGGCGGACGGCAAGCCGACCGCCTCGCCCTCTATCGCCTCCTCCGCGACAACCCGGAGATCCGGCTCACCTTCGTGACCGGGCGCGGTGTGGAGACCGTTTTCCCGCTGCTCAGCGATCCCCTCATCCCCGACCCCGAGTTCATCGTCGCCGATGTCGGCGCAACGGTGGTCCACGGTGACGGCCTGCAACCCGTGCAGCCGGTACAGTGGGAGATAGACCAGCGCTGGATCGGCGCGGAGCCCGTGACGCGCGCGCTCAGCGGCCTCCCCGGTGTGGAGCGCCAGCGGGTGCCGCAGGAACGGCGCTGCTCCTTCTTCCTGGATGACCCGGACCTCGTGGACGAAGTGCGCCGCCGCCTCGCCCACCTCGAATGCGACGTGCTCTTCTCGGCTGGTCGCTACCTGGACGTCCTCCCCCGGGGCGTCTCCAAGGGGAGCACGCTGCGCCGGCTGGCGGAGCACCTGCACGTGGAACCCGAACGGGTGCTGGTGGCCGGTGACACGCTCAACGACGAGTCGCTCTTCACCGAGGGCTTTCGCGGGGTCGTGGTAGGTCACGCCGAGCCCGCCCTTCGCGAGGCGACTGCCGAGCTCCCCGCCGTGCTCCACGCGGAAGCGCCCGGCGCGGGCGGAATACTGGAGGCGGTTCGCGCCCTCGACGGCGAGCCATTCGCCGTTCCCGGTGAAGATACGGTTTCGGGCGATGCGCAGCTCGTGGTGGTCTACCACCGGCTTCCCTTCGACGAGCGCGTGGTCGGCGGCAGGACCGTCCGCCGCCGGCACGGGAGTCCCAACGGGATAATACCGACGCTTCTCGGGTGCTTCGAGGACGGGCGCCAGGGGTCGTGGGTGGCGTGGTCCATAGACCGGAAGGGCGTGATGGCCGCGCCCTCGCACGAGCTGGTGGACGAGCAACGCTACCCCAACCTCGTCGCTGCTCGCGTCCCTCTGAGCGACGAGGACGTGCAGCGTTTCTACAAGCGCTTCTCGAAGGAGGCCTTCTGGCCGGTGATCTTCTCGTTCGTGGATCACGCTCGGTTCTCCTCTGCCGACTGGGCGCACTACCTGGAGATCAACCGGATCTTCGCCGAGCGCGCGGCCGCCGAGGCGGATGACGGGGCGCTCGTCTGGATCCACGACTACAACCTCTGGATGGTGCCGGCGTATCTGCGCCAGCTACGCCCGGATCTGAAAATCGGCTTCTTCCACCACACCTCGTTCCCTCCGGCGGATGTGTTCAACGTCATCCCATGGGCGGGCCAGGTGGCTGGCAGTCTCGCGCAGTGCGACTACGTGGGATTTCACATCCCACGCTACGTGGCCAACTTCGTGGACGTGCTGCAGTCGCACGTGCCGGTGAAGGTGCTGGAGACCGTTCCCTGCGCACCGCGGTTCAGGGTGCATGGAATGGCGCTGGCGCTCACGGAGATGCCCACGCGAGTGCGCGCTGGCGGAAGGGAGGTGAGCATGGGCGCGCACCCTGTGGGGGTGAACGCACGCGCGATCCGCGACATCCTGGAGGGACCCGAGGCGCAGCGGCAGTGCGATCGGATACGCGAGCGCTTCGCGGGCACCAAGCTCGTGCTGTCGGTGGAGCGGCTGGACTACGTGAAGGGACCGCTTCAGAAGCTGGAGGCGTTCGAGATGCTGCTCGATGCGCACGAGGAGCTGCGTGGGGCGGTGACGCTGGTGATGGTCACCACGCCGCCGGCGCCGGGTATGGAGGTGTACGACGAGATACGGGGCGCCGTAGACGCGGTGGTAGGGCGGATCAACGGTCGCTTCGGCACGCTCGACTGGGCGCCGGTGCACTACCTCTTCCGCAGTCTCCCGTTCGAGGATGTCGTCACGTACAGCGCGGTGGCCGACGTGGCGTGGATCACGCCGCTCCGCGACGGGTTGAATCTGGTCGCGAAAGAGTACGTGGTGGCGCAGACCGCGGTGGACGGCGCGGGAGTACTACTTCTCTCGGAGTTCGCCGGTGCCGCGGCCGAGCTGCACGGCGCGCTGCTCACGAACCCTTACGATATAGAGGGTCTGAGCGACGGCCTGTACCGGGCCCTGAAGCTTCCCGAGGAGGAGCGGCGCCAGCGTCTGGTGCGGCTCTCGCGAGTGGTGGAGCGGTACGACGTGACCGCGTGGAGCCGCGACTTTCTACGGGCTCTCTCCACGAGCAGGGTGAGGCGCGCGGCGAGGTGAGGCGAGATCGCCGGACGGCGGGAAGGTTGCCGCCCGGCCCCTGCTCCCTCGCTCACTGGTCGATGACCCTCACGCCCTTGGGCGGCACGAAGGCGAAGACGCCGGAGTCGAGCCTGGCGTTGGGCCGGATCGAGGTGATGGTGATGCGCCGCGTGAGCCCGTTGGCATCGGTGGTCTCGAACTGCCGGATCAGCGCGTCGTCATCGTCGATCCAGACGGTGGCCTTCTGGAACGGAATCGTGGAATCGATGGACACCAGCTTCACCGCGTGCGTCGCGTGCCCCGCGACGGTGGCCCTCCCTGCGTCCGACATCCGGTAGCGCGTCTCCGGCGAATCGAGGAACCACGACGTGACATCGGGCACGTTGGCGCGCGCGTTCTCTCCTACGCGCGCCCGGATCACCTGTCCGGGATTCGTGCTCGGGAGATAGAGCCACACGACCTTCCCATCCGCCACGATGCGATCGCCGGCGGGGTCGGAAAACTCGACCGAGAGCCGCCCCGGTATGCGCTGCTGCATCTCGCCACGCGACTGCACATCACTTCCCGTGAGCGGATTGGTGACTGTCTGCGTGAAGCTCGCGCGGATGGTCTTTATACTGGCATACGCCTTCACCGCCCGCTTCACCGTCGTCTCCGGCGATTGAGCGGATAGGGAGGTGGCCAGCATCGCTGTGCTGGCGAGGATGAGTGCTGTGATGCGCATCCGTGTGGTGGTGAGTGGTCAGAGGAATCAGGAAACAGGGAACGGGGAACAGGGAACAGGTAACTGCCTGGGAGTAGAGGGCCCTGCCAGCGGGAGTCGGTGCCTGTTTCCTGTTCCCTGTTTCCTGTTTCCTGTCTTCTCCTTCCTCTACCCCGCCATCCCTACCATGGTCCCCGTCCCCGCTCTGGCCGGCGCCGGGGTCAGTGTGCGGCCGATGGCGGCGGCGATGGGGCGAAGCTCGCTCACGAGCTGCTCGAACTGTGCCGGGTAGAGCGACTGGGCGCCGTCGGAGAGGGCACGCTCGGGGTTGGGATGGACTTCCACCAGAATGCCGTGCGCGCCGGCGGCTACGGCGGCGCGGGCCATCGGGATCACCATGTCGCGGACTCCGGTGCCGTGGCTCGGATCGGCCACGATCGGAAGGTGCGAGAGGCCCTGCACCACGGGGACCGCGGTAAGGTCGAACATGTTGCGCACGGCGGTGTCGAAGGTTCGTACACCGCGCTCGCAGAGGATCACGTTGGGGTTCCCGCCGGCGAGGATGTACTCGGCGCTCAGGAGCAGATCGTTGATCGTCGCGGCCGGACCGCGCTTGAGGAGCACCGGCTTCCCGAGCCGCGCAACGAACTTGAGGAGCGAGTAGTTCTGCATGTTGCGCGCGCCGATCTGGATGCAGTCGCCGTATTCGGCAACGAGGTCCGCGCCCTCCTCATCCATCGCCTCGGTCACGACGGCGAGGCCCGTTTCGCGGCGCGCCGTGGCGAGCATCTTCAGTCCTTCCTTGCCGAGCCCCTGGAACGAGTAGGGCGAGCTGCGCGGCTTGAAGGCGCCGCCGCGGAGACACGACGCACCCGCATCGCGCACCATGCGCGCGGTCTTCACGATCTGCTCCTCGGATTCCACGGAGCAGGGCCCGGCCATCACCACCACCTCGTCGCCGCCCACGTTCACACCGGGCGCGAGCTGAACGATGGTGTTCTCCGGTTTCCATTCGCGAGAGACCTGCTTGTACGGTTGGGTGACGTGGATCACCTGCGCGACTCCCGCCAGCCCTTCGATGCGAGAAGAGTCCACGCGGCCGTCGTTCCCGACGAGACCAACGGCGGTTCTCTGCGCGCCCGGCATCGGACGGGCTTCGTAGCCCATCTCCTCGATCGCCCGCACGACGGCATCGACTTCCGCTTGCGAAGCGCCGTGCTTCATCACCACGAGCATCAGATGTCCTCTAGTTCGATTGCCCAGCCATCGGTCGCGAGCGCGACCGGGCCGTGATAGCGCTCGCCAATGACAGCGCGGATGTCCACGCGCTCGACGGGCGGATAGAAGTGTGTCAGCACGAGCGAGCCCGGTTCCGCCGTCGCGGCCAGCTCGGCGCATCGTGAGGGAGACAGATGCGTGGGGATGGCCATATCGTCCGGAAGCGAACACTCGGCGAGGAGGAGATCGCTTCCACGAGCCCACTCGCCGAGCGCGGCCGACGGACCGGTATCGCCGGTATAAACCAATCGGCGCGCGCCGCGCCGAACTGAATATGCAACGCTTTCCTCGGTGTGGGGAACCTCCCGCGCCCCGAGAACGACGCCGCCCCCCAGCTCGATCTCTTCCGCGGGTGTGATCTCCCTCACCGAGAACGGATAGTCCGGCGACGCCACGGTACTCCCGAAGATCTCACCCATCCGCTCGAGCAACGTCCGCGTCCCCGGCGGCCCTATCAACTCCACCGGCGCCTCGCGCGGCGGCAGCGTCCCCCACCTCCACGCGACGAGCAGGCCGGGGATGTCGCTCACATGGTCCGCATCGAAGTGCGTCACCGCCACGTGCGTTATCCCCACCCAGTCCACGCCCAATGTCGCCATCCGATGCACCACTCCGCTCCCGCAGTCCATCAGCAGCCGCACCCCGCCCATCTCCACCAGATGCCCCGCGTTCACCCTCTCCTTCGACGGAGCCGCCGTGCCGGTGCCGATGGTTGTCAGGCGCATGGGTGAGAGGCGAAAGGAGACAGGAAGCAGGGAGCAGGAAACAGGAACTGCCTCAGTGCGGAGGACACTATCCCCAGGAGCTTTTGCCCGTTTCCTGTTTCCTGTTTCCTGTCTCCTGCAGTTCCCCCCCCTCATCCACCGCCGGCCCCTTCATCCTCACGCTCACGAACGACGACACGCCGGGCTCCTGCATCGTGACGCCGTAGACGGCGTCGGCCGCCTCGGTGGTCGTGCGGGGGTTGTGGGTGATGACGATGAACTGGGTGTTCGTCTTGAACTGGTTCAGCATCCGGACGAAGCGGCCCACGTTCTGGTCGTCGAGCGGGGCGTCCACCTCGTCCATGAGACAGAAGGGGCTCGGCTTGGTGAGGAAGATCCCGAATAGAAGGGAGAGCGCCACCAGTGCGCGCTCGCCGCTCGAGAGAAGGTGGATGCGCTGCGTGCGCTTGCCGCGCGGCGAGGCGTGGATCTCGATGTCGCAGTCGAGCGGCGCTTCGGGGTTGGCCAGGCGGATGTCGCACTCGCCGCCGCCGAAGAGCGTCATGAAGATGTGGCGGAAGTTGTCGCGCACCTGGTTGAAGGTGGCGAGAAAGAGCTCGCGCGCCGTGACGTCTATCTCCCTGATGGCCTGTTGCAGCTTGTCGCGGGCCTCGGCGAGGTCGCTCCGCTGACCGGTGAGGAATTCGAGGCGCTTGGTCTCTTCTTCGTGTTCCTCTATCGCGAGCGGGTTCACGGGACCGATGGACTCGAGACTCTCGCGGAGCGTGGCCAGCTCGCCGCGGAGCTCATCGTCGGAGAGCTCTACGTGCACGACTTCGGCGAGCATCTCATCGAGCGGACGCCGCCACTCCGCCTCCAGCCGCTCGCGGATCGCCGTGCGCCGTCCCGAGAGCTCGGTGTAGCGCAGCTCGGTCTGGTGCAGCGACTCCGCCAGCCGGTTGCCATTGCGATGCGACTCATCGAGCGCTCGATCGGCATCCTCCAGCGCGGCATCCGTGGTGAGCACAGTCGACTCGGCATCGCTCAGGCGCTGGTCACGCTCCGCCAGCGCCGCGCTCTTGCTCTCCAGGTCACCGCGCCACTCGGACATCCGCGCGGTGAGAACGCTGTCGGCCTGGTCGATGTCGGTCAGCTCGGCGACGAGTGAGTCGATTCGCGTGAAGGCGCTGGCCACCTCGGCCTCGAGGCGCCGCTCGCGATCGGCCGCAGCCTGCACTCGCGCCTGCGCCTGCGCCTCCTCCACCTGCGCGTGCGTGCGCGCCTCCCGAGCCGCCTCCTGCGCGTGCTCCAGCTCGCCCAGGCGGCCTCCAAGAGTCTCGCGCTCCGACTCCACGGAGGAGAGCGAATCGGCCAGCGATGCGCGCTGCTCCTCCAGGGCGGCGATGCGCCGCGAGAGCTCGTCGCGTCGCGTCGAGAGGCGCTCGGCGAGCGCGTCGGCGTTGGACATCTCGCGCTCGGCGCGCTGCGCGCGGCGCTCGCTCTCGTCGTGCATCGTGATCGCCTCGCGGCGCGCCTGCTGCGCCGCGGATGCTTCATCGGTAGCTGCTGCCAGCCGC
>DATCXR010000075.1:0-3355 GCA_036565685.1 Gemmatimonadaceae bacterium
GGACTCGGGCTTCCGGCCGCTCCCCCGGCTCGAGCTCATCGGCGACGGCCCCGCGCGCGCGGAACTCGAGGCGCTCGTGCGCGAGCTGGGGCTCGAGGATCGCGTCACCTTCGCCGGTCAGATAGATCGCGCGGCGCTCTCGAGGAGACTCGCGCGCGCCGAGCTGTGCGTGCACCCGGCGCTTACCGAGAGTCTCAGCAAGGCGTGGCTCGATGCGCTGGCGCACGGACTCCCGGTGATCGCGTCGGAGGTGGGCTCCGCGCGCGCGGTGTTCGGGACGCCGGGCGAGCACGGATGGCTCGTGCCGCCCGGCGATGTGGATGCACTTGCCGGCGAGCTGAGACGCGTGCTCGGCGAGCCAATGGATTGGGCGGCGCTCCGCGCGCGCTGCCGTGCCTTCGTGGAGCATCGCACGCTGGAGAGCTGGAGCGAGCGGATAGGCGAACGCTGCGCGCGCCAGTGGGGGTGGACCTTCACAGACGGGAAGCTCGCGCCGTGATCTACACCGCACCCGAAGCTGTGCGCGTAATGCCCACGGCCGAGTCGTACGAGCCGGCGCCGGCGCGCGTGGTGTGGGGACCGGCCATGGCGGCGCTCATCGTGCTCGCCTGGGCGGTGAGCCCGGTGCTCGGTTTCCAGAGATCGCTCCTCATCCTCACGTTGATCGGTTTCGCGGCGGTGATCAGCGGGCTTCGCTTCCCGGCCGTAGGGTTGTTCGGGATCGCGATGCTCTGCGTGCTCGATGCGCCGTCGCGCGTCTACCTGTTCACGGGCGGGCTGTTGCGGTGGAACACGCTCAACTACTGGCTCGTGTTGATGATCGTGCTCTACTCGCCCTTCCTCGCGCGCCTGAGGGACCCGCACTCCGTCGCTCTCATGGCGTTCGCGGCGCTGCTGGGCATAGAGGTGCTCATCAGCCCGGACTTCACCAACGGCACGCAGAACGTGCTCAGCATCGTCTCGGCGTTCGGGATGCTGATCTACTTCGTGAGGGCGGGCTTCGAGCGTCGCATGTGGTTCTGGATCGCCTTCAACACGGGTCTGGTGGGCGCGCTGGGCGGGCTGATGTTCAACATGCAGCGAGTGAACCTGCCGGTCATCAACGAGAACGCCTGGGCGGCATCTCCCCTGAGCGCGATGATCGCGATCGTGCTCGGCTTCCCCGCCGCGGCGGAGCTCAGGCGAGGACAGTCCACGCTGCTCGCGCTCGCGGCCGTGAATCTGATGTGGATCTTCCTGAGCGGGAGCCGCGGCACGCTGGTGATCGGGACCATCTGCTTCGTCTCGCTCATGATCGGGATGCGCGGGATGCGCCAGCGAACGGTGGCGATCGCTGCGGCGGTGATGCTCGCGCTGGCGGTGCTGTCGCACTTCAGCGACCTGCAGGAACGAACGATGCACCGCATCACGAAGCTCGTGAGCACCGATCACTCCCTCGCGGGCGCCTACTCGCTGGGCAGCCGCACGAGCGGACGCTCCGATCTCGCGATCGGCGGCTGGTACATCTTCCAGGAGCACCCGCTCGGCGTGGGTACGGGCGGCTTCCCCACTGCGTGGTCCAACTTCGGCCGTCATTACGGGCTCACCTACGGCCGCGGCCAGGAGAAGGCCGCCCACTCCGGCTGGCTGAAGACGCTGGTGGAGAACGGAGTCCCGGGGATCGTCCTGCTCATCATCTTCATCTTCTCCTTCGCCGCGGTGGGCTACAGGCAGCGCAGCTGGGCGCTCTGGCGATTGGGGATGCTCACCTCGTTCGTGCTCGCGGCCGCATTCATATCATCGGAGTTCCAGACCAAGGGACTCTGGTTCCTGGCGGCGGGGGCCGCGGCATTCCTGCAGCGCGAGCGAATGCTCGCGGCGCTGTATGGACACGAGTCAGCTCCCTCGGATCGCTTCGGCGGCTACGCGCGCCGGGACTACCTGGAGCTGGATGGCGGGTGATGGTCCCTGCTTCCACCTCCCGCGCGCCGCGGGTGGCGCTCGTCGCGGGCACCCTGGGGCAGGGGGGCGCCGAGAAGCAGCTGCTCTACCTCGTGCGCGCGCTGCTGGCGATGGAGGCGGAAGTTGTGGTCTGCTCGCTCACCCGTGGCGAGTACCACGAGTCCGCGCTGCGCGAGCTCGGCGTGGAGCCGCGCTGGATCGGCCGGCACGCGAATCCCGCCGTTCGCACCGTGGCGCTCGCGGCGGCGTTGCGCGACTTCGGCCCGCACATCGTGCAGTCGGCGCACTTCTACACGAACCTCTATGTGAGCCTCGTGGCTCCGTTGTACGGGGCGATGAGCATCGGTACCGCGCGTAGCGACATCGTCCACGAGGTCGCCGCCAACGGGTCGTGGGGTCGCTGGCTCCTTCGTCTTCCCGGTTCGCTGCTCGTCAACTCGTACGCGGCGAAGCGGAACGCCGTGAAGTACGGTCGCGACGACGAAGACGTGCACGTGCTCCCCAACGTCATCGACCTCGCCGCCTTCGACGAAGCGGCCGCTCTCGAGCGCGAAGCGGATGGTGACGCCTCGCGGCCGGTCGGGGGAGGTAGTGGGGAAGTCACCGTGGTCGGCGTGGGCACGCTCGTGCGCGCGAAGCGCTTCGATCGCTTTCTCCGCGCGATGGCGATGGCCCGTTCCACAGGCGCACCGGTTCGCGGCATGATCGTGGGCGATGGTCCGGAGCTCGCTTCGCTCGAGGAGCTCGCGCGCCAGCTCGGCCTGCTCGACGGCGGCGTGAGCTTCGTCGGCCGCCGCGGGGACATCCCGCGACTGCTGCGCGGGGCGCACATCTACGCGCTGACTTCCGAGCACGAGGGTTTCCCCAACGTCGTGCTCGAGGCGATGGCGGCCGGGCTCCCGGTCGTCGCCACACCTGCCGGCGATGCCGCGGTCGTGGTCGAAGAAGATGTAACCGGATACGTCGTGCCGCACGACGACGTGGAAGCGATGGCGGCGAAGCTCACGGCGCTCGCGGCATCGGCGGAGCTGCGAGGGCGGCTCGGTACCGCGGGTCGCCGCGCGGTGGAGCGGCGCTACGCGGCCGAGGGCTTCGCGACCAGAGTCGCCGAGAGCTATCGAGCGATCGCGCTCCGGCGCGGGCACGACCGCTCGCTCGCCGTGCTTCCCGTGTGAGGATGACTGCAGGAGAGAAAAAGGGCGGACCGCATTCACTGCGGTCCGCCCTTTTCCTTCACCGCCAGTCCCTTCGATGCGGGAAGGCAGTTCTGTCTAGCCGGTGATCACTTCTTCACGACCACGTAGGCGTTGAACTCCGTACCCGTTCCAACCGGTGTGGCGCGTCCTCCCACCGAGGCGGCTGGCGTGACGCTCGTAACGGGGATGGACACGCTGCCACCGCTGTAGGTGCCGCT
>DATCXR010000090.1:0-23056 GCA_036565685.1 Gemmatimonadaceae bacterium
AGCTTCGACGACGCGGACGCGTCGTCGAAGCCCGCGGCATCATCCCCTGCCCCGGCTCCTGCCTCTCCGGCGCGCGCGCTTCGCGTGTTGGGGGCGGTGCTAGCCGCACTATCGGAAGGCGCCGCTCTCTGCGCGGGGGACGTCTGGAGTGCCGGCGCGCATGCGCACACGGCCACGAGGAGGATGGCGGACTGGAGAGGACGCATGGCCGTGAAGGTAACGGAGCGCCCGCGCCCTGTCATGCGGCTCAGAGCGGCTCGTTCGCCATTCCCGCACACTTGACCATCTCCTATATTTGCGCGTCTACGTGGAGCTGTTCGCGCCATGTGGAAGCCGTACACCCACCAGAATCGGCAACCCGTGAAAGTCCCCGCCGACCCAGTCGCACCAGTCCCCGACTCCCCCGATCGGGACGTCATAGTCCACGTATTCGGTCATACCGACGTGGGGCGCACGCGCGAGCACAACGAGGACTCGTTCGTGATCGTGGATCTGGGTAATGACGACGCCTCCCGGCCCGAGGCCACGCGCACGCACCGGATAGGACCACGCGGCGCGCTCTTCATGGTGGCAGATGGTCTCGGCGGCGCCGCCGCGGGTGAGGTCGCGAGCGAGCTCGCCGTCAATACCGTGCACGAGGAGCTGCGCGAGCGCTGGGTCAGGGCCGGCGGCAGGGGGCCGGACGACTTCGCCGCCGCCATAAAGGCCGCCGCCGAAACCGCCAACGGGCGCATCTTCGCGTACGCGGTGGAGCACCCCGAGAGTCGTGGACTCGGCACCACCGCAACCATGGCCGGCCTCCTCGAAGACACCCTCTACCTGGCGCAGGTGGGCGACAGCCGCGCCTACCTCGTGCGCGACGGAGTAGCGCGGCAGATCACGCGCGACCAGTCGCTGATGCAGCGCCTCGTGGATGCCGGCGAGCTCACTCAGGACGAAGCGGACCGGAGCGAGCGACGCAACATCATCCTCCAGGCGCTCGGCCCCGAGCCTTCGGTGAAGATCGACCTGACGCACCAGCGGCTCAGCCGCGGCGACGTGCTGGTGCTCTGCACCGATGGCCTCTCGGGACTCGTGAAGACAGAGGAGATCGCGGAGGTGATCACGCAGATCCCCGACCTCGCCGATGCATGCCGCGAGCTGGTGGACCGCGCGAACGAGCAGGGTGGTCCCGACAACATCACCGTGATAGCGGCGCGCTTCGAAGGCGAGGGGCTGAGCGTGGCCGAGCAGGGCGACCACGTGGGGCACGCGGTCTATCGCCTCCCCGGCTCCGAGACCCCCACCGAGCCGCACGGAGAGTTCGTCCCTCGCGATCGCGGAAAGGGAACCCGCGCTTCGAGGGAGTCGGGCTCCGCCGAGAGCACCCATGCGAGCGGCTCCCGCATCTGGACGATGCTGCTCCTGACGATCGTGCTCGTCGCGGCCCTCCTGCTGGCGGTGCGCGAGATGCACGACGGCTCGCCCGCCGAGGGCGCGGAGACGCAGGTCCAGTCGCGCTAGGGCGGCTCCAGCAGGGGCGACTCGCGTCGCGGAGCTGTATTTCGTATGTTTGTCGGCGCCGTCCCGGTAAACCGGCCCCGACAACCCCCCAGCCACACGGGGTGTCCCACTATCGACGGGACCACAGCCGCGCTGCAGAATCGCTCCTCTCCACGGAGCGGACGCTCCTGATCTCCGCTTCATACCCGCCGTATCGCGAGCCCGCCAATGATCCATCTCTCGCGCAAACGCTCGATCGCTATCCTGGGCGCCGTCATTCTCGTGGGCGTCACCCTCGCCTGGTACCTCGGACCGGCCACTCCGGCGCATTCGGGCGACGTCGTCGTCAGCGTCCAGCGCGGCGATTTCAACGTGATCGTCACCACCTCGGGTGAGCTCCAGGCGCAGAAGTTCGTGCGCATCCAGGGGCCCTCGAATGCGCAGCAGGCCGAGGTCTACCAGATGAAGATCTCGTCCATCATCCCAGAGGGCACGGTGGTGAAGGAGGGTGACGTGGTCGCGCAGCTCGACCGCTCGGCCATCGCCGCCAAGCTGGCCGAGGTCTCGCTAGCGCTGCAGAAGGCGGAAGCGCAGTACACCCAGGCGCAGCTCGACTCGGCGCTCAATCTCTCGCAGGCGCGCGAGGACATCCACAACCTCGAGCTCGGCCTCGAGGAGAAGCGGCTCGCGAAGGAGCAGTCCACGTACGAGGCGCCCACAATCCGGAGGCAGGCGGACATCGATCTCGAAAAGGCACAACGTGCGCTCGCCCAGGCGAAGGTGGACTACAAGACCAAGACCGGGCAGGCGGTCGCTAAGATGAGCGAGGTCTCTACCGAGGTCGAACGGCAGCGCAACAAGCTGAAGGTGGTGCAGGATGTGACCGAGGCATTCACCATCCGCGCGCCGGCGCCCGGGATGGTGATATACGTGAAGGAGTGGAACGGGAAGAAGAAGGGGACCGGATCTCAGGTGACGCCGTGGGACCCCGTGGTCGCCACTCTCCCCGACCTCACCCACATGGAGTCGGTCACCTACGTGAACGAGATCGACGTACGGAAGGTGGCGGTGGGGCAGACCACGAGAATCTCGCTCGACGCCGACCCCTCCAAGCAGCTCACCGGGAAGGTGATCTCGGTGGCGAACGTCGGTGAGCAGCGTCCGAACAACGATGCCAAGGTCTTCGAGGTGAAGGTGGCGGTGGACCAGGCCGACACCACGCTGCGCCCGGGGATGACTACGTCGAACGCCATCGAGACGCTCACGCTGCACGACGTCCTCTCGGTGCCGCTCGAGGCGGTGGTGATCCAGGACAGCGTTCCCTACGTGTACAAGGTCTCGGGTCCGCGCGTCGTGCGGCAGGAGGTCGAGACCGGCGTGATGAACGACAACCAGATCGTCATCGCGCGCGGACTCTCGAGAGGAGACCACGTACTGCTCGATCCTCCACTGGGGAACGAGAAGCCACCGACGGAGAATCTCCCTCCGGCGGACTCGCGTCGGGCGGAGCGCTGAGCGAGCGTCGCGTGGAATCCTCCGCGTTGCGCGCTCCTGCTCGCGCGATCGATAAGCTCCGTACCGAGATCGCCGCGCAGGTTGCGTTCACGCTCCGCACCGCGCTGCAGGCAGTCGCGCACAACAAGCTGCGCGCGGCGCTCACCTCGCTCGGCATTCTTTTCGGCGTCGCGTCGGTGATCGCGATGCTCGCCATCGGCAATGGCGCGGAGCAGGAGATCCTGGCGCAGATGCAGCTGCTCGGGACCAACAACGTGGTCGTCACACCGATCGTGGAGCAGAAGGAGGGAAAGGCGACGGACCAGCCGGAGCGCGAGAAGAAGCGCTTCTCGCCCGGGCTCAGTGTGCGCGACGCGGAGAGCGTCCGGTCCATCATCCCCGCTGTCGAGGCTACGAGCGGCGAGGTGGTGCTCCAGACCCGGATAACGCGCGAGGGACACCGGCGCTCCGGCCGACTGGTGGGGGTGGACACCTCGTACTTCCGACTCTTCAACCTGGAGCTGACGCAGGGCGCGGGGTTCAGCCCCGCGCAGGTGGCCTTGGCGTCGCCGGTGTGCGTCATTGGCTACGGGGTGAAGACGCGCTTCTTCACCACCGAGGAGCCGATCGGCAGGCCGATCAAGGTTGGAGGATCCTGGCTCACCGTGGTAGGCGTCCTCGAAGACAGGAAGGTCTCCGCACAGACCGCACAGCGGCTCGGTATCCGCGACGCGAACATGGACGTGTACGTTCCGCTCTCCACGATGCTCGCGCGCTTCCGCGACCGCGCGCGAGTCACCGAGCGTGACATCGAGGCCGCTGGCCAGGCGTTCGTCATTCCCACGACAGACGAGGCGAACAGCGAGGACGACGAGGAGCGGAAGGAGCGTGAGAACCCGAACCAGCTCGACCGCATCATCATCCGCGTGCACGACTCCGAGCATGTGCCCGCCGTTGCCTCCATCGTGCGGCGTATGCTCGAGCGCCGTCACAACCAGGTTATCGACTTCGAGGTGGCAGTTCCGGAGCTTCTCCTGAAGCAGGAACAGCGCACCCGGACGATCTTCAACATCGTGCTCGGAGCGATCGCGTCGATCTCGCTGATAGTCGGCGGGATCGGGATCATGAACATCATGCTCGCCACGGTGCTCGAGCGAATCCGCGAGATCGGTATCCGCCGAGCGGTGGGCGCCACGCGGCGCGACATCGTCGCGCAGTTCCTCGCCGAGGCGGTGCTGATCAGCACCACTGGCGGAGTGGCGGGGATAGTGGTCGGGGTCGCGCTCAGCATGGGGATAGAGCGTGCCGCCGGGATCCACTCGATCGTGTCCACTCCGTCGGTGATCGTGGCTTTCGGCGTATCGCTGGCGGTGGGATTGGTGTTCGGTATCGTGCCGGCATGGCGCGCGGCGCAGGAGGATCCCGTCGCCTGCCTCCGTCACGAATGAGTGTCGGAGCAATGCTCTTACAGCCCCTGCACTTCCCTCCCTGCCCCATTCCCCTCACCTCCCCCTCGCCATGGTCCGTCCTTTCGTGCACCGGGGCGCCTCGCTCGCGCTACTCACGACGCTCGTTCTCTCCCTCGGTGCCGCGCGCCCGGCGCCGCTCTCCGCTCAGGATTCGCTCGCGCTGCGCGACGCGATAAGCATGGCACAGGAGCGCGGCCTCGCGGGAAACGCCGCGCGCAACGCGCGTGAGGCCGCGCACTGGCGCCAGCGGGTGTTTTCCGCGCGAAGGCTTCCACAGCTGTCTCTGAGCGGGGCTCTTCCGTCATACAGTCGCGCCATCATTCCGGTGGTCCAGCCCGGAGGCGAGACGCAGTTCCGAACGCAGAGTCAGACCACGTCGTCGCTGAATCTGGAGCTCGACCAGGTGATCCCGTTCACCGGTGGCCGCGTTTTCCTCTCCTCCGAGCTCACGCGCGTGGACCAGAACGGGAGTGGGCTCGGGCGGCTCTGGCAGTCTACACCGTTCCAGATCGGAATCCAGCAGGAGCTCTTCCGCCCGAACCAGCTCGCCTGGGATGGACGCGAGCAGTCGCTGGACGACGAGATCGCCGAGCGCCAATACCTTGAGGCGCGCGAGGACGTGGCCATCGCTACAGCCACGGCGTTCTTCGATCTCTACGCTGCCCGGCTCACGCTGGAGAACGCGACCGCCAACGTCGCGGTGAACGACACGCTCTACACGCTCTCCAAGGGACGCTACCAGGTAGGCAAGATCGGCGAGAACGACCTCCTCCAGAGCGAGCTGGCGCTCCTCCGCGCGCGCACTTCGCTCGACGGAGCGCGGCTCGACTACAGCCGGGCGATGGCCGCGCTCCGTCTCCTGCTGAAGGTGCCCGCCGATAGCGACCTCGCGATCGCCGCACCGGTGGACGTGCCGGTGATGGCGGTGGACACCGCGGTCGCCGTCGCCGAGGCGCTTCGAAACCGGAGCCAGATAGCGAGCTTCGACCTGCAGAAGCTGCAGGCCGAGCGCCGCGTCAACGAGGCGCGGCTGAACAACGGCTTCGGAGCCACCATCACCGCCATGGCGGGCTTCAACCAGACCGCGCCCTTCCTTGACGACGCCTACCAGTCGCTCCTCGACCAGCAGGCGCTCACCGTGAACGTGTCGATGCCACTCGTGCAGTGGGGTGCGCGACACGCCGAGGTCGAGGCCGCGCGCGCCGACAAGCGGCGCGTGGAGAACACGACCGAGCAGTCGCGCCAGCAGGCGGCGCAGGAGGCGCACTTCGCCGCCCTCGAGTTCACGCAGGCCGCGCGCATCCTCGAGATCTCGGCGAAGGCAGACACCGTCGGCTCGAAGCGCTTCGAGGTGGCGAAGAACCGCTACGTGATCGGCAAGATCGGGATCAGCGATCTGTACATCGCGCAGAGCGAGAAGGACTCCGCGCTTCAGAGCTACGTGCAGGCGCTACGCGGCTATTGGCTGTCGTACTACCGGCTGCGCCGGCTCACGCTCTACGACTTCGCGGAAGGGCACAGAATCGAGCCCTGATGCGAGGGGCGAGCACCCGAGCGGCCAGCGACGATCAGCCGTCGCTGGTGAGCCAGCGGGCAGCGGCCTGCTGCATCGCGCTCTCCCCGCCCCACGCCGTGGCGATGGGCGAGCCTGGAGGGAGAGCCCGGATCAACCGCGGATGGCCGAATTGCATGAGGAGCGCTCCAGGCGCGCGCTCGAGCGCGCGCTCCACGGCATCGCGAGTGACGTCGCTGTAGCCCGAGCCATCGCCGCTTCGTCCCTCGCCGAAGAGCGCGATCACCCGCGAGCGCGGCTGCTTGCCGGCTGGCGCCCCCTCGCCACCAGCGCCGGCGAGCTCGGCGCGCCACGCATCCCAACCCGCTTCGCGGAGAGCGCGGATGAAGGGCTCGCGCGCGGCGGCAGATTCGGACGCGGGAGGATCGTCGTCGATCACGAGCACTTCGAGCGGCGGCAACAGCCGCGGCCGCACGCCGCGCACCATGCGCACCACGCTGTCCGCGAGGCGATGCCCCCACGCGACGTCCGCGGCCGCGGGCTTGCGCCACTCGTTGGGCGGCGATGCCCACTGCGCCCACTTCAGCCGGCGGCGGAGCGAGCTGCGCACGTTCTCCTCGAGCAACCGGTGCTGCGAGCGCGCGCTTCGCAGCGCCTCCACCATCGGCTCCAGCTCCGACGGCTCGAGGATGAGATCGCACCCCGCATTCAGCGCGTCGACTGCCAGGTCGGCCTCGCTTCGCGCAGGCAGGAGAGCATGGCTGTGGAGTGCATCGGTGAGGACGAGCCCATCGAAACCGAGCTGCTGGCGCAGGAGCCACTGCACGATCTCGCGCGAGAGCGTTGCCGGCGCACCGCTCGCATCGAGCGCGGGGTAGACCACGTGCGCCATCATCATGGCCGCCACCCCACTGTCTATCGCGGCACGGAAGGGGCGCATGTCCTGGTCGGCGAGCTCCTGGCGCGACGCGCTCACCACTGGCACTTCCAGCCGCGGATCGACCCTCGTGCGACCGTGCCCCGGGAAGTGCTTCGCGCAGGATAGTACGCCCTCTTCCTGGCACGCCGTTATCCACGTGGCGGCGAGCGATGCCACCCGTTCCGCGTCACTCCCGAGGATGCGGGTACCGGTCACCGGATTGCCCGGCTCGATGTCCAGATCGCACACTGGCGCGAAGGCGAAGTTGACTCCGAGCGTACGCGCCTCGCGCGCGGTGAGCCGCGCCGCCCGTCGCACCGCATCGGGATCGTTGAGCGACGCGATCGCCGCCGCCGGCGGGAGGCCGGTTGCGCCGGAGAACTGCTGTCCCGCGCCGCGCTCCATCTCCGCGGCGATGAGCAACGGGATTCGCGAGCGCCGCCGCAGCTCCTTCGTGAGCTGTCGCACACTCTCTTCGTCGCCTCCGTGGAGGACGAATCCGCCCACCTCGAGCTGCAGCGCGCGCTCGATCAGCGGGCGCGATGCTTCGTACGCACGCGCGGCCTCCCACCGTACGGCCGGGATCACGAGGTTGGCGACGTTCATGCCGGACACAACTTGCCGAGCACCCGCGCGCCGCGCGCCCCGGTAGCTACCGGGACGTTCCCCGCGCGATGCTCGAGATGCAGCCAGCCGAGGAGCGCGAACGCCACCGCCTCCTTCGCCTCGCCGTCGAAGAACAGATCGTCGAAGCTCCGCACCGTGGCGGGTGCCACCGCGGCGGCTATCGCCTCGACGAGCGAAGGGTTTCGCGCACCGCCGCCGGAGACGACGACCTCGGTTATCGGCTCGCGTACGAAGCGCCGGAGCGCATCGCCAATGCTCGATGCGGTGAGCGCGACGGCGGTCGTGATCACGTCTTCATCCGACGCGCCAGGTCGCGCGCTTCGGCAGCGCTCGATGAAGCGCGCGATGTAGGAGCTGCTGAACAGCTCGCGCCCCGTGGACTTGGGCGGCGGCGCGACGAAGTACGGCTCGCGCAGCAGCTCGTCCACCACCTCCGGGATCACGGTGCCGGCGCGCGCCAGAGCGCCGTCCACATCGTAGGGGAGATCGGGGCGCAGAGTGCGCGTCACGCCGTCGATCACCGCGCAGCCGGGGCCGGTGTCGAAGGCGCGCACGTCCGTTCCGGCGGGCGATGGTGGAACGATGCTCACGTTCCCGATCCCTCCCAGGTTCTGCAGCGCACGCCAGTGCGATGGCGCGGCGAAGAGAAGCGCGTCGGCCATGGGAACCAGCGGAGCGCCCTGCCCTCCCGCCGCCACGTCCCGCACGCGGAAGTCGCTCACCACGTCCACGCCGGTTCGCTCGGCGATCACCGCCGCCTCGCCGAACTGCCACGTGGAGTGCGGTGGCTCGTGCCACACGGTGTGCCCGTGCGAGGCGATGGCTCGCACATCTCCCGGCGCTAGATCCGCCCTGGCCATCACGGCGAGCGCCGCATCCGCCAGCCAGCTACCCAGATCGAAATTGAGGCGGCAGTACTCGGCCGGCGTACCCGTCTCGATGGCGCGGAGCAGGCGCTCGCGCTCAGGCGGAGTATACGATCGCGAGAGGAACGCGAGAAGCCGTGCACGTACACTTCCGCCATCCGTGCGGTCGAAGCTCGCTACCGCCGCCGAGATCCCATCGGCCGATGTGCCGGACATGAGACCCACGATGATCGCGGCGCCAGTGGCGGCCCGCGGCGCCCGTTCCCGCGAAGCTGCGCCTTCCCTCACTCTGTCGGCGGCGGCGGTTCGGGCACCACCCGGCGAACTACTCCTCCCGCCTCGCTCAACTCGCGCTCCGCCTCCTCACGCGACACGCCGAGCTTCTGCATCACGATCGCCGTTTTCACTGCACCGCCGGCCGCATCGATCAGCCGGCGCGCCTCCGCCCGCGACACGCCGCAAACCTCCATCATGATGCGCTCGCCGCGATCCACCAGCTTCTGGCTCATGGCGCGCAGATCCACCATGAGGTTGCCGAAAGTCTTCCCGATGCGGATCATCGCACCGGTCGTGATGGTGTTGAGCACCAGCTTCGTGGCGGTGCCCGCCTTCATGCGAGTCGAGCCGGTGACCGCTTCGGGACCGGTGATCGGCACGATCGCCACGTCCACCAGCTTCACTATCGCTTCCGGCGGCGGCGAGCAGGCCACGATGGCCGTGCGCGCGCCCAGCTTCGCAGCGCGCTCCAGGGCGCCATGCACGTAGGGCGTGGTGCCCGACGCGGCAATGCCGACCACGAAGTCGCGCTCACCCACGTGGCGCGCATCCATCTGCGCGGCACCGTCGGCCGCGATATCCTCGGCGCCCTCCTGCGAGCGCACGAGCGCGTCCAGCCCGCCGGCGATGATTCCCTGGACCATCTCCGGATCGGTACCGAAGGTTGGCGGGCATTCGCTCGCGTCGAGCACGCCTAGCCGTCCCGACGTCCCGGCGCCCACGTAAAGGAGCCGACCCCCCGCGCGGAACGCCGCCTCGGCCAGCCCCACCGCGCGCGCGATCTGCTCGCGCTGCGTCGCCACTGCTTCCGCCACCGTACGATCTTCAGCGCCGATCATGTCCACTATCTCGAGCGGCGTCGCGAGATCAATGGCGGCAGTGCGCGGATTACGACGCTCGGTGAGCCGAGGGTCGACGAATGAGGTGGCCACAGCGGAAGCGATTGGGAGTGAATGGGGGGACGAGGGGGAAACTATCGGAGTGGTAGAGGCGAGGGCAAGTGAAGAGGAAGCAGGAAACAGGGAACAGGAAACAGGTAACCGCCTCGGCGTAGAGAGCTCTCTCCCCGAGGCGGTTACCTGTTCCCTGTTCCCTGCTTCCTGTTTCCTTATCCCGTCCTACTGAATCGTCGCCGCCTCGTTCAGCTTGATCTGGATATTGCCGCCGCTCGGCACGCAGCCCTCGTAGTTCGCCGTGCCCATGGCGACTGCGGTACCGGCGGCGGCACCGGTGGCGGCGCCGATCACGGTGGACTTGGTGTTCTTGCCGATCACCTGGCCGAGGATCGCGCCGACCACGGCGCCGCCAACCACCTTCTTGGCGTCGTTACCGGTGCTGGAGTTGCGGACCTTCTCCACATCCACGTGCTCGATAGCGGCGTTCACCGGGTAGGTCTTACCGTTCCAGGAGAGACTCAGGACGTTGAACACCATCTGGATGTTGTCGGTGGCGTTCTCGCTCCGCTTCATATCGGCGATCTGGATCACCGCCTTCGCGCCGGCCGGGATCACCGCACCGTTCGTCCCGGTCACCGAGTTGGCGACAGTGGCCGTGAAGCGATCGCCGGCCTTGTTGGTGTTGGTGCAGACGCGATCGTTCGAGGTCATACTGATCTCGCTGCCGGCTGGTACGCTGGCCAGCGCCGCCTCGCTCCCCGCCGCGCTCGTCTGCGCGGTGTTACCGGATGGCGTAGTGGTAGTGGTCGGAGTGCTGCGCGGCCTGGTGGTCGTCGTGCGTGGCCTCGGCGCGGCCGGCTTGGGCGCGGGCGCACTCGCGGCCGGCTGGGTGCTCTCAGGCGCGTTCGACGGAACATCCGAGAGCTGCGGCGAAGCCGAGCTGTCGGCGTTGGCCAATGCGAGGTCGCGGGAGAGGCTGCTGTCCTGCGCCATCGAGTTGTCGTTGTTGCGGTCGGAACAGGCGCCGACCACCAGGGCGAGTGAAAGCGCCAGCGGAGCTAACGCACGATAAGGGCTGGACATATCGGAATCTCCAGAGATTGGTCTCGAGCCGGCTCAGTGGTGTACAACTACGGATTACGATATAACGGCACGAGTCGGCCGGCCCAGCAGGGCCGAGTCCGTAGGCGGTTGGAAAAGCAATCCACATGCCACCCCGGACCATTCGCCTGCCCGTGCTGGGCACGACCTGTAATACACTCTGCCCGGCGATGGTTCTGCGCTAGGACGACCATCCACCCCTGCGCGTGACCTGAATCACACCGGCTGGCTCTGCCGATGCCCCGCGTTGGCACTTGGTCGGTCGGGAGCTACTATAACAGACATGCCCCGTACACTGACCGACGAGATGTCGCTGGAGCAACGCATGGACGCGCTCCAGGAGCAGAACCTCCAGCTCGCGCGTACCATCGCCGAGCTTCGCAATCAGGATGCTCTCAAGACTCAGTTCCTCTCCAACATCTCGCACGATCTCCGCACGCCTCTCACGGCTATCATCACGCACGCGGAGATCCTGCGCGACGGGATACTGGGAGCGCTGGACGAGCGACAGGCCGAGAGTATCTCGGGTATCATCAGCGGAGGGCGACAGCTCCTCGGAATGGTCAACGAGATTCTCACGTACGCGCGTGGCGAGGCCAACCAGCTGTCGCTGAGCCGCTCCGAGATCTCCATCGAGTCCGTCATCGAGCAGGTGTGTGCCATGAGCGAGTCGCTCATCGCGAAGAAGGAGCACTCGCTCTCGGTGGACATCGAGCCGGGGCTGCCACCGGTGGCCGCGGACCGCGACAAGATCGCGCACGTCCTCGCCAACCTCCTCGGCAACGCGATCGACTTCACGCCGCCCGGGGGACGCGTCTGGATTGCCGCACGGATGGCGCCTGACACGGAGCACGGTACCGCGATTCAGATCGAGGTGGGCGACACGGGCATCGGTATCGCGCCGGAACACTTCGACCTCGTCTTCCGCGAGTTCGCGCAGGTCGATGCCTCCAATTCGCGCAGCCACCACGGTACGGGACTCGGCCTGGCGATCGCGCACAAGTTCGTCGAGCTGCACGGCGGTCGCATCTGGCTCGAGAGCACGGTGGGCGTAGGAAGCAGGTTCTATTTCACCATCCCCGTGCGATCGGCCTCCTGAAGACCGTCGCGATGGATGTGCATGTATTGCTGGTCGAGGACAGCGCGCTGGTGGTCGACGCGCTGCGGCTCCTCCTCGAGGAGACCGGCCACCGGGTGAGCGCCGCGTTCAACGTGCGGCAGGCCGTGGACGTCGCGAGCGCGGAGCATCCCGATATCATTCTGCTCGACCTCTCTCTGGGTCGCGAGGATGGTCTGGACGTTCTGGGTGAGCTCTCGCGCACGGACAACCTCCCGCCGGTGGCGGTGGCGCTCACCGGTCACGACAATCCCGAGACGCGCGAGCGGTGCATCGAGGCGGGTTGCCTCGATGTGCTGACCAAGCCGATCAGTGCGCTCCAGCTCCCGTCGCTGATCCGCGGCTGGCTCGCCGGCCGGCGCGTTGGCGATGCGGGTTCGCCCTCAGATCCTGCTGCGTAGCGCCTCGGGCGTGAGCACCTGAAGGTACGACGCGAGGAGCGTGAAGTAGTTGGTGACCAGGAGGAGGCCGATGGCGATGAGCAGCACGCCTCCGATCCGGTTCACCCAGATCATCGCCGAGCGGAAGCGGGCGAAGGCGGCGAGAAAGTGATCTATCGCCAGCGCGGCCACGACGAAGGGAACCGCGAGGCCGAGTGAGTACATCGCCAGTAGTACCAGACCGCGGCCAAGATCCGCGGTGCTGGAGGTGTAGATCAGGATAGATCCGAGGATGGGGCCTATGCACGGCGTCCATCCAGCGCCGAAGGCCACGCCCACGAGCACCGTTCCCAGGTAACCCACCGGCTTGTTGGCGAAGTGAACCCGGCGCTCCTGGGCGAAGGCGCGTATGTTGAACGCGCCGAGGAGGTAGAGGCCGAATATGATGATCAGTACGCCTCCGATCCGCGTTATCCATCCGCGGGCGGCGATGAGCACACGGCCGAGCACGCTGGCAGTGGCACCGAAGGCGAGGAAGATTATGGTGAAGCCGACGATGAAGAGGAGGGAGTGGATCAGTGCGGTGCGACGCGAGCTCTGCACTTCCTCGAGGCTCATCCCCGTAATGAAAGTCACGTAGCTTGGAATGAGCGGCAGCACACAGGGCGAGAGAAAGCTCAACAGGCCCGCGGAGAACGCGATCAGTAATCCCAATGTTGCGGTGCCTTCCATACCTTCTCCTTCGGCAGAGCGGCGCGCCCAACCGCGCATGGGGCCGCTCCTCCGGTGGTACTACGCCGTCAAGTATCACGCCTTCCGTCGCGAACGCCGGCACCGTGACGGCAGGCGCGGACTCGTTGCGCTGCAGATCGACGCGCTGGCCTATGCGGACCTGCGTCGCGCCCTGAGACTCGGCTACTGCCCGACCCTCCAACGTCTCCTGCGCGAGCGGAAGTTCCACATCCGAAGATGGTTCAGCGGACTTCCGTCGGCCACGCCCTACTGCCAGGCGGGGATCTTTCACGGAGAGAACGCCGGGATTCCCGCGTTCCGCTTCTACGACAAGGAAGCGCGACGCGTCATCACCTGTAACGCGCCGCACGGGGTTCAATATATCCGCGATCGCATCCACGTGCCGGGGGCGCTCGCCGGCGGGTCGAGCTACGTCAACCTGCTCGACGGCGATGCCCAGACGGTGGCCTTCACCGTAGCGACGCGCGACCGCACGTCGATCTACCGGCGGCTGGGCGGGACGCGCATGGCACTCCTCATCCTGCTGCACCCGGTGCGCGTGGCCCGAATGGTGTTTCAGTCGGTGTGGGAGTGGCTCCGCGAGGAGTGGGAGCGCGCGGTGGCGCAGGTACGCGGACAGGCCACGCACGCCGAGGGGATCTTTCCCTTCGTGCGGATCCTGAGCAACGTCATCGTGCGCGAGCTTCAGACGATAGCCATCACGCTCGACGTCTACCTCGGCGTCCCGATCATCTACAGCACGTACATGCAGTACGACGAGCTGGCACACCACTTCGGACCGTCGAGCCGACAGGCGCTGAGCGATCTCAAACGCACCGACGCGCGCATCGCCGAGATCGAGCGCATGATCCGCTCGACGAATGCGCGCGGCTACGACCTGGTGATCCTCTCGGACCACGGGATGACTCCCGCCGCGAGCTATCGCGTGCGCTTCGGCGAATCGCTGGGTGCCACGGTGCGTCGGCTCCTGCGCGACGCCGCCATCGCGGGCGCCGAGCCGGAGGTGCTCGACAGCTCCGCGGAGGACAGCGAGTACTCCGATGTGAGCGCGCAGATCGTGGAGACGGTGACGCACGTCTCGGACAGGCGGCACCGCCGGCTGCGGCGACTGCTCCGGCACACGCGCGACTGGGTGCGGAGCCGCTATGGCCTGCGCGAGATCATCTTCCCGGAGAAGTACTTCGTCGATCAGACGCACGACGTGGTGGTCACGTACAGCTCCTGCCTCGCGCTCATCTACTTCGCGCAACGCCCGGAGCAGCTGGGGCTCGACGACATCATGCGCGACGCACAGAGCGCCGCGCTGTACGACGCGTTGCTCGGACATCCGGGGATCGGCCTGGTGGCGACACGGCTCGACGGCGCCGTGCATCTGCGCAGCCGCGGGGGGACCGCGGTCATCCAGCAGGAGGGACTGCGCGTGCTCGACGGCCAGAATCCTCTCGAGCCATACGGGACGGCGCCGTACGTCATCCGCGCCGTGCGCGATCTGGTAGACCAGCCCAACGCGGGTGACCTCGTGCTCTTCGGTGCCTACGATGGCTACGAGATAGTGTCCTTCGATGACCAGGTCGGAGCGCACGGGAGCGCTGGGGGCGATCAGGTGTGGCCGTTCATCATCACGCCGCCGGACCTCGACCTCAGCGATACAGTTCTCGAGGATGCGCGCGACATCCACTCGGCCGTGATGTGCCGCTATGCCGACTGCGGGTGCGCGAAGGCGGCGGACGACGGCGCGGCGCTGGATGAGGCGGTGGCTGGTAAACTCCCGGGAGCAGAGGAGGGAGATCCGCTCATGCCGCCTCCCCGGAGGCCATAGTCGATCCCTCCGGCGCGGTACGCGCGTAGCGCACACCCTGGACCACGCTCGCCAGATAGACGACCACGCCCACGAACCAGATCAGGCGTGAGATCCGCGTGTCGAGCTGGAGCCACCCGAGGCGGCCGAGCATGTACGCCCAGTCGTGCTCTCCGCCGCCCACGAGCGGGAGGGTCTGGGCGCGAGCGTCGGCCGCGTAGACGGAGATGTTCCAGAGGTTCTGCGCGAGCCACCAGGCGGGGACCGTTGCTGCGTGACGGTCACCCTGGCGCCAGAAGTAGAACGCGAAAACGGCAGGCATGATGAGCTGCGCGAGCGTCCCGCCCGCGAAACCCACGAATTCGCCGACCGGTCCGAAGACGAGGTGCCCGGACTCGTGGATGGCGAGGTCCACCGCGTCGAGGAGCCCACCCGATTCAGGGTGGGCCAGGCATGCCGCGCCGTAGATGGCGAGGAAGATCGTGAGGAGGAGCCGCGATCGCCGGAGCATACTTCACTGACGATCGAGGGCCGGGTCAGGTCTGACCCCGCCGTTCCGATTCCAGACCGGACCCCGTCCTCTGACACTCGGAGCAGACGCCGTAGATCACGAGACGGTGGCTCCGGGTGACGAAGCCGTGCGCCTCGGCGAGGAGGGTGGACATGCGGTCGAGGCGGTCGTCCTGGAACTCCACCACGCGTCCGCACACCGTGCAGAGCAGGTGCTCGTGCTGTGGCATCCCACGCGCGCTCTCGAAGCGCTTGAACCCCTCGCCGAAGTCGCGCTCCACGACCAGACCACTGCGCACGAGCACCTCGAGCGTCCGATACACGGTAGCCGTACCCACGCTGATCCCCTGAGCGCGCAGCACCTGCTCGATCTCATCGGCGCTGAAGTGTCGGTCGCGCAGGAGCAGCACCTCCGCGACCGCCAGCCGTTGGGGCGTCACCGGAAGGTTGTGCTCGCGCAGATACACGCGGAACTCGTCGATTACCGCGTCGCGCTCCACGGCTCCTCCACGAGCGCCGCGCGGAATTCATCGCCCGTCAGGTGCTCGGGCCCTTCCACGCTCCACCCGCCGGCGCGCTCGTGGACACCGCGCACCACCTCATCCACCGTCGCAGCCGGAGCGTCGGCCTCTTCCACGACGCCGACCTCCCACTTGCCGCGATCGGGGCCCTTGAGCTGGAGCCGGTAGTGCGCGCGGAGCACGGTGAAGCGGCGCGGCCGCGCGGGGGGAGGCGCCTCCACCGTTTCGGCCGAAGCGCTCAGGAGGTCGTCGACGTCTTCGACGAGCTCCGCGCCATCCGGGCCGTCCACACCACCGGCGCTCTCGACGTCATCGGCGCTCTCGACGTCATCCACGCTGTCGACATCATGGACGCTGTCGTCATCATGGACGTTCTCGACTTCATCGATACTCGCGACGTCACCGATATTCTCGACGTCAGCGTCATGCTGTGCGGCGGCGATCGCAGCCTGCTCCCCGATTTCGCTCTCCTGCGCCTCCCGTCGCAGCGTGACGACGGCTACACCACTCTCGCGGCCGCCCTGACGAATGGCCGGAAAGACGTGCACTTCCTCGACGCGATCCACGTCTATGCGCTCTGCGATCGCGCGGAAGAAACGCTCGCGCCCCTCGATGTTCACAACGCCGCTGCGGGGGTGCGCGACGACGAGCTCGCACCGCGAGTCGTCAGCTCGCGCTCGACGTACAGCCTCAGGATCTGCATGAAGTCCTGCGCGTTTGTCACCACGCCGAACGCCTGGTGGGTGCCGCGATCCTTCAGCTTGCTCACCACGAACTCCGAAGAGTCCACGCAGATCGTGGGAAGCTCGCGCAGCGAGCCATCCGCCTCCTCGACGAAAGCAGGGAGCATGTTTCCCACGGCGATCGCGTGCAGAGCGGTAGCGATGAGAAGACTCATCGTGGCCTTCGTGGTGTGCACCTTCATCGCGTCCTGCGCCTCGATCGAGTCGGCTACCACGTCTGGCAGTGGTCCGTCGTCGCGGATCGAACCGCAGAGGACAAAGGGGATGTCGTGAGTCACGAGCGCGTGCATGATGCCATCGGTGATGATCCCCTGCTCCACCGCCGCGGCTATCGACCCGGCGGCCCTCACCTGGTTGATCGCGCGCATGTGCTTGCCGTGGCCGCCGGCCGTGGACTTCCCCGCCCCCGTCATGCCCAGCGTGGTGCCGAAGATCGATGCCTCGATGTCGTGCACGGCCACCGCGTTCCCCGCGAGCAACGCGTGCACGAAGCCGTTGTCAACGAACCAGGTCATATCCGAGCGCGCGCGCGAGTGGACGAGCGCTGGCCCCGTCACCCAGATGATGTACCCGCCTCGCTCGCGCTCCTCGATCAGAAGCCGGGCCATCTGTCCGTAGTCGATGGGCTTCTCGCGCGAGACCTCGCTCCCCATGAACTTGAACTCGCCCTCGCTCTCGTCACCGAGGAAGGCGTCGGCATACACGTAGATTCCTTCCGACCCATCCTCGGCGAAGCCTAACGCGACGCGATCGCCCTGCTTCACGCGCCGCATCTCCCTCACCCACAGCTCGCCGTCGTCGTCGAGCACCAGCGCTCCATCCATGCGCGGCTCGCGCGGCAGTCTCCACTCCCCACCGACATGCACATAGGTGGGAAGATTGGTGGTGGAGAAGAACCCTTCGGGAAGCACGCCGTCGGCCGGCGCCACGACGAAGCGTGCATCAGGCGCCCCATCGAACCGGGCCGCCGTGAAGTCGGGATGCGAGAATGCGGTCACGAGTGAAAGGTAGGCGGGACGTGGAGGGAGGGGAACTGGAGGTTGCAGGAAACAGGAAACAGGAAACAGGAAACAGGAAGCAGGAAGCAGGAAGCGGGAAGCAGGCAACAGCCTCGGGGTAGAGGGCTGTATCGCCACGAGCTGGTACCTGTTTCCCGTGTCCTGTTTCCTGTTTTCTTCCCCCTCTCTCTCTGTCCGTGATCCCGCCCTAAAGCACCGAAACCGGGTCCCTATCCAACGCCACCCTCAAATCGTGCGACGCGGGGACGGGGAAGCGTTCCATGAAGTAGCGGGCGACGCGGACGAGGGGGGTGGGGCGATGGGATTTCAGGAAGAGGTGCCAGCGCCAACGGCGCTTGATCCGGTCGATCGGGCAGGGGGCCGGGCCCACCACCCAGACGTCTTCGATTCCCTGCGTGGCGAGGAGCTCGCGCAGCCAGTCGGCGGCGGCGATGGCGAGGTCCACCGTCGGGCCCTCGGCGGTACCGCTGAAGATCACGTTCGCGAGGCGGATCACCGGCGGGTACGGCGGCTCGTCGCGCGAGGGGAGCTCGATGGCGACGAACGAGTGGTAGTCGTGCGTGAGGGCACAACGCACGGCGTGGTGGTCGGGGACGCGCGTCTGGATGAAGACTTCCCCGCCCTTCGGACCACGGCCAGCGCGGCCGGCAACCTGACTCAGGAGCTGGAAGCTCCGCTCCGACGCGCGGAAGTCCGGCATGTTGATCCCGACGTCTGCGTCTATCACTCCCACCAGCGTCACGTTGGGGAAATCGAGCCCCTTGGCGATCATCTGCGTGCCGAGAAGGATCTCCACCTCGCCGCCCGCCACGCGATCCAGAATCTCGGCGTGAGCCCACTTCCCGCTGGTGGTGTCCACGTCCATTCGCGCGATGCGCGCGTACGGATAGCGCTCGGAGAGCAGGCGTTCCACCTGCTGGGTTCCCAGCCCGCGCTGTCGCACCGTGCGGCCGCCGCACCGCGTGCACACGTGCGCCGCGGGCTCCTCGTGCAGGCAGTAGTGGCACACGAGCCGCTCCGGGCTCGTGTGATAGGTGAGACTGATGCTGCAGTTGGGACAGTTCTTCACGTCACCGCACTCCTCGCACTGCACGAAGGAGGCGTAGCCGCGGCGGTTCAGCAGCAGGATGGTCTGCTCACCGCGCTGGAGCCGCTCGCCGAGCGCGGCCTCGAGCGGCTCGCTGAAGACGCGCCTGAAGGCGAGGTGCGCCGCGCGCTCCTCGCCCTCGCCCATTCCAGCGCGCGAGCGCCGGTCGAGCGCTCTCAGATCCACCACTTCCACCGACGGAAGCCGCCCCTCGCCGACGCGCCCAGGGAGCGAGAGGAGCGTGAACTTCCCCGATTGCGCGTTGTGCCAGCTCTCGAGGCTCGGCGTGGCGCTGCCGAGTACCACGACGGCCCCTTCATGCTGCGCTCGCACTACCGCGACTTCGCGGGCGTGGTAGCGCGGAGTCTCGCCGTTCTTGTAGCTCCCCTCGTGCTCCTCGTCCACGATTATCGCCCCCAGGTCGCGGAGCGGCGCGAACACGGCGGAGCGCGCGCCTACCGCGATCCGCTTCTCTCCGCGCTGGAGCGCGAGCCATGCGTCGTAGCGCTCGCCGTCGCTCAATGCGGAGTGGAGCACCGCGACACGGTCGCCGAACACGGCACGGAAGCGGTCCACCGTCTGCGGAGTGAGCGCGATCTCGGGGACGAGCACGATCGCCGTCTGACTGCGCCGATCCACCACCTCGCGCAGTAGCTCGATGTACACCATCGTCTTCCCGCTTCCCGTCACGCCGTGGAGGAGGAAGACGTCGCCGCCCTTCCCTGCCTCGAGCGCGCTTATCGCGGCGCGCTGCGCGGCAGTGGGCTCGTGCGTGTCCGGCCTGGCAGCGGGGCGCGAAGCGAATGGATCGCGCGCCACGACTTCGTGATCCACGCGAATCGCGCCGCGTGCCGCGAGCTTGCGTATGACGTCGTTGGAGAATCCCAGCTGCTCCACGAGATGCCCCACATCGCAGCGCCCGCCGAGGCCCTCGACCACCTCGTACAGCTCCCGCTGGCGCTTCGCACGGGCGAAGAGCTTGTCGCGCTCCTGAAGCGACGGAAGCTCCATCGCCAGCACCGCCACGCGCCGGGTCTTCGGTGTGGGTCTCGGTGCGGCCACCCCGGTGAGGAGCGCCGGCAGCACGCAGCGCACCACGAGCCCTATAGGCACCACGTAGTAGTCGGCGATCCAGCGGCAGAGCGCGAGCATCGGCTCCCCCAACGCCGGCGCGGGGTCCGGAACGTCGATGACGGGACGCGGCGACTTCACGCCCTCGCCGTCGCTCGGACCGAGGCAGATCCCGATCGCCTTCCCACGGCGCAGCGGGACGACTACGCGGGAGCCGGGCAGGAGCGGATTCGCCGGCTCCTCCTCGACCGAGTAGGTGAAGGTTCGGTGGAGCGGGAGCGGAAGCGCGACCTCTACGAGTCGCTCCGCGCTCATGCCTTCTCTACGCCCAGTCCCGGCCCGGTCGGGATCGAGATCTTTCCTCCCTCGATGCTCGCGCCCCTGTAAGGATCGTCGGCCAGGAGCGCCGCGCCATCGAGGTCGGCGTAGTCGAGGAGCGGCGAGAGGTGCGCAGCGGCGCTGATCCCCAGGCTCGTCTCGATCATGCACCCCATCATCACGAGCATCCCGTGTGCGCGCGCGGTAGCCACCATCCGCTGCGCCTCGCGCAAGCCACCGCACTTGGAGAGCTTGATGTTGATCCCGTCCACCGCGCCCTCGAGGCGCGGGATGTCGCTCGCGATGAGACACGACTCGTCGGCGATGATCGGGAGCGGCGAGTGCTCGCGCACGAATCGCAGGCCGTTCACGTCGTGCGGCGGGAGCGGCTGCTCCACGAACTCGATGCCATAGTCCACGAGCCGCTCGATGGTCTGCACAGCCGTCTTGGGCGTCCAGGCAGCGTTGGCATCGACGCGTAGCGTCTTCTCCGGCGCCGCCTCACGGATCACGCGTACTATGTCCTCGTCGTGATCGGTGCCGAGCTTCACCTTGAGGATGGGATACCCTTCCGCCTCCTTCACCTTCTGTCGCAGCTCGGCTTCACTCCCGATCCCGATCGTGAAGCTCGAGAGCGGCGCGCTCGCGGGATCGAGCCCCCACATCTTGTACAGCGGCACTCCGAGCCGCCTGGCTGCGAGATCGTGGAGCGCCGCGCTGACCGCGCTCCGCGCGGCGCCGTTGAAGCGAACCACGCGCGCGAGCTCCGCCTCCACCGTCTCCAGCGACCACGGGTCCGAGCGCTCGAGCACGGGTGCGAGCTGAGCGAGGATGGCCGATACCGTGTCCGCGGTCTCACCGTAGAAGCGGCTCGGCGCCGCCTCGCCCCACCCCCAGCATCCGTCGCTGTCCGTGACTCGTACCGTGACGAGGCGCCACTCGCTGGCGCCGCCTCGGGCTATCGTGAAGGCGTGCTTCGTATGTACCGCAATGATCTCGTGGGTGAGCTTCATGATGACGTGGGGGTGATGCCGAGTCGGCGGGCGATGCGCGCGGCGCGATGCTCGTCGGGGCCGTGCGCCGGAGAGAGAAAATCTATCACCGCGTCGGCCAGATCGTTGCCCCGCTGGTAGCGCTCAGCGGGGTTCTTCTGCAGGCACTTCATCGTTATCGCCGCGAGCGCCGGGGGCGTGCGCGAATCCACCACGTCCGGCGAGGCAGCCGTCTCGTGCACGTGCTTGTAGCCGATCGAGTACGAGTCGGCGCCGTCGAACGGAGGGAAGCCCACCAGCATCTCGTACAACATCACTCCCAGCGCGTAGATGTCGCTGCGGCCGTCCACCAGCTTCCCCATCGCCTGCTCTGGCGACATGTAGTGCGGCGTCCCCATCGCGCGGCCCGTGGCCGTGAGCCGGTTGTGGAAGCGCGCCGTCGCTATTCCGAAGTCGGTGATGAGCGCGTTGCCATCTTCGTCGAAGAGGATGTTGTCGGGCTTCACATCGCGGTGCACCACTCCGTGCCGGTGCGCGTGGTCGAGCGCGACCGCGATCTGTGCGGAGATGGCACACGCCAACTCGGGCGCCACCGTTCCACCCTTCACTATCATGTCGGCCAGCGATCCGCCGGACATGTACGGCATCACGAGGTAGACCGTGGACTCCAGCTCCCCGTAGTCGAGGATCGGGCAGATGTACGGATGTACGAGCTGCGCCGCTGCTTCGGCCTCGCGGCGGAAGCGCTCGCGCATCTCGGCGTCGCGCGCGAGGTGCGGGAGGAGGACTTTCATCACCACCGGCCGGCCGAGCCGCGCGTGACGAGCCGCGTACACGCTGGCCATCCCGCCCGTGGCGAGTCGGCGGTAGACGCGATAGTGCCACCCCGCGCTGCGCCGGAGCTGGTCGATCTCTTCGTCGGGGCGCTCGCGCGGCGCATCGCTCAGCTCGGGGAGCTCTGACGCGCAGCGGGTGCAGGTGACGCCGGCACTCCGGTTCCAGGTGCCGCAATCGGGACAGAACATGATTCAGGAGCCGAAGTCCATGCGGACGAAATCGTACGGTGGCCAGGGACCGGTCTTGGCGAAGAGGAGCTCCGGGCACCGGAGCGCCTGAGCGCGCACCTGCTCGGCGAACTCCGCCCAGCGAGCCTGCTCCACGAGGAACGCGCCGCTCAGTATAGTCGAATGGACGTGCAGCGGCAGCGAGACGGCGGCCACCGCGTCGCCGCGGAGGAGCCTCAAACACTCGGCCGCCGTCAGCTCCGCGGTCCCCGCATCGTCCTCGGAGAGCGACTCCTCAGCCGCGCGCAGGGAAACATGGACGCGCGCCTCGCAGCGGCCCGCCACGAAGTGAATCCCCTCGTTGAGCGCGATGTAGTTCTGCTCCAGCCACCGGCGCACGTGCTCCGTGCCACGAAAGAGGGTTCCGCAGGGCGCGGGGAGGACGGCGGCATCGCGGAAAACGCGATCGATCACACTACGGTGGTAGCCGAGATCGCACTGGACGCTCGCAGCGTGGCTGAAGGGCGCCTGCTCCACGAGAGCTCCGATGTCGCGGAAGCGGAGGACATTCACACCCGCCGGGATGCCGGGGGCTCCGCCTCCGTTGCCTCGCACGAGCAACGCTACGCCGTACAGCCGGCAGCCATTCAGCTTTCCTTCTCGTGCGGCCACTTTACGCCCTTGATGAGCTGAAGGCCGATCGTTCGCTCGCGCGAGAGCTCCCGGATGAGCGTCGTCTCGCGCTCCACCGCGCCTCGCGCGGCGCCGAAGCCCCAGCGGCGCCAGGCGCGCCCGATGATCTGCGCCTTCTGGCGCAGATTGAATCTGGGCGTCTCCCCGTTCGCCTCCGAGCCGGATGATCCGCGGCCCCCTGGCGAGCCCGACGTCCAGTCCTGGACCTGCAGCTCCACCACGCCGGCGTCGCGGAGCATCTGCTTCCAGCGCACGAGGAGGAAGGGCTGAAGCCCGAGCCGCTCCACGATGAGGTCGCGCGAGTCGGAGGGAATCTCGGAGGTCCAGCTCGGCTGCAAGAGGACGATGCTCCCCATCGGCTTGGTGACGCGCACCAGCTCGGACACGGCTCGTTGGGGGTCGCCTGC
>DATCXR010000122.1:0-14648 GCA_036565685.1 Gemmatimonadaceae bacterium
GGCAACCATCAAGGAGGAGACGAAAGCCACGATCCGCGTTCTCCCGAGCGAGGAGTTCCGCTCGGCCGAGAAGCCCACGAAGTGTTTGCGGTGCGGAAGACCCGTTCTCGAAGAGGCGCTATGGGCGAGAGCGTATTGAGCGCGGGCTTCGCGCGAACCGACGGCGA
Organism: Gemmatimonadaceae bacterium; assembly: GCA_036565685.1. Lineage (GTDB taxonomy): Bacteria > Gemmatimonadota > Gemmatimonadetes > Gemmatimonadales > Gemmatimonadaceae > JADGGM01. The sequence continues at coordinate 168 of DATCXR010000122.1, forward strand.
GCTCTCGTGCGATGGCGTCTCTCTCGATAGCATCGCACGCTCGGTAGGGACGCCCGCCTACGTGTACAGCGCCCCGCTGATCCGCGAGCAGTATGGCCGCCTCGCGCGCGCGCTGGCGCCGGTGCCGCACCGCATTCACTACAGCGCCAAGGCCAACTCGGCGCGCGGGATCCTCACCCTCCTTCGCTCGCTGGGCGCGGGGGTGGACATAGTGTCCGGGGGAGAGCTATACCGTTCGCTCGCCGCCGGCTTCAGCGGCTCGGACATCGTCTTCAGCGGAGTGGGGAAGACCGAGCGCGAGCTCGCCGAGGCGCTGGACGCGGGCGTGCTCCTGGTGAACGTGGAATCCGAGGGCGAGCTCCGGCTTCTCGAGCGCGTCGCGTCGGAGAAGGGAGTCGTGGCGCCGGTCGCCCTGCGCGTGAATCCCGAAGTGATGGTGGACACGCCGCACCGCTACACGCGAACCGGCGAGCGCGGGCACAAGTTCGGTATCCCGTACACCAGAGCGCTCGAGGTGGCCCGGCTCGCGGAGTCGCTCCCGCATATACGTCTGGCGGGGCTCGATATGCACATCGGCTCACAGGTGTCGCGACTCGATCCGTACCGGGATGGGATGCGCAAGCTGCTCGAGCTGCTCGACGCCCTTCACGCCGGTGGTGCCGCGAAGGACGTGCGATACCTCGACATCGGTGGAGGGCTCGCCGTGACGTACGAGAGCGAAGCGCCCATGGACGTCGAGGCCTTCGCGGAAGCCGTGATACCGCCGGTTGCGGCGTCAGGCCTCAGGCTGATCGTGGAGCCGGGACGCTTCCTGGTGGGGAACGCCGGAGTGCTTCTCACGCGCGTGCTCTATCGCAAGCGGAGTGGCGACACCGAGTACATCATCACCGACGCGGGGATGAACGACCTCCTCAGGCCGTCGCACTACAACGCCTACCACGCGATCTCGGCGGTGCGCCCGGACGGTGCGCGTGTCGTGGCGGATGTGGTCGGTCCGGTCTGCGAGAGCGGAGACTTCTTCGCCCTTGGCCGCGAGGTGGATGACGTCAGGCCCGGCGATCTCATGGTTGTCCAGTCGAGCGGCGCGTACGGCTATTCGATGGCATCCACGTACAACTCCAGACCACGACCCGCGGAGGTGCTGGTGGACGACGGCCGCTTCGCCGTCATCACCGAGCGCGAGAGCTACGAGGACATCGTGGCGCGCGAGGTGACGGAAATCGAATGGAGGGACGCCTGATGCGCGTGGGCGTTCTCGCGGACTCGCACGATCGTCTTCCCGTGATCGCGGAGCTCGCGCGCCGCTTCCGGGCAGCGGGAGTGGATCTCGTGCTGCACGCCGGCGACTACTGCGCTCCATGGTCGCTCGGACCATTCCACGCGGAGAACCTTCCGCTCGCCGGCGTGTTCGGCAAGACCGACGGCGATCGCGGGGGGCTGCGCGCGGAAGCGGCGCTGGGCGTTGGCACGGAGCTCTACGAGGCGCCGCACAGCATGGAGCTGGCGGGGAAGCGCATCCTCCTCGTTCACGACCTCGGCGACGCGGGTGATCGCTCGGTTGCGAGCCACGAGATCGTGATCCACGGCTACACACACGAACGCCGCTTGGTGAGCGCGGGCGACAGCCTCATTCTCAACCCCGGTGAGGCGTGTGGCTGGCTCTTCGGAGTACCGTCCGCCGCGATCCTCGAGGTGGAGACCAGGTCGGTGGAGTTCATCACACTCGATACATGAGCCGCATACTCATACTGGATTACGGTTCGCAGTTCACCCAGCTCATCGCGCGGCGCATCCGCGAGGCGCGGGTGTATTCGGAGATTCACCCGCCCACGCGCTCCATCGAATGGATCCGCGATTGGAAGCCGACGGGGATCGTGCTGAGCGGAGGGCCAAACTCGGTCTATGGAGAGAACGTCCCGTCCGCGGACCCGGCCCTCCTGGACGTGGCGCCCGTGCTCGGGATCTGCTACGGGATGCAGCTCATAGCGCTCCTCGAGGGGGGCGACGTGTCGCCCAGCGGAAGACGCGAGTATGGCAGAGCCGAGTTCGAGATCACCACACCCGACACGCTGTTCTCCGGCTTCGACAGCGGCGAGTCGATCACCGTCTGGGCCAGCCACGGCGATCGTGTGGAAGTGCCGCCGCCCGGCTACGAGATCCTGGCGCATAGTACCAATGCTCCAGTGGGCGCCTTCAGACACCGCGAGAAACCCATCTTCGGGGTGCAGTTCCACCCCGAGGTGCAGCACACGCCCCGCGGCTCCGACATTCTCGCCAACTTCCTCTTCGAGATCTGCGAGGCGGAGCCCAGCTGGACCACCGGCGCTTTCGTGGAGGAGCAGGTCGAGCGCATCCGCGAGCGCGTGGGGAGCGCGCGTGCCATCTGCGGGCTGTCGGGCGGCGTAGACTCGTCGGTGGCCGCGGCGCTCGTGCACCGCGCCATCGGCGATCAGCTCACCTGCATCTTCGTGGACCACGGTCTTCTCAGACAGAACGAGCGCGCGCAGGTGGAGCGGACCTTCCGAGCCAATCTTGGAATAGACCTGGTGACCATAGATGCCTCGGACAGATTTCTGGCGGCGCTGGAAGGCATCGACGATCCCGAGGAGAAGCGTCGCCGCATCGGGCATACGTTCATCGATGTCTTCGAGGAGGCAGCCGAGTCGGTAGGGGAGGGAGTGAAGTTCCTCGTGCAGGGAACGCTCTACCCCGACGTGATCGAGTCCGCATCCCCTCACGGCGGCCCATCGGTCACGATCAAGACCCACCACAATGTTGGCGGCCTCAAACCCGAGATGAAGTTCGAGCTGATCGAGCCGTTGCGCGACCTCTTCAAGGACGAGGTCCGTCAGCTCGGCCGTGAGCTCGGCCTCCCCGAGGAGATGGTCGGCCGCCACCCATTCCCCGGCCCCGGACTCGGCATCCGGATACTTGGCCCCGTCACGCGCGAGAAGCTCGACGTCCTCCGACAGGTGGATGCGATCTACCTCGACGGCATCCGCGAGGCCGGCCTGTACGATGACATCTGGCAGGCGTTCGCCGTCCTGCTCCCGATCCGGAGCGTGGGCGTGATGGGCGACGCCCGCACCTACGAGAACGTCGCCGCACTCCGCGCAGTCACGAGCACCGACGGCATGACCGCCGACTGGTATCCCTTCCCCCACGACGTCCTCGCCGCGATCTCGAACCGAATAATCAACGAGGTCGACGGCGTGAACCGCGTCGTCTACGATGTGAGCAGCAAGCCGCCGGCGACCATCGAGTGGGAGTAGCGATCCATGCAGCGCCAGCTACGGCTGCGGCGCGGCGTCGTCGGCGCTGCTATCGTGCACGAGGCTGAAGCCCACGCCGCGAATAGTCTTCAGGAGCGCCTCACCCGCCACCCGCGCCAGCTTCCGGCGCAGGTTCCCAACGTGGACATCCACGACGTTGCTCCCGGGGTCGAAGTGCATGTCCCACACCTTCTCGAGGAGCGCGGTACGGTGGACCACTTCCCCGGCGTGGAGCATGAAGTATTCGAGGAGCTGGAATTCCTTGGCCGTGAGATCCAGCCGCCGATCGCCAACCGTGGCCACATGCCGCAGTCGATCGAGCGCTATGGAGCCGTATCGAAGCACCTCCAGCCGCTCGGCGCCCCCGCGGCGGTGGAGCGCGCGGACCCGCGCCAGTAGCTCGTCGAATTTGAACGGCTTCGCGAGGTAATCGTCGGCGCCCGCATCCAACCCGCGAACCACATCCTCGACCGCATCGCGCGAGGTCAGCATGAGGATCGGTGTGCTGCGCCCTTCGCGCCGGAGCTCGGCGGCGATCTGAAATCCATTCTTCTTGGGCAGCACCACGTCGAGCAGGATGACATCGTAGTCGTTGACGTGGGCCAGCAGCGTGGCCTCGTCCCCATCGCGAGCGATGTCCACGACGTAGCCTTCCTCCTTCAGGCCATGATCGATGAACCCGGCCACTTTGCGGTCATCTTCTACGACTAGGATCTTCATATCATCGAATCTCGGAGCTTCGGCTGAACGGTATCGGAAGCCGAGGTGAAGATCTCTTCAGAATGCCATTCAGGTTGCCATTGCGGGGACCTCGAGGATGAAGCTGCCCCCCCTGCCCGGGTTGGAAACCGCGTAGAGCTCGCCTCCGAGCAATCGCGCCAGCCGTCGGGATAGAGGCAAACCCAACCCGAGCCCGCGACTCTCTTCTCCCGCGCTCGTCACGTAGATGTCGAATATCCCTTCCAACTGGTCAGGTGGCACCCCGGGTCCGGCGTCGTCCACCCGATAAACCACGCGCCGTTCACGCGCGGTGATGCTCAGCTCCACGGTGGTCCGCTCGGGAGCGTACTTGATCGCGTTGCCGAGCAGGTTCACGAGGATCTGCTCCACCCGGCTGGCGTCGGTCTCGCAGTTGGGGAGATCGGGGCCAGGTGATAGTTGAAGCTCGACCTTCTTCGCTTCCGCGGCAGGGACCACTCGATCGATTGCACGCGTGGCAATGATCGATGGTGCTGCCGCCCGGATGACAGGCTTCAGACGGTCCTCGTCCAGGCGACTGAGATCCAGCAGGTCGTTGATGAGGCCAATCGCGCGTTCGGCCGATTCCAGCACTTCGAACGCTGCGTGAGGAACCGTGGCCGGGTCCCGCTTCCGCACCAGCATCTCCGACCAGCCGTAGACCGCGGCCAGCGCGTTCCTCAGCTCGTGGTTCACCATCGCGAAGAACCGTTCCCGAGCCCGATGTAGCTGCTGGACTTCTTCGAGCAGCCGGGCACTTTCTTCGTGATGGCGCGCGTTCTCGATCGCCGCGGCGGTCTTGGAGGCGAGCAGAGTCGCGATGTCTTCGTCCTCGTCGGTGAACGATTCGCCGTCAGTCTTCTCGGTGAGATAGAGATCGCCGACGATGCCGCGCCTCCCGACAATCGGGACGCCGAGGAACGAGTGCATGGGCGGGTGCCCCGGGGGAAACCCGCAGGAGGCGGGATGCGCGGTCAGATCGGGCAGCCTGATCGCCTTTCCCTCGCGCAGCACGAGACCCAGTACACCATGGCCGGTTGGCGGGTGACCGATGCTGTGCCGGAGCTCCGGGTCGATCCCATAGGTCGTGAAGCTCTCCAGGGTCTTTCCATCCGGTCCACCCACGCCGATCGCCGCGTAGCGCGCTCCGATCACATGCGCGGCCACCTGCACTACACGCTCGAGGACCCCATCGACAGAAACCTCCGTGATCAGCGCACAGGTGGCAGCGTCGAGTTGCCTGAGGCGATCCTGCATCGATGGGCCCCGAGCGGCCTTTGACCCGGACATACCGGAAGATACCCGACAATCCGGTTGGCGTGAGGCCGTGATTATGGAAAGCTTCCTGGTCGCTTCATGCTCTCTTCACGCTCCGCTCGCGACTTTCCACGCTGAGATGCTGGTGGTGCTGGCTCCTGTAATGCCGCCACCAGACTCGATCGATGCAGGACGGAGCCGCCCCGTGCACTGCGCCACACTCGCATTGCCCTGGCGGGATGCATTCAGAAAAACTCAGGAGCCAAAAGGAGATTCTAGTATGAAGCGTTTCGCATTCACCGTTCTCGCCGGCGCGATCAGCGCCGGGATGCTCTTTGCGTCGCCAAACACCGCGGCAGCGCAGAGCAAGGCGCCGCCAGGTGGCGCGTATCAGCCGGTCAGCAAGCTCGTTCCGCTCCCCGACTTCCTGCCGGGCCTCGGCACTCTGTACGTGGACCCCGCCTCGCTCCCGGCCGGGCCGTTCCTCGCTTACGACCATCAGGGGAAGCTGGTGAGCTCGATCTACATGATCCCGATCTCGGACATGGATGCTCACAAGAATTTCAGCGACCTCAAGATCGCCCATGAGCGCGTGGATCACGTGGACATCGTCTTCAACGCGGGCCATCCAGGCGTGGCGGTGCCGCATTACCACGTCATCGTGTGGTACGTGTCGCAGGCGGATGCGGCCAAACTGGCCAAGTGACAGTGCAGTCGCGTCGCGAGTTCCTCAAGGTCAGTGGTCTGGCGCTCGTCGGCCTCGGCTTCGTGCCGAGCCGCCGGGCGCGAGCAGCCGCTGTGGAGGTAATCGAGATGCGTAGCGACGCACTCGGCTCACGGGTGTGGTTCGATCCGGCCGGGCTCCTGGTGGAGCCCGGCACGATCGTTCGCTGGATAGTGCGCGAGAACGTGCACACGACCACCGCCTACCACCCGCGGAACGACCATCACCCGCTGAGAATCCCCGAGCATGCGGTGCCCTGGGATTCCGGATTCCTCGTGAATCCGGGCGACTACTTCGATGTGACGCTCACTGTGCCCGGAGTATACGACTACTACTGCATGCCGCATGAGGCTGCCGGGATGGTAGGGCGGATAATAGTGGGAAAACCGCGCGGACCTGGCACCGAGCCGTTCGACTACTGGGCTGGCCGGGCAGGTACCGAAGAGTGGCGCCACGTACCGGACGCCGCCCGCAAGTCTTTCCCCAGCATAGCTCGGATCCTGGCGGAGCATCGAGTGCATTTGACCGGCCCGGGAATGTGAGCGGGCAGCGGTCTCGACGCCCGCGCGATCGCAGAACGAGAGACTCGATTCAAGGAGAAGAAATCTTATGAGCTCAGACGCGCATTCCTCATCCACCGCCGCAGCCACCGGAGCGCAGCGGGCAGCCACCGCGCGCGAGTCGGGGCAAGAGCCGCTCTACCCGCAAGCAACTCGGGAGCTGGCTGAGGAGCGAGCCCGTCTGGCGCCTGGGCAAGCCGCGGCCTTTCGAGCATTCAGCCAGAGTGTATTCGCCCAGGGCGCCCTTTCCAGCAAGACAAAGCAGCTCATCGCGGTGGCCGTCGCGCACGTGACGCAGTGCCCGTACTGCATCCGCAGCCACACCGCGGGGGCGATGCGGCACGGAGCAACGGCCGAGGAGATCATGGAAGCCATATGGGTCGCCGCGGAGATGCGTGCTGGTGGCGCTTACGCGCATTCGGCTCTGGCACTGGACGTGATCGCCCACGAGCACTCGAGCCACGTCGAGCGGTCCGCTGGTGTCGCGCCGAGCGAATGACCCCGGGAGGGGAGGCTACGGACGCTTCCCGACCGGAGGTGCCGCGTAATCCGCGATCCGCGCTCTGGAGTACGATCCCTCTGGCCCTCGTGGGCCTCTCCCTGCTCGGCTCCGTGGCCATCCCAGCGCGACAGACGTGGCACATCACGCGGCTACTACACGAGACCACTGAAGTACTCGCGCCGGCCCGTTTGCTCGTCGAGGAGCTGCAAACGGGCCTCGCGACGGAGCGCGCAGCGCTGCAGAATTACGCGCTGTCCGGCGACGATGAGCTGCTCGAACGCTACATGGCTACGGCCATCGACGATGAGCGGCGCTTGGCCGCGCTCGAGCGCATGGCTACGCGCTTCGACACGGCAACGGCGGGTCGCGCGTACATCGTCCGAGGCAGGATCGGCGAGTGGCGTCTGCACAACGACGCGCTGATCGCCCAGGGCGGATCTCGAACCCAGTTCGCCGCCACGCTGGAGGCTGGACAGGCACGGTACGATTCATCCCTACAGGAGATCAGCGAGCTATCTTCTGGCCTCGCGGCCGACGCCGCGGCACGCGATGACCGGGTCAGTGCGCTCGAGCAGCTGAGCATCGTCGTCAACGCCGCGCTCGTGCTGGCAGCGCTCGTGGCCATTTCCGGCGTGCTGATCCTGGCGCTGCGGGAACGGCGACTATCCACCGCGCTGCACCGCCGCGTCGTGGAGGAGTCCGCCCTGCGGCAGCTCGCGCGGCGGCTCAGCGCGGTAGTGACGCGCGACGACGCTCTACGCTGCGTCGCCGAGGGAGCGTTGGTAACGACGCACGCCCGCGTCGCCTCCGTCGAATGGAGGATCTCCCGCAAGCGCATCATCGCTCTCGCCGCGACTGCGGACGAAGATCCGCCGGCGCCGATCACGCCCGCGCCGTATTCCGGCTCGCTCACCGAAGAGATCGTGCGGCGCGGCAGCCCCCCGTTGTCGGGGGAGGTCGACACGATAGACGGCCGGCTCGGGGTGCACCCCGGTAACGATGGGGTACGCTACACCGAGCTGGTCATCCCGCTCCTCTCCGGCAACGCGACGCGTGGAGTACTCGTACTGCTCGGTGATCCGGCGGCGCCATCTTTCGGGGAAGACGAGCGACGGCAGCTCCGGCTGGTGAGCGATCTCGCATCGGCGGCATTGCGGCGTGTCGAAGGACGAGCGGCCGTGCAGCGGGCACTCAGAGAGGCCCGACGCCGGGCGCGACGGGAGGTAGCGCTTCGCGAGGCCGCGGTGTCGCTCGCGGGGGCGAACAGCGCTGACGAGGTGACGCAGCGGATCGTGCACGCCGCGCTCCACGCGATGCGTGGACGTGGTGCGTTCGTCGAGCGCATCGTCGTCACCCGGCCAGGCGAGCCAGCGGAGCTGGAACTGTGCGCGACGGCCGGGACCGGCGTTCCACCACTCGAGACGAAGCGCCCCTTGGCCGGATCGTGCACGGAGTTCGTGATGACGAGGGGCGAGTCGGTGCTCGTCGCTGACCCCGCGCATCCGGAGCGATCGGGGAGCCTCGATACGACACTCGATACGACACTCGATACGACACGGGATGCCCCCGGTTCGACAATCGCCGTACCACTGGGCGGCGCCACCACGCGCGTGGGTGCGCTGTACGTAGTCGGCTCCGAGCGCTATCGCTTCCGCCCCGACGACGTGGCGTCAGCAGGGATATTCGGCAATCTCGCCACGCTGGCGTACGAGAGGACGCGCCTCCTGGAAGAAGCACACGAGCGGCGGCGGGCCCTCGAGCACGCAATCAGGAGCCGCTCGCGGTTGATGCGCGGCTTCAGCCATGATGTCAAGAATCCGGTCGGTGCAGCCGATGGCTTTGCGGAGCTTCTGAGCCTCGGAGTGTACGGCGAGCTGCCTACCGAGCAGCGGGCGATTGTCGAGCGCATGCGCCGGAGCATCGGCACCGCGCTCGCCCTGATCAATGAGCTGAACGCCCTCGCCAGCGCCGAGTCCGGATCGATAGCACTATCGACGGAGCCCGTGGACCTCGCGGAGCTCGCGCGTGCTCTCGGTGAGGAGTACAACGCCGCGGCAATAGGGAAGGGACTTTCGCTCTCCGTGGAGGTCGGGAGCGACCAGCCAATAATCGAGACCGACCGCGCTCGCGTACTTCAGATATCAGCCAACCTGCTCACCAACGCGATCAAGTACACGCAGCATGGATCGGTGCTGGTACGCACGTACCGCCAGCCGGCGAGTCCCGGTAGCGGGGACGACGACTGGGCGTTGATCGAGTTCACCGACAGTGGCCCGGGAATACCGCCGGACAAAAGGGACTACATCTTCGAGGAGTTCAGCCGGCTCGGCGGCGACACGCCGGGTGCCGGTCTTGGACTCGCGATCAGCAAGCTGCTCGCGCAGGCCCTTGGCGGGCGAATCACGCTCGAGAGCGAGCTCGGACACGGATCGACGTTCACGCTCTGGCTCCCGCTGCGCACAGCGGCGGGAAATCCCTGAAAGAGCACACCTTCGAAGGCACGGCCCTTCATTCGGGGCGGCGCACTATCCTGATCTTCCCGCTGCTTCCGCCTCCACAGAAGAACTGATCGGCACCATCGGACTCGAGCCCTGACACGCGCACTCCGGGCGGCATATCGATCTGTTCGAGGACCTCTCCCGTTCGAGAATCGATGCGTCGCAGGTCGCTCTCGTCGGCCTCCGATGTGCCGTGCCAGAGCTCTCCGTCGACCCAGGTGACGCCGGTGACGAAGCGATTGGACTCTATGGTACGAAGGATCGCACCCGTCTGGGGATCGACCTGATGAATCTTCCGCTCACGATACTGCCCGACCCATAACGTCCCTTCTGCCCAGGCGAGCCCGGAGTCACCACCACCGCCGGGCGCCGGAATAGTGGTGAGCACAGTGCCGGTCTCGGGATCGATCTTCTGGATGCGATCCTCCGCGATCTGAAACAGATACCGACCGTCGAAGGCCGTTCCCGCATGCGCAGGGACATCGATGGAGCGCACAGTCTCTCCGCTGTCCGGATCGAGGGCGTTCAACCTGTCCCCGACGGCACACCAGATCTGCCGACCATCACAGGTGACGCCATTCACCTTCTCGACGCCCGGAAGCGGTCCGTACTCCCGAAGTATTTCAGCTCTGGATCGTTTCATGGTTCCATCCTAATCAATCGGGAGCGGAGCAGGGAGTAACAACGTTGTCGTGAATCCCGGCACGGGTGGTGTCACCCAACGGCGGGCTCGCCCGCGGCCGAACCACTGCGCCTTGCCTGCCGCCGCGAGAGAGTCGAGCGCCCGCTGCACGCTACGCTGGCTCGTCCCGAGCGCGAGCGCAAGGGCCGAGCTCGACCACGACTCACCATCGGCCAGGAGCGCGAGCACCGCCGCATGCTCTTCGTCGACCGGCCGCGCCAGCACCACGACCGGGCGCTCACCGCGCGGCGCAAGCGCGAACCCCTGCTTCGTCGCGTTCACGCCGGCCAGCGGCCGCAGCTCCGAGCGAAGCCGCCCCACCTCGACGCGCAACCGCGCGCGATGCGACTCATCGGTGAACTTCGCACCGAAAGCGCGTGTCAGGAGTGTGCTCCTCGCCGCGTCTCCAGGCCACGCTTCGCCCAGGGCACGCGCGAGTGCGAACAACACGGGACGCGTCGCGAGCGAGATCACCGTGCGTGCATCGCGCACCACATTGCGACACGCGTCCACGACTAGCGCCCCCGAGTCCAGCAACGCCTCGACCTCCTCCAGAAGAAGTGGCCTCTCCTCGCCGCGACTGATCACGCGCGCAGCGGGCGTGTTCAGAACGAGTGCCGCGCTCTCGACTTCCGCCATCAGCGACGCGATGCCTGCACGGCGCGCGGCGTCGTCGGCGCGAGCGAGTGCGGCACGCGCCGTCTTCGTGCGGAGACGTCGCATCGCGATTCCGGCAACTACGAGTTCGTGGGCTGCGCGCGACGCCGAGGAGAATGGTGTGGGATCGAGCGCGGCGAGGGCAACTTCGGCTTCGTCGAGGCGCCCGATCAGGAGGAGACGCCGAACTTCGAGATGCCGCGCATACGCGGCGTTCGCGCGGTCGCCGTGTGCTTCCAGGGTCGCACGCGCTGCGTCGAGCGCCTTCGCCGGCCAGCCCAGGTCGCGCGACGCCAGCGCGATCTCGGCCTCGGCCACCACACACCGCGCGCGCGCCATGGCCTCTCTCGCCCCGAAGGCGCGCGCGGCGCTACGTACGAGAGCCCTCGCCCGAGCGAGATCGCCGAGCTGCGCCATCGCGATCCCGCGAAGCGCGAGCGCCGGTGCGTCGTCGCGCAGAGCGACGCGGTTGAGCGCACCGAGGGGGTCGCCCGCCGCGAGCGCCCGCGCCGCGGCCGTGATCAGGGAATCCATCCGAATCCCGCCAGTGTCGTTGCCAGCACGGTGAGAATCCCGCCAGAGTTGTTACTCACACCCTTCGAGGCACGGGTCATAATCTATCCCTCGACCATCAATCGGCACGTCGTATCGGAAAGTGAACGAACGACGATTAACACTCGAGGGAGAGAAGAACGATGACGACACAAACCATGACGACGCACAGGATCGGATCACGTGACGAGTGGCTGGCAGCGCGGCTCGAGCTGCTGGACGCGGAGAAGGAGCTCACTCGACGCAGCGACGAGCTGGCACTGCAGCGGCAGGAGCTGCCGTGGGTGCGCGTCGACCAGGAATACCAGTTCGATACCGATGCAGGACCCGCGTCGCTGGCGGACCTCTTCAGCGGACGATCGCAGCTCCTCATCTACCACTTCATGTTCGGGCCCGACTACACCGCGGGGTGCCCTTCTTGCTCCGCGATCGCGGATGGGTTTGACGGCTTCGTCGTCCACCTTGCGAACCATGACGTAACACTCGCCGCCGTGTCGCGGGCGCCGCTCGCGAAGCTTCAGGCATACAAGGAGCGGATGGGGTGGACGTTCCCCTGGGCGTCCTCGTTCGGCAGCGACTTCAACTCCGACTTCGGCGTCGGGTTCACTCGGGCGCAGCAGCTCGCCGGAGAGGTCGAATACAACTACCGGCGCGGCGGCCACGCGATGGACGAGAAGCGCATCCCCGAGCCCGTCGCCCAGTTCGCCGCAACGTGCGGGACCGATGCGACCAGTTACACCGCCGAGCGGCCGGGGGTGAGCGCGTTCGTGCTGGAGGACGGGGTCGTCTACCATACCTACTCGACCTATGCGCGCGGCGTGGACGGCCTCTGGGGGATGTACCAGTGGCTCGACCGTGCGCCCAGGGGACGAAACGAGAAGGGCGTCTGGTGGCGCCGCCACGACGAGTACGGCAAGCGCGGCAAGCGGTGAGCGCAGTCATGGCGGCTCATTGGATGCGGATGCCCGGAGAGACGTGGCCCGGCGTCGCGGCCTCGTTCGTCGGGATGTGGGTAGTGATGATGGGTGCGATGATGCTGCCGTCCCTGGTGCCGATGCTCCTGCGCTATCACAAGGTCATCGGCACCAGGAGCGCTACCCGCGTGGCTACGCTGAGCGCACTGGTGGGAGCAGGGTACTTCCTCGTCTGGACGGCGCTCGGAGTCATCGCCTTTCCGCTGGGCGTCGCGATCACCGCGCTCGACATGCGACTCGCTCCTCTAGCGCACATCCTGCCGGTCGCGGCCGGCGCGGTCGTCCTGCTAGCCGGCGCCTTCCAGTTCACGACGTGGAAGGCGCATCACCTGGCCCGTTGTCGCGAGGTACCAGATCACGTCCGGATCCTTCCGGCAGATGCCAGCACTGCCTGGCGACACGGCCTGCACCTCGGCCTCCATTGCATCTATTCCTGCTCCGGCCTCACGGCGACCCTCTTCGTTTTCGGGATGATGAACCTGCGCGCCATGGCATTCGTCACGGCTGCCATCACCGCCGAGCGTCTCCTGCCGGCTGGCGCGCACGCAGCAAAGTCCATCGGAGCCGTCGTCGTCGTCACCGGCTTCGTCCTGATCGTGCGAGCGGGGATGTGAGGGAGAGAAAGAAAGCAGAGAGCAGTGAACTGCTAGAGGGTGCAGGGTGCAGGGTTCAGGAACTGCCTCGGCTTCGAGATCTCGATCGCCGGGTAGTACCTGAACCCTGAACCCTGCCCCCTGAACCCTAGGGTTTCACTGCTTCCTGCTTCCTTCCCTCAGTCCGCGTAGTAGATGAACCTTCCGCAATTCTCGCAGGTGCGGAGCTCGGTGTTGCGGTCCTGGTCGTGGCCTTTGCTGGTCGGCACGTGGACGAAGCAGCCGTAGCATACGCCGTTGAGAACCGGGGCGACCACGCGTTCGTGGCGGCGGCCAATGCGACGGAGCGCGCTCTGCGTGCGTGGCGAGAGCTGTGCCTCGCGTTCTGCTATGCGGTCGCCGAGTCGCTCGCTCACCTGATCTACGTCGACGGGGATGCCGGCGGCCGCGTACTCCTCGGCGCTTATGTCGCGCCGCAGCGTCTGAAGGTCCTGGATCTCGAGTAGAATCTCCAATTCAGCGTGTAGCATCACACACCCTTCTCCTCGAGCAATGCGAGGAACTGCTGCGGCTCGGTAAGCGAGAGGAGGCGCTCGGGCACATCGGCCTCCTTGCTGAACTGCGCGATCTTTCCAAGAACGGGAAGGTACTGGTTCGAGACTTCGAGCGGCGGCGCCACGATGAGGAAGAAGAAGTTGACCGGCTTCTCGTCGATGGCCCTGAAGTCCACCCCTTCGGCCTTGCGGCCGAAAGCAACGCGCAGCTTGCTGACTACCAGCGAGCGGCAGTGCGGGATCGCGATCCCGCGGCCGATCCCGGTCGAGCCGAGATTCTCACGCCGCTTCAACATCTTGTACAGCATCCCTTCGGACTTCTCATCCAGCTTCAGGAGCGCGATCAGCTCCTTGAGGATCTCGTCCTTCGTGGTACCGCTAAGCGCGAGATCGATCGCGTCTTCGGTGAAAAATTGACGTAGTTCCATCTATGTCCTCAATGTCGTATTCGTGGGCCAACATCCGCTGTTCGGGGCCAACTTTTCAAGCTACCGGCGCGCTTGGCGGCTGTCAAATACTGATGTTGCATGCACTTGGAGGGCGCGTTAGCTTCCGGCATGCCTTTCCCGTTTCCGCTCGCGTACGACGTTCCGCTCTACCTCGCGCCAATGGCCGGCGTGTCGGAGTCGCCCTTCCGGCGCATCTGCCGCCGCTTCGGCGCGGACGTCGTAGTCACCGAGTTTCTCTCGGCCGAGGGGATTCGCAGAGAGAACGAAGCCACGATCTCCAAGCTCCGTTTCGGCGCCGATGAACGGCCGATCGGCGTGCAGATATTCGGCGCCGACCCCGGCGCGATGGGCGAGGCGGCGGCGTTCGTGACCGACGTTTTCGCGCCCGAGTTCATCGACATCAACTTCGGCTGCCCGGTCAAGAAGGTCGTCAAGCGCAACGGCGGCTCCGGCTGCCTCAAGGATCTCG
>DATCXR010000147.1:0-17744 GCA_036565685.1 Gemmatimonadaceae bacterium
GCGGAGCCGCAGCGGAGGGTGAGGCGGCTGAGCGCGCGCACGCCGCGGTCGGTGAGCAGCGCCCGCGCGATGGCTCCCGCGCGCCGCGCGACCAGGAGCGCGGGCTGCACCTCATCCCAGCGGAGCCCGTTCACGGACGCCACGTTGAGCGACCGCGAGAGCTCGCCCGAGAGGAGCGCGTCGCGCACCGCGAGGCACACATCGACAGCTACGTTGCGCTGTGCTTCGGCCGTGGAGGCGCCGATGTGCGGAGTGAGCATCACGTTCGACATCGTACGAAGGGGATGGTCCGGCGCGAGCGGCTCGGCGGAGTACACGTCCACCACGGCGCCGTAGAGCGCGCCCGATTGGAGCGCCTCGACAAGCGCCGCCTCCTCCACGATCCCGCCGCGCGCGAGGTTGGCCACTATCGCTCCGCCCGGGAGCCGCGCGATCTCGCGGCGGCCGATCATGCCCGTGGTCTCGTCGTTGAGCGGCGTGTGCACCGTGAGGACGTCGGCCGCGGAGACGAGCTCGTCGAGCGAGCTGGCGCGGCGGATCTTGAACGTGTTGAACCGCTCCTCGCTCACGTACGGGTCGTAACCCACCAGCGTCATCCCGAAGGCGCGCGCGCGCTTCGCGACCTCTCCGCCGATGCGCCCCACGCCGACGATCCCTAGCGTCCGGCCCCTGAGCTCCCGCCCGAGGAGGAGGCTGCGATCCCAGCGGCCGGCGTGCATGGAGCTGTCGGCGGCGGGAAGGTGGCGGAGAAGCGAGATGAGACCGCCGAAAAGTAGCTCGGCGACGGCCACGGTATTGCCGGACGGAGCATTGATGACCGCGACGCCGAGCTCGGTGGCGGCGCTGAGCGCGATGTTGTCGATACCCACCCCGGCACGGCCTACGACGCGGAGCTTGCCGGCGCGCCGGAGGAGTTCTTCGGAGATTCTGGTCGCGCTACGGCCGATGAGTGCGTCGTAGTCCCCGATTTTCTCGATGAGCTCGGCGCTCGGCAGGGTAGGAACGGAGTCCACCTGCAGGCCGGGCTCGCTCGCGAGGAGATCCACGCCCTCGCGATCGATGTCATCGGTCACTAGGATGCGATATCGAGTTGTCATTGCGGATGGGAGAGTGGGTGTGGCGTGGGTGAGGAAGTTAGCACTGACAGCGGCGCGGGCGCCATACCGGCGGGGCGGAATCGTTCCCATACTATGGGCCAGAGTTCCACAATATGAGACAAAATCGGAGCGTGCGAAAGGGCTGAGCCCGTCGGGCGGGAGCTCGAGGCCGCGCTGGACATCCAGAGCATGGGCCTGCATTTACAGGGCGAACGCGAGTGAAGAGTTGAAACGGCGCGAGGAGGAGAACGAATCGTGAGCCTGCAGAACGAGAGAACGCGATGCCAAACGAGCTGATACGGCCGGAGCGCGTCGTGGTACGCGATGGAGATGCATTCACGGAGGCGGCCGCGGCATGGCTGGCCGATGCGATCGCCGCCGTGCTCGCGGGACGAGCGCGCTGCTCGGTGGCGCTGGCGGGTGGTCACACTCCGCGCGCGATCTACGAGCATCTGGCCGATCGCTACGTGAACGTTCCGTGGACGCTCGTGGACATCTACTTCGGCGACGAACGCCGGGTGCCGCCCGACGATCCCGCCAGCAACTACCGGATGGCTTACGAGTCGCTCCTGAGCCGAGTGCCGATCGAGCCGGCCCGCGTCCACCGCATGCCTGGCGAGCGTGAGGACGCGCTGGCAGCCGCGCAGGAGTACGAGAGCGTTCTTCCGGAGTCGCTGGATGTCCTGCTCCTGGGACTCGGCGCCGACGGCCACACCGCCTCGCTCTTTCCCGGCGCCCCGGAGCTGCGCGAGCGCGAGCGGCGCGTGGTGCCTTCCACGAGCCCCGTGCCGCCAACCGGCAGACTGACGATCACCCCTCCGGTGATCGCAGCGGCGCGTCACGTGGCGGTCATCGCGGCAGGGGCATCCAAGTCGTCGGTGGTTGCGCATGCCCTCGAAGGAAGCGTCGATCCGTACGTTCTACCGGCGCAGCTCGCGCTCCGCGGAAGCTGGATCCTGGACGGCGAAGCAGCGTCGCTCCTGCGCGTGGTGCCGGCGTGAGGGTGCTAGCGGGAGACGTAGGAGGCACTCACGCGCGACTCGCTGCCGTGGACGTGGACGGCGCCACGGTTCGCGTGGGCCGCTTCCGCGAATACGACAGCCCCGCCTTCCCCGGCCTCGCGCCCATCGTCGCGGATTTCATGGCGCGCGGCAGCGAGAGCTTCGAGCGCGCCGCCTTCGGTGTGGCTTGCCCCGTCACCGACGGCGACTGCGTGACACCGAACCTCCCGTGGAAGGTGAGCGCGCGGGCGATCGCCGGAGAGACGGGCATCGCGGCCACCTCCGTGATCAACGATCTGCACGCGATGGCGTACGGAGTGACGCGCATGCTCCCCGCCGACCTCGTACCGCTGCAGGAGGCCCAACCGGTGCCGCACGGGATGATAGCGCTGATCGGAGCAGGGACCGGTCTGGGGCAGGCGTTTCTCTCCTGGGACGGCTCGCGCTATCGGGCTTTCGCATCCGAGGGTGGTCACGCCACGTTCGCGCCGAGGACGGAGCGCGAGTGGGCGCTGCACGACTTCATCGCGCGTGAGCACGGCCACGTGTCGTGCGAGCGCGTGGTTTCGGGGCAGGGGATCGAGAACATCTATCGCTTCCTCGCGTCGGCCAAGGGAGCCCGCGAGAATCCCGCCGTGGCCGCCGCGGTGGAAGCGGAGGGTGCGGCGGCCATCTCGCGCTCCGGTCTCGATGGGAGCGATCGGATCTGCGCCGAAGCCATGGAGATGTTCGTCGCCGCGTACGGCGCGCAGGCAGGGAACCTGGCGCTCCACGTCCTGGCCACGGGGGGCGTGTATCTGGTGGGAGGTATCGCCAAGGCGATGGCGACCAAGTTGCGCGATGGTATCTTCATCACGGCGTTCCGCGACAAGGGGCGCATGGGGGACCTCCTTCGCAAGATCCCGGTGAACGTGGTGATGAACGCGCACATCGGGCTGGTGGGTGCCGCTGTCGCCGCCTGCGAGGATGTGCCCAAAAACGACGACTCCGGCGCAGCCGCGCCCAACGAAAAACGGCTACTGGGAGCAAGCTGAGATGCAAGAAGCGACAACGCTCGCTGGAACCGAGCTCGACGAACTGTGCATCAACACCGTCCGCACCCTCTCGATGGACGCGGTGCAGAAGGCCGACTCGGGCCACCCGGGAACACCGATGGCTCTGGCACCGCTCGCCTACGTCCTCTGGACGAGGCACCTGCGCTACGATCCCGCACACCCGAAATGGCCCGACCGCGATCGCTTCATCCTCTCCGCCGGTCACGCGTCGATGCTGCTCTACAGCGTCCTCTTCCTGACGGGCTACGACCTTCCTCTGGAGCAGATCGAGCAGTTTCGTCAGTGGGGTAGCGCGACGCCGGGACACCCCGAGTACGGCCACACCCCGGGGGTGGAAGTCACCACCGGGCCGCTGGGCCAGGGCTTCGGAAACGCGGTGGGTATGGCGATCGCCGAGGCGCACCTCGCCGCGGAGTTCAACCGCGAGGGCGAGAAGCCGCTGATCGACCACCGTACCTACTTCATCGCAAGCGACGGCGACCTCATGGAAGGCGTCTCGCACGAGGCAGCCTCGCTTGCGGGCCACCTCGGGCTCGGCAAGCTGATCGGCTTCTACGACGACAACCACATCACCATCGAGGGGAGCACCGACCTCGCCTACAGCGATGATGCGGCCGCACGGTTCGAGGCCTATCACTGGCACGTGCAGCGTGTGGAGGATGCCAACGATCTCGATGCGCTCGACAAGGCGATCACGGTGGCCCAGTCCGTCACCGATCGCCCGTCGCTGATCATCGTCCGCAGCCACATCGCCTTCGGCAGCCCGAACAAGCACGACACCGCGGAGGCGCACGGCGCGCCCCTTGGCGAGAACGAGATTCAGCTCACCAAGGAGAATCTCGGTTGGCCCAGGCCGGACGATCACTTCTACGTACCCGACGAGGCGCTGCGCGCGTGGCGCGAAGCGGGGGCGCGCGGGAAGGATCTGCGCGCGGAATACGAGGCGCGCCTGAAGACGTACACCGCGAAGCATCCCGACGAGGCGCGGGAGCTCGATCGGCGACTCCGCGGCGAGCTCCCGGCCAACTGGCGGAGCGCGATGCCCACCTTCGAAGCGAGCGCCAAGGGGATGGCGACGCGCGCCGCTTCGTCGAAGGTGCTCAACGCCTTCGCCGCGCGCATCCCCGAGCTGATGGGAGGGGCGGCCGACCTCGCGCCGTCCACCAAGACGCTTCTCGACGACAGCGGCGCCTTCGAGCACGCCAACTATCGCGGCCGCAACATGCACTTCGGTATCCGCGAGCACGCCATGGGCGCGGCGATGAACGGGATGGCGCTGCACGGGGGGATCATCCCGTACGGCGGCACCTTCCTGATCTTCTCCGATTACATGCGGCCACCGATGCGTCTCGCGGCGCTCATGCGGAAGCACGTGATCTACGTGTTCACGCACGACTCGATCGGTCTCGGCGAGGATGGTCCCACGCACCAGCCGATCGAGCAACTCGCCGCGTTGCGCGCGATCCCCGGCTTCACGCTCTTCCGTCCGGCGGACGCCAACGAGACCGCGGAGGCGTGGGCTACCGCCATCGAGATGACCGACGCGCCGGTTGCTCTCGTGCTCACGCGGCAGAACGTGCCCACGTTCGATCGATCGAAGCTGGGTGCAGCGAGCGGACTCGTGAAGGGCGGCTACATCCTCGCCGACGCCGAGGGTGCCAGGCCCGAAGTGGTGCTCATAGCGAGCGGCTCGGAGGTCCACGTCGTTCTCGAGGCACGCGAGCAGCTCCGGGAGCGCGGAGTTCGCGCGCGGGTCGTGAGCATGCCGAGCATAGAGCGCTTCGAGGCGCAGCCGCGCGAATACCGCGATTCGGTGCTACCACCCGACGTGAAGAAGCGCATCGCGATGGAGGCCGCCGCCACCATGCCCTGGTATCGCATCGTCGGCGACGAGGGTGCCGTGATCGGTCTCGACCACTTCGGAGCATCGGCGCCATACCAGCGCCTCTACGAGGAATACGGCCTGACCCCGGAACACACCGTGCGGAAGGCACTCGAGATGCTCGGCCGCTGAACGCCGGGAGCGGCGAAACCCGACTACGACGGATGGGAGCACACGACAGGCAGGCACGCACCAACACGGAGAGTCTGATGCGATTGGGGATGATCGGTCTGGGAAGGATGGGTGGGAACATGACGATCCGGCTCATGCGGGCCGGACACGAGGTGGTGGCCTACGACCGGGATCCCGAGGCGATCACGCGAGTGAGGGAAGAGGGGAAGGGGAGCGCGCGGGGAGCTGCCATAGGGGCCAACGACCTGGCGGCCCTCTGCGCGGAGCTCCCCGCGCCGCGAGTGATCTGGTTGATGGTTCCAGCCGGCAAGCCGGTGGACGACACGATCGCCGCGCTCCTTCCGCACGTCGCGAAGGGCGACGTCATGATCGACGGCGGAAACTCGAACTTTCACGACACTCTTCGCCGTGGCGAGGAGCTGAGCGCGAGGGGAATCGCCTTCGTGGACTGCGGGACGAGCGGTGGTATCTGGGGGCTCGAGAACGGCTACTGCCTGATGGTGGGCGGTGACGACGCCGCGGTCAGTCGCTGCGAGCCGATCTTCCTCGCGCTCGCGCCCGAGGATGGCTACGCGCACGTGGGACCCACGGGCGCGGGTCACTACGTGAAGATGGTGCACAACGGCATCGAGTACGGGATGCTCCAGGCATACGCCGAGGGCTACGAGATCCTCCACGAGTCGAAGCACTTCGACGTGGACCTGCACAAGGTCGCCGCGGTCTGGAATCATGGGAGCGTGGTGCGCTCGTGGCTCAACGAGCTTGCCGAGCGCGCGTTCGCGAAATCTCCCGGGCTCGTGGATCTGCGCGGCTACGTGGAGGACTCTGGCGAGGGTCGGTGGACGGTGCAGGAGGCGATAGACATCGATGTCCCCTCGCCCGTCATCACGCTCTCGCTCCTCGCCCGCCTTCGTTCGCGGCAGAGCGAGTCGTTTGGTGCCAAGGTCATCGCCGCGCTGCGACATGAATTCGGTGGCCACGCGGTGAAGAAGGAGGAGTGAGCGACATGTCGGCAACGCTTACCGCCAGCTGCGAGCTGGACGAAGCTCAGCGCGCCTCGCCAGAGCTGCGCGGCGCTGGACCGTGCACGGTGATCATCATGGGCGCATGTGGCGATCTCACGAGCCGCAAGCTGATGCCCGCGCTCGCCCATCTCGACGTGGATGGGCTTCTCGACCCGAGCTTCGCCGCGATAGGCGTGGGTCGCGAGTCCCTAGGCGACGACGCCTTCCGGAAGAACATGGGTCACGCCATCCAGAATTCCTCGGAAACTGGTGAGACGGATGGTGCGGCGCGCGCGAAGTTCCTCGAGAAACTTCGTTTCGTTTCGGGCGACCTGCTCGATGGTGCGACTTACTCTCGCGTAGCGGAGTGCCTCGCCGCGATCGAGGGCGAAGATGTGACGAAGCGCGGGCGGCTCTTCTACTTCGCGATCCCGCCGAGTCTATACCCCGAGGTGCTCCGCCACCTCTCGGCGAGCGGGCTCGCGCCGCGGGCGAGCGAAGCGAAGTCGGCGTGGGTGCGGCTGATCATCGAGAAACCCTTCGGTCACGATCTGGAGAGCGCGCGCAAGCTCAACATGCTCGTGCGCAGCATCTTCTCGGAGCGACAGATCTACCGGATAGATCACTACCTCGGGAAGGAAACCGTCCAGAACCTCCTGGTGCTCCGATTCGCCAACTCGATATTCGAGCCGATCTGGAATCGCGAGCACGTGCAGCACGTACAGATCACCGCTGCCGAAACGGTGGGGGTAGGTCACCGCGCCTCGTACTACGAGGAGGCGGGCGTGCTCCGCGACATGTTCCAGAACCACCTCCTGCAACTTCTCTCTCTCACCACCATGGAGCCGCCCAGCTCCTTTGCCGCGGATACGGTGCGTGACGAGAAGGTGAAGGCGATCCGCTCCATCCGTCTCATGACGCCGATGGAAGCGCGTACTGCGTCGGTGGTGGGTCAGTACGGACCGGGGACCGTGGATGGGAAGCAGGTACCGGGTTACCGTCAGGAGCCGCGTATCGCTCCCGATTCGCGCGTGCCCACGTACGCAGCGATGCGGCTCATGATCGACAACTGGCGCTGGGAGGGAGTCCCCTTCTTCCTCCGATCGGGAAAGCGGATGGCCGAGCGGGTGACCGAGATCGCCGTGCAGTTCCGACGTCCGCCGCATCTGCTATTCCCTATCGATGTAGACGACGAAGTGGCGCCCAACGTGCTCGCGATACGAATTCAACCGGAAGAGGGAATCTCGTTGCGTTTCCTGGTGAAGGCGCCGGGCGTGGATGTCCGACTCACTCCGGTGCGCATGGTATTCTCGTACGATGCCGCCTTCGGCGCGACCACGCACTCGGCGTACGAGACGCTTCTCCTCGACGCCATGCAGGGCGACGCGACGCTCTTCGCGCGCGGCGACCAGGTTGAGGCGGCGTGGCAGGTGATCGATCCCGTGGTCGCGGCCTGGGAGGAGGGAATTCCCACCGGGATCCCCAACTACGAGGCGGGATCGTGGGGACCGAGCGCGGCCGGCGCGCTGGTGGCCCGCGACGACGCGTCGTGGCGCACGCCGTGACCGACGTACTGTTGCGGGAGAAGCGCGCGGCAGGCGAGGGGGCCGCCGCGCTGGTCACATCGGGCTCGGTCGTGGGGCTGGGGACCGGATCCACCGCCGCCTTCGCCATAGAGGAGCTCGGCCGGCGAATCCGCTTGGGCGAGTTGACCGACATAACGGGAGTGCCGACCTCCAACGCCTCCCACCGGCTTGGCCTCGAGTGCGGCATTCCCATAGTGGACATCGAGAGCACGCCGAGCATCGACATCACCATCGACGGCGCCGACGAGATAGACCCGTTGCAGCGCGTGCTCAAGGGCGGCGGCGGAGCGCTCCTTCGCGAGAAGATCGTTGCCGCGCGCACTCGTCGCTGGGTGATCATCGGCGACTCCACGAAGATGGTCGATCGTCTCGGGAGCAGGTATCCGGTGCCCGTGGAGGTCGTCAAGTTCGGCTGGTCGGGACACGCCGAGGCGCTCCGCGAGCTGGGTGCGGTGGCCGAATTACGGCCGGGTAGCGGAGAATCGCCGTTCGTAACCGACGAGGGCCACTACATCATCGACGCCCGCTTTCCTCACGGCCTCGACGACCCTGATGGGCTGGCGCGCACCCTGCGTAAGCGTCCTGGTATAGTGGAGACCGGCCTTTTTCTCGGTTTCCATCCCGAGGTCATCATCGGCCGCGCGGCCGCGGAATGAGCCAGGTACCGCCGTCAGGCACCCCTGTTTCGGTGTAGCTACGGCCCATCCATTCGATGGGCGGGCAGCGAACCAGCCCTCGCGCCGCGCACCAACGGGGAGTAACGCATGGATACTTCGGTCGATTGCCAGTTGGCCGCCGTCATGGCGGAGCATCTGCGCGCGTCGCGAAACGAGCTGACGGCGCGCTGGCTCGATCGCATAAGCGAACGGGTCTCGATCAACCCCAACCGGATCTTCCCCACCGAGGAGCTGCTGGATCACGCGCCGCTTCTCATAAGCGGGGTGGCCGACTACGTAGAGAATCCGGCGCGCGCGGTCGCCGCCGACACCGACGTGATCTCGAAGGCGCGGGAGCTCGGAGCGCTGCGTCACGAGCAGGGCTTCGACGAGTTCGAGATCCTGAAGGAGTACGAGATCTTCGGCGGTATCCTTTTCAACTTCCTCGCGCGGATCGTGAGCGAGGAACAGGACGACTGCTCGCGGAGCGAGATGGCCATCGTCGCGCATCGGCTCTTCCAGGCGATCACCCTCATCCAGCAGGCCACGGCGACGCAGTACCTCCAACTCATGAAAGCGCAGCTCGGGGAACGGGAGGAGCGGCTGCGCTCCTTCCATCGCGCGCTGACACACGAGCTGCGGAACCGGATGGGCGCGATCTCTGGGGCAGCGCAGCTGCTCGAGATCCCGGAGCTCTCGGAGACGAAGCGTCGCGAGCTTGGGAGCCTGTTGGTGCGCAACGCGACGGGGATGCGTGTCGTGCTGGAGGACCTTCTCGAGCTCTCACGCGTGCACGACGATACGCGGCAGCAGCGCCATGTTCGCCTGCGAAGCGCCGCTGCCGAGGTCCGAAGGCATCTCCGAGACGCCGCCAAATCCGCCGGCGTCGACATCCGGATCGCACCCGACCTTCCCGACGTGGAGGTGAGCGCGGCCGCGGTGGAGCTCTGCCTGATGAATCTGATCTCGAACGCGATCAAGTATGCCGATCCGGCAAAGGAGCAGCGCATCGCGGAGGTGCGCGGCTATGTCATGGTGAGCGAGGCGGACCGCCCGAGCGAGGCGGTGGTGGAGGTCCACGACAACGGGATAGGTGTCCCGGCCGCGCTGCGCGGTCAGCTGTTCGAGCGCTTCTTCCGCGCGCACAAGGACAGGGTGCCGGCGGTGGACGGAACGGGTCTCGGCCTCAGTATCGTACGCGAAACGGTGGAAGCGCTCGGGGGGCGCGTGTGGGCTGACTTCACCGACGAGGGGTCGGTGTTCGCCTTCGCGATCCCGTGCAGGCGCACCGCCGACCTGGCGTCGATGGGCGAGTACGTGAGCGTACGGCGCGAGTCCGAGGAGCGGCGCCCCTGAGGGTTCGCGGCATGTGCCATGCACGTCATATGATTCGGGCAGACCGCAGCCGAGGGGTGGCGGGCTCACCCGGCTAGCGGCCGGTGCCTGAGCCGAACTTCAAGCACCCGCCACGTCGAGGAGGCTCACGTGGAAATGCGAACTGCAGATACGGACACGAGCCAGGTAAAGGTGGCCAGCGGGTTGAACTTCCTGGCGGGAATCTGGATTATCATCTCCGCCTGGGTTTACGGCGCCATCTATACCAGCGGGAGTGCGTGGAACAGCATCATAGTCGGGATCGTCATAGCGGTCTTTGCCGCTATCCGCTTCTTCGCACCGCGCTCGGCGGTGGGCCTGAGCTGGATCAACGCCCTGCTCGGCATCTGGATGATCATCTCCCCCTGGGTATACGGCTACGCCGCCACGAGCACCGCACGGATGTGGAACAGCGTGATCTTCGGCATCATCGTCCTCATCCTCGGAGTCTGGAGTGCCGCGGCCACGAGGAATTCGAGGGTTGTAGTCTAGAGGGGAAGCAGAAGGCAGGAACCGCCAGGAAACAGGAAGCAGGAAACAGGAAGCAGGTAACTGCCTCGGGGATCAGGTCTTCATCGCCGGGAGCCGGTACCTGCTTCCTGCTTCCTGTTTCCTGTTTTCGCCCGCCAGGCGCCCTTGGCTTTATGCAACAAAGTACTTGACGGGCGCCCATTAACCCTATATCATCCCCACCATGTCATCACCTCGTTCGCTGCACCTGGAGAAGGGCGAGCCACCGGCTCTGCATGCGAGAGCCATGGAGGACCTGCGCTTCATCAGGCGCACCATGGAGAACGCCTCGTCGTTCACCGCGGTGTCCGGATGGGGGCAGGCAGTCATCGGCGTCACCGCCATCGTGGCTGGACTCGTAGCCATGCGCCAGGGCACTACCGCGAGGTGGCTTGCCGTCTGGCTGGCGGAGGCGGTGCTCTCGATGCTCATCGGGCTCGTCGCCTCTGTCTGGAAGGCGCGGGCCGCGCGTCTTCCGGTGCTCAATGGACCGCTCAGGAAGTTCGCGCTCGGCTTCGCGCCCCCGGTGCTCGTAGGTGCGATAATCACGCTGGCGCACGCGCGGCTCGGCGTCTCGAGCGCGTTGCCAGGGCTCTGGCTCCTTCTCTACGGCGCGGCGGTGATGACCGGCGGAATCTTCTCGGTGCGCGTGGTGCCGGTGATGGGAGCTTGCTTCATGCTCCTCGGCGCGCTCGCGCTTTTCACGGGGCCGGTGTGGGGTGCTTGGCTCCTCATCGCCGGCTTCGGGGGACTCCACATCGTTTTCGGCTGGGTAATCGCACGGAGGTACGGTGGCTAAATCGGGAGCGGCGCCCAGGAGGCGCACCGATCCACACGATGGGAAGCGAGGGCTCGAGGCGGTGAGCCACCTCGTGGGGGCGGGGCCGGCGGAGTCGCGAGAGCTGGATAACCTCATCCATCACAGGATGCGGCTCGGCATCGTCAGCGCGCTCGCCGCCAACGACACGCTTACCTTCAACGAGCTCAAATCGTTGATGGATACGACGGACGGGAATCTCAGCGTGCACGCGCGCAAGCTCGAGGATGCGAACTACGTGGTCTGCACCAAGCGCTTCGAGGGCCGCCGGCCGCGCACGGAATACCGCCTAACCGCGGCCGGGCGCAGCGCGCTGCAACGCTATCTAGACCACATGGAAGCTCTGATTCAGGTCACGCGCGACACGCTCGACCGCTGAGCGTCCTCTCCCCATTCTTTCTCCGGATTACATGACGACGAGTGCTTCGTACGCGCCAACGCCCGACGCCGCCCTACACGTGGCGATAATCATGGACGGCAACGGAAGATGGGCCACGGCGCGTGGGCTGACGCGTGCGGCCGGCCACCGGCAGGGCGCGGAATCCGTGAGGCGCGTGGTGGAGGCGGCGCCCGATCTGGGGATAAGGACCCTCACGCTCTACGCCTTCAGCTCGGACAACTGGCGAAGGCCACCGCGCGAGGTGGCCGCGCTCATGCGACTCTTCCGCAGCTACCTGCGCGGCGAAACCGATCGTCTCATCGCGAATGGCGTGCGCCTGACCATGATCGGACGGCGCGACCGTCTTCCGGGGGTCCTCCGCGCGGCCATGGAGGAAGCGGAGAATCGTACGCGCTCCGGGAGCCGGCTGCAGCTTCGTCTCGC
The DNA here is from genome assembly GCA_036565685.1 of Gemmatimonadaceae bacterium. Lineage (GTDB taxonomy): Bacteria > Gemmatimonadota > Gemmatimonadetes > Gemmatimonadales > Gemmatimonadaceae > JADGGM01. Next base: position 11,938 of record DATCXR010000147.1, read on the forward strand.
CATAGACTACTCGGCGCGCGACTCGATCATCCGCGCGGCCCAGATCGCGGGCGAAGGGGTCGCCCACACGCGCGACAGCTTCGCCGAGCTGATCGCGCGTGCCTGCTCGCAGGAAGCCGGGGAGCGCACACCCGACGTGGATCTCCTCGTGCGCACCGGCGGCGAGCGGCGCCTCAGCGACTTCCTCCTGTGGGAGTGCGCGTACGCCGAGCTGTACTTCACGGACGTAATGTGGCCGGACTTCGACGCCGATGCGCTGGCCGAGGCAGTGGCCGACTTCAGCACGCGCGATCGCAGATTCGGCGGCCTCTCCGTAGCGGCGAGCTGACGGGCGCTGACGGGCGCTGACGGGCGCTGTGGGCGCTGGTGCGCTGCACTTCCCATGGCACGCCGATAGATTGCGCGTTGCAACCTATCGAGTCGTGATGCCAAAATGGACACAGTAGCTCATCCGCCAGCAACGATCGAAGGCTGGTACGCCTCGCACCAGCTCCTGGCTTTCCCGCGTGGTGCACGAAGCACCGACCCGGACCTCTCCGCGGCGCGCGAGACGCTCTCGGAGATCGCCTGCGGCTCCGACGGGAGCTGGAGTCTGACCGTACCACTCGTCGGCTCGCTGGCCGATGTGATGATCGTACACTTCAGACCGACCCTCGAGGAGCTCGCCGTCGCCGAGCGACGCGTCAAGCGCGACCCCTTCCTCGGCCGGCTCGAGCCGGTCTACACCTTCCTCAGTGTCACCGAGGCCGGTCTCTACCACATCACCGCGCAACTCGCGAAGGATGCCGCCGCGCGCGGCGGGAGCGTGGGCGATGCCGAGTTCGAGAAGGCTCTCGCCGAGCGAAGCGCCGCCGAAGAGGCCACGACGCATGTTCGCCGCCGGCTCTACCCGCAGCCGCCGCCCGGCATGCCGTACGTCTGCTTCTACCCGATGTCCAAGCGCCGCGCGCCCGACCAGAACTGGTACTCACTCACGCTCGAGGAGCGCAGCCGCCTGATGTACTCGCACGGCCTCATCGGCCGCCGCTACGCCGGCCGCGTGATGCAGATCATCACCGGCGCCGTGGGTTTCGACGCCTGGGAGTGGGGCGTCACTCTCTTCGCGAAAGACCCCCTCGACTTCAAGAAGCTCGTCACCGAGATGCGCTTCGACGAAACCTCCGCCCGCTACGCCGACTTCGGCCAGTTCTACGTGGGACGGAGGGTGGAGGCGGGAGAGTGGCCGGGGGAGGGGTGAGGAGAAAGGAAACAGGGAACAGGGAACAGGAAACAGGTAACTGCCTCGGAGGCGAGGGCCTTACTCGTGGGAGCTGGTACTCGTTTCCTGTTCCCTGTTCCCTGTTCCCTGTTTGCTGTCCCTTGTTTCCTGTTCCCTCTTTTCCTTCTCCACCTCCTCCCTCACCGCCTGCAGCACTCTGTCCTGCACCGCCAGCGATTCGCGCTGCCTGGGGGAGGTCCACCAGCTGATGCGGAGAGTGGTGTTGGTCGGGTCGGTCTTGAGCACGAGCACCTCGGGGGCGGGGGCACGGGAGACGCCTTCGACACTCGAATCCAGGCGCTCGGAGATGCTCTTCTTGAGGGCCCCGATGTCCGTGGTCGATGGGACGGTCAGGTCGTAGTCGGAGCGGCGGACGGCGAAGGCCGTGTTGACGACAACCGACTGCGTGAAGAGGGTGGCGTTGGGGACTACCACGCGGCGGTGGTCGAAGGTGCGAATGATCGTCGCGCGCGTCTGCACGTCTTCCACCGTTCCCTCGAAGCCGGTGACGCTTATCTCGTCGCCGATCGAGAAGGGCTCCGTCACGAGGAGCAGGATTCCGGCGAGGAAGTTCTGGAAGATGTCCTTGAACGCGAAGCCCACGGCGATGCCGCTGATGCCGAGAAGCTGGATCAGCCCGCCCGCGGTCACCGTAGGGAAAACCACCGTGGCGCCGATGAGGAGGCTGATCGCGATGACGAACGACTGGAAGATCCGGCTCACCGCGAGCTCGAGATTCTCCCGGCCGCGCCAGCGGTCGCGCCCTGCCATCAGGGCTACGCGAAACAGCTTGCCGATGTAATACAGCACCACGACGACTACCGTGGCTATGAGGAGCCGCGGTATCGCCTGGTAGAGCTGCAGTAGAATGCGCTCGGCGGTGTTGTACGCTACGGTGACGTCTATCTGCATTCGCGCGCCTGCTGCCCCCCGCTCAGACCGTCTTGAGCGCCTCCACCAGATCCGTCAGGCTGCGCTTCGCGTCGCCGAATAGCATACGGGTGCGGTCGCGGTAGAAGAGGGCGTTGTCGATCCCGGCGAAACCGTGACCCATGCTGCGCTTCAGCACTATCACGTTGCGCGCCTTGTCCACATCCAGGATCGGCATCCCGTATATCGGGCTCGTGGGATCCTCGCGCGCGGCCGGGTTCACCACGTCGTTGGCCCCTACCACCAGAACGACGTCGGTGTTTCCGAAGTTGCCGTTCACCTGCTCCATCTCGAGGAGCTGGTCGTATGGGATGTTCGCCTCGGCGAGCAGGACGTTCATGTGCCCCGGCATGCGCCCCGCCACCGGGTGAATCGCGAACTTCACATCGACGCCGCGCTTCTCCAGCTCCTGCGAGAGCTCGCGCACCGCGTGCTGTCCCTCGGCCACGGCCAGGCCGTAACCCGGAACGACGACGACGTTCCTGGCGTATGCCAGCGCAACCGCCGTATCCTCGGCGGTGGTCTGGCGCACCGTCCGCGGAATCCCGCCTTCGGCACCCGCGGCAGTCGCGCCCGTCGCGCCGAAGGCGCCGAACATCACGTTCGCCAGTGAGCGGTTCATCGCGCGGCCCATGAGGATCGTGAGCAGCGTTCCCGAAGCACCCACCAGGATTCCCGCCACCACCAGCATCTGGTTGTGCAGCACGAAACCCGTGAACGCAGCGGCCATTCCGGTGAGCGCGTTGAGTGTGGAGATCACCACCGGCATGTCGCCGCCGCCTATCGGCAGAACGAGGAGCGCACCCAGCACCAGTGCGACGATGAAGATTCCCCAGAGAGCCGGCATCCCGCCCGTGCCCGCGATGAGCAGTACCGCGAGCACCGCGATCGCAATGGCGAGCATCAGATTGAAGACCCGTTGCAACGGGAACTGGTGTGGCTTCCCCGAGAGCAGCTCCTGCAGCTTCGCGAAGGCGATGATGCTCCCCGTGAACGAAACCGCGCCGATGGCCGTGCCCAGCGCCACCGAGAGCGATTCACCCGGGCCCACCGGCGGCGCCTCGCGCGCGAGGCGCATATACTCGGCGAGCGACACCAGCGCCGCCGTGCCACCTCCCAGACCGTTCAGGAGGCCGACCATCTGCGGCATCGCAGTCATCTGCACTTTGCGACCCGCGATGATTCCGATACCGCCGCCGATGATCACGCCGACAATGATCCCGACGTAAGAGACCACGCCCTGATCCAGCAGCGTGACGAGGAGCGCAAGGAAGACGCCCACCGCGGCCAGGCGATTACCCGAGCGCGCGGTCGCGGGAGAGCTGAGCCGCTTGAGACCGATGATCAGCAGTACCGCAGCGACGAGGTAAGTGGCCTCGATGATGCTTTCGATCGGACCGAGGGTCACTTGACCTCCTCCTTCACTTTCTTCTTGAACATCTCGAGCATCCGGTCGGTGACGACGAACCCGCCAAAGACGTTCGCCGCGCCGAGTACCACGGCAATGAAGCCGAGCACGCGGAGCATAGTAGTGTCGGCCGCGCCGAGCACGATGATCGCACCGAGGAGCACGATACCGTGGATCGCGTTAGTTGCCGACATGAGTGGCGTGTGCAGAATGGAGGGGACCCGCGAGATCACCTCGTAGCCGGTGAAGATCGCGAGGATCACCACGTAGATCGCCAGAACGATTTCGCGCGTCATCTCGATTGCTCCTTCGCGGCTGTGGCGGCCGGCGCTTCCGGAGCGATCGTGCCCGTGGCCGGATCGAGTCGAACGTTGCCATCCGCCGTTACGGCAATCGCCCCCGTGATTTCATCCGAGAGGTCTATCGCGAGCTTCCCTTCGGGTGCCAGATGCTTGAGGAGCGTCGCCACGTTGCGGGCGTACATCTGACTCGCGTCGTGCGCCAGCTCGCTCGGAAGGTGCAGCGGAGCCATGATCGTCACTCCGTACCGCACCACCGTCTCGCCCGGGACCGACAGGCCGCAGTTCCCGCCCTGCTCGGCGGCCAGATCGACGATCGCCGAGCCAGGTCGCATCGCGCGCACCGTAGCTTCGGGGATCAGCACCGGAGCGCGACGACCCGGCACGAGGGCGGTGGTGATCACGGCGTCGGCATTGGCTGCGTGCTCGTGAATCAACTCCTTCTCGCGGCGGATGTGATCCTCGGCGAGCTCCTTCGCGTAGCCGCCCGCGTCCTGTGCCTCGGCGGCCGAGACATCCAGCTCCACGAAGGATGCGCCGAGACTCTGTACCTGCTCCTTCACCACCGGCCGCGTGTCGAACGCCTCGACTACCGCGCCGAGTCGGCGTGCAGTAGCGATCGCCTGGAGTCCCGCGACGCCCGCGCCGATCACCAGCACCTTCGAGGGGCGGATAGTGCCGGCGGCGGTCATGAGGAGCGGGAAGAAGCGGAGCACCGCGTTCGCCGCGAGGAGTGCCGCCTTGTAGCCCGCCACCGTGCTCTGCGAGGAGAGCACGTCCATCATCTGCGCGCGGGTGATGCGCGGAACCAGCTCGAGAGAGATTGCGGTCACGTCGCGCGCGGCGAGATCGCGTAGCAGCTCGGGCTCCGAGCGCGGAGAGAGCAGAGCGATGAGCGTGGAGCCGGGGCGGAGCAGGGCGACTTCATCGAGGCCCGTGGCAGCGTCGCGGCGCGGGCGCTGGACCTTGATCACGGCCTCCGCCGCCGAGTAGAGCGCGGCGCGATCGTCGACGATCGTGGCACCGGCGGTCCGGAACGCATCGTCCAGGAAGCCCGCGAGATCGCCGGCCGAGCGCTCCACGGCGACCGAGTGGCCATCTTTCACGAGGCGCGCGACCACTTCCGGGATCAGCGCGACGCGCTTCTCGCCCGGTGTGGTTTCGCGAGGTACGGCGATATTCATTCTGTAAGATGAAGTGCGTGCGGCGTGGTAGGGGGCTCACGGCTCCACGGGGAGGGCGAGAGTCGCGGGAGCCGGCGGTCGTCGCCGGGCGAGGGGAGGTGACCACTCGCCGAGCGGGACATCCGGGCGACAGAAATGTGCACAACGGAACGGCGGGGCGGAACCGTGAGGGGAAGGGAAGATCCCGAGATGATCGCTGTTCGTACGTGGGCGTCCGTCAACCGGGGAGCGGTCTGCGGCCAGTTGGTGCGGCGTGCGCTACCACGCAGTTGAACCGGCCTGCCCGCTGGAGTAGATTCAACGCTTGTCCGCAAGAACGCTGGCGGACGGGACGTGGCGCAGCCCGGTAGCGCACCTGAATGGGGTTCAGGGGGTCGCGGGTTCAAATCCCGCCGTCCCGATTGTTGTAAGTCCATGAGAATTTATGCTATAGCAACGCGGGCCGTCCCTTCCTTGGACGGCCCGCGTTGGCGTTGTGTGCCTCCTGTGTGCGCGAACTCGCTCGAGAGCCTTGGGGTCGCCCCGCAAATGCGGTACTTTGGCTCGCGTTAAAGCATGCCCATCAGGGCAGCGTCAGGACGAGCGCACTCACCTCGAGGAGTGGAGAGAGACTTTGAGCCGAAAGAAGAAGCGCAGCGAAGAAGAGATGTCGGAAGGCGAGACTACCTCTGCTCAGGGGGAGATCGGTGGGGCGGATGTTGAGGCCGTGGAGGCCGCAGGCGTGGCTG
>DATCXR010000159.1:0-10484 GCA_036565685.1 Gemmatimonadaceae bacterium
GACTTACACGTATTGACGTTCTTAGATATATTCACGTTCATCGATATGACCGGGGTGATTCGTGAACGCAACCCTTGAAGCGATCGAGTGCTGCGTACCTCTCGGGACAGAAGTGTGCTCCGACGAGCAAGCCGAGGCCACGGCCCAAGTGTTCAAAGCGCTCGCCGACCCCGCCCGCGTTCGGATCGTGAACGTCCTGGCCACGAACGCCGGGGAGCCCGTTTGCATTTGCAATCTGGTCGAGCCGCTCGGCCTATCGCAGCCGACAGTTTCTCACCACATGAAGCGACTGCTCGATGCAGGGCTGGTCGAGCGTGAGCAGCGTGGCAAGTGGGCGTACTTCGCACTGAGGCAAGAGGCAGTTCAGAAGCTGGCCCTTGTAACGGACCTGAAAGGAGTGTGCTGTTGATGACAACCGCAACAGACGATCTGCGAGACGCGGTCCGCCAGCGCTATGCAGAGGCCGCATCGACCGCGAGCGAGGGGCGCGCGGCCTGCGATTGCGGCGGCGGCGAGTGCTGTGAGCACGTCAGCGAAAAAGGCGGCTACGGAGCCGTGCTCTACAGCGTCACCGAGCGGGGTGAGCTTCCCGAGACGGCGGTGCTTGCATCGCTGGGGTGCGGAAACCCTACGGCCGTAGCGGACCTTCGCGAGGGAGAGGTAGTGCTCGATCTCGGTTCCGGAGGAGGTATCGACGTCATCCTCTCGGCCAAGCGCGTTGGCCCGACCGGCACCGCCTACGGCCTCGACATGACCGACGAGATGCTCGCGCTCGCTCTCGAGAACAAGTCGAAGGCCGGTGCAGCCAACGTGGAGTTCCTCAAGGGGCACATTGAGGCGATTCCGCTTCCATCGAACACGGTTGACGTGATCGTCTCCAACTGCGTGATCAACCTGTCGGGCGACAAGCGGCAGGTATTGAAGGAGGCGTTCAGGGTGCTCAAGCCGGGCGGCCGCTTCGCGGTGAGCGACGTGATCACGCGCGCGGGGCTTCCGGACGCCGTGAAGGAGAACATGGCGCTCTGGACGGGGTGCGTGGCTGGCGCCCTCGAGGAGTCGGAATTCATAGCGCTCCTCGAGGAGGCAGGCTTCGAGAGTGCGAGCATCGAGCCCACGCGCGTCTACACGCGCGACGATGCGGTGGCACTGCTCGAGGGGACCGGGCTCGACGAGTCGCTCGCGGACCAGGTCCAGGGGAAGATCATGAGCGGATTCGTCCGCGCGACGAAGCCCGGTGCTCCCGCTCGTGCAGCGAAGCCGCTCCGCCAGCTCGCCTCGCTCGGTACCGCGGGAAGCACCACGAAGGGCGCCCCGCGCGACTGCGGCTGCGACGATGGCTGCTGCTCCTGATCCGGAGAACAGGGGGAAAACCACGATGTCGAAGGAGTCGATGCAGAATACCCAGACCGGTGAGCCGCGGGTGCGCCCCGCGGCTCCCGCCGACCTCGCCGCCATCGAGCGGCTTCTCACTGCCAGCAGTCTTCCGCTCGATGGCGTTCGCGACGCGTTGGCCGATTTCGTCGTCGCGGAAGCAGACGACGACATCGTCGGCGTAGCAGGTCTCGAGGTCTGCTGCAACGGCGCCCTCCTTCGCTCGGTAGCGGTGGCCCCCGATTGGCGCTCGCACGGACTTGGCCGGGCGCTCGTCACACGCGTCATATCGGACGCCGAGGCGCGCGGCATCCGCGCGCTATACCTGCTCACGACCACTGCCGAGCACTACTTCCCGAGCTTCGGATTCCAGCGAATCGCTCGTGAGGAAGTCCCGGCGGATGTGCGGGAGACTGCGGAGTTCAGTAGCGCATGTCCGGCCTCGGCTACGGTCATGTGTCGGGAGTGCGCCGCGGCTGCGGCGTGATGGTTCTCACTTGATGGTTCCCGACGAGCGCAGGCATCCGTTGCGCGTTCTCGTGCTCTGCACCGGCAATTCGGCGCGGAGCCAGATCGCCGAGGCGCTGCTCGCGACGCGCGGCGCCGGACGCATCGAGGCGGCCAGCGCGGGATCGCGACCGGCAGCGCGAGTGAATCCGTACGCCATCGAGGTGCTGAGCGAACACGGGATCGCCTGGGAGGGGCGTACGCCGAAGAGCATCGACGATCTGATGGGGGAGCGCTTCGATCTCGTGATCACGGTCTGCGACAACGCCCGCGACGTCTGTCCCCACTTCCCCGGCGCGATTGCCCAGGTGCACTGGGGGCTGCCCGATCCGGCGGAAGAGATGGAACCTGACGTCGCGCTGCGCGCTTTCCGTGAGACGTACGCCACGCTCTCGGCGATGGTGGATACACTGCTCGCACTCCCGCTCGAGCGCCTCGGTCCAGCGGAACTGGCCGAGCGTGCGCGGGAGGTGCACGCAGAGTAAGCCGGTAACATCATCGGGCGTGCGTGAGCATGTCCGAGCGGCACATCTATCAGGTTGCCGTCGGCTATCTCGACGATGTCCTGTGTGTGATAGCGATCCACAACCGAGGAAGCGGTCGCTGCGATGGATGCCGCCGCCCTGGACGAGGGAACTGCTGCGGATATGCTCCATACCCCCTTCATGATCAGCGGCTCATTCGCCTCATCGTCGTGTAGTCAGTGTTTACGTATCGATCCACCGTCTTCGCAACACGCTCATGCGCCACCGTCATTGCGACGACTCCCTCGCGGACGCAATGCACACCGACCGGCACGCCGATGGTTCTGGCACCTCGTCCGCACATCTCCGGGATCGCCGTTCGCTGACGCGCGGAACCCTCCTGGCCATGGCTCGGTGACTGAGTGAGCGAAATCGGCCAGTGGATGCTTGTCGCCGCTCGATGCGATTTTACCTTTGGTGGTCAGTGGTATCGGTAGTCGCTGGCAGCGCGCGCGACGGTCGTGCGGTGGCGACTGCCTCGCGCCACTTCGAGGGCTCATGTACTCGACCTGCATCTTCTGCAATCAATCGCTCGGCACGAACGTGGCGCTCGAGTCGTTCTCGGTGGGCCGCCGCGTCGCGTTCGACGCCGCCAGGGGACGACTCTGGGTGGTATGCAGAAAGTGCGAGCGGTGGAACCTCACGCCGCTCGAGGAGCGGTGGGAGGCCGTGGAGGAGGCCGAGCGTCTGTACGCCGACACGCGGAAGCGGGTCGCCACGGACCAGATCGGCCTGGCCCGAGTCGCCGACGGAACCGAGCTCGTACGCATCGGCGCGCCGCTCCGGCCGGAGTTCGCCGCATGGCGCTACGGCGACCAGTTCGGGCGCCGGCGCAAACGTCAGATGCTCCTCGCCGGCGCGGGTGTCACCGCCCTCGGAGGGCTCGCGCTCGGCGGTGCCGCGCTGGGCCTCTCCATCGGCGGTTTCGGCTGGGTACTCGCGCAGCTCGGCCGCGTCGCGGTGCAGGGAGGAGACGAGACCATCGTCGCCCGCGTTCCCACGGAAGAGGGGAGGGTACTCCCGGTTCGCCGCCGACACCTGGCAGAGAGCACGCTCGCGCACGCGAGCGACGGCGCGCTGGCGATCGAGCTCCGCTACAAGAACGGGGTGTCCCGCTTCGAGGGGCCGGAGGCGCTCCGCGTCGCCTCGATCGTAATACCGGCCGTCAATCGTTTTGGTGGCTCACGCGAGACCGTGGCGGCGGCGGTCGGTGAGATCGAGCAGACGGGCGGGCCCGAGCGCTACGTCGAACAGCTGGCGCGGCGCGCAGATGTGCTGACCGCGGTGCGCGGGCGCCCGCACCGCTATGGGCACAAGGGGCGAATCGGCCGCACCGGGTTGTACGGTCTCACGACCGTGGATCGCCTTGCACTGGAGATGGCGCTGCACGAGGAGACGGAGCGCCGGGCGATGGCTGGCGAGCTCGCCCTGCTCGAGCGCGCGTGGCGTGACGCGGAGGAAGTCGCGGCGATCGCGGACGACCTGCTCGTTCCGAGCGGCGTGCGGTCGGCCCTGGAGCGGCTGCGCGGGAAGTAGCGCCGCCCGGCTCCGCGACCTTCCCGGCCGATAAGGCCCGTCTTGCGCCATTCTACTTTGTATTGTAAAGTACTCGACAATAGTACCAACCCCCTACGGTTGCGGGAAGAGATCCCTCCACCGCTCGCGAGGCAGCGATGTACATGAACAGGACCGCTTACAGATCCGCCCTCGGCGTCGCACTCGCTGCGGCGCTCATCCTGATCTGGCTGAGCCTCGGCGTCGGCATTATCGGCGCTGATGGCGACCGCGCCAACGTGATGTATTTCGGGGTGCTCGCTGTCGGAATCGTCGGCGCCATCATCGCGCGCTTTCAGCCAGAGGGGATGGCACGGGCCCTGTTCGGGATGGCGATCGCTCAGGCGGTGGTCGCCGCGATCGCCCTGGTCCTCGGGTTGGGCTACCCCGCGAGCCCGCCGCTCGAGCTCGTGGGGCTGAACGGGATGTTCATCGCACTCTTCGTCGGGTCGGCTTTGCTGTTCCGGCGCGCGGCACGGTAGCGGCGAAGTCGTGACGACGCCGGTCAGCGCGATGCCGCGGGCCGCGCCATCGCGGCGGTAATGCCGGACACTCCGCTGCCATCCGGTACCTGATGGAGGAATGCCAGATAGTCAGACGCGCTATCGAGTCCTCGGGGCAGAGGCAATCTCTCGCCTTTGGCTATTCCGATCCGCACGTACTCCTGCGCAATCTGTGCGCTCTGCTGCTCGCTCGGTTTCCACATCGCTCCACCTCCTGAGGGTTGCTGGCAGCCATCGTCGCGAACTGCAATCCGGCATAGTCCATACGGTGACGGTGCACGCCAGTTCCGGCTGAGGCCGTCTGACCGCCGACCACGACGCCCGTCTCGAAGGTGAATCACGGTGCGGACTGGCACGAAGTGGGATCAACACCGGGGCGCGATGTACGGGGTGGCCACGCCTTGCGGCGGCGTCTGATCTCGCGTACTGTGGCCCCCTCTCCCCGTCGCTCATTGGGCCGTCGGCCCTGGGACTCGGAGGGCGCCGCTGGCGCGACCGCCGGCCGGACGTCCGGAGGATCCCGTGCCCCGCGCCCTACCGATCTCGTGGCTCGTTTTCGTCGCCGCGCTCGCCGCCGCATCGATCTCCCTCGCCGCCTGCTCGCCTCGGCCGGCCCCGGCAGCGCTTGCGGCATCCGACACTGTTGCCACACCGGCGACCGGTCTCGTCCTGAGTGAGTCGGAAGGTGAGCGTCGGATGCGTCGACCGCGACCAGGCGGCCAGCGCGACACGGGCGTCCCGATCATCATCAAGGTCGACGGGACGAATGGCGGTTCGTCGCAGCTCTTCATGGGCTACGAGGACATCCCGGTCGGGGAGGCGATCCAGCCTCACTACCACCCGCACGCCGACGAGATCGTCTTCGTCCATCGCGGCCGGGGCGTCGCGATGCTGGGCGATCGTCGGGCGGACGTCGCCGCGGGGGCCACGATCTACATCCCGCACGGAACACGTGTGACGCTCCGCAACACCGGCACCGAGCCGATCACCATCGCCTTCGTGTTCGCCGACCCGGCGATGTCGAGCTATTTCCGCGACGGGACCGTTCCCGAGGGGGAGCCCGTGCTGCCCATGACGGCCGCGGACGTCGCGGCGCGCCGCGAGCGTCACCGTCAGCACATCGTCATAGTCCCCTGACAGAAACGCAACAAACCTCGAGGCCGATGCTGCGGTTCGCGCCGCTGGCGATGGCTACGAGCCTCCCTGTCCTGTCATTCACTCTCGGCCTCTGTCGCGTCATCGCGGTCGTCACCGATTAGCCGGGTGGGCGCGCCGCGTCGGTCGGCGTGCGCTCCCCGTGGATCTCGACGCCCAGGTCCACCGTGCCGAACCCGGTCACGGCGGGACAGTCGATCGTGGTCTCCAGCATCGAGCCACTCAGAGTGGTCCCGAAGAAGTCAGCGTACGCCTGGTCTCCGGCCCCATCGCCGCGCCGCGCGATGATGCGACACCCGGTGAGCGCCTCCACCGTCAGGCTGTCACCATCTTCCAAGCGGAACCGGAAGTCCGCGGCGGCGGTGTTGGGGCCGAGACCCGGCGAGATCGTGCCGGACCACGTGCCGCTGACGTCGCGGCAGAAGGACTGCACGCCGGGAAGGCTGCAGAAGCCGGTGTTCTGGCTCGTGCACTGGGGCTCTTCGGGCACCGTGACGTGGAAGGTGCCGCTGCCGCGGTTCCCGTCCTGGCTCGATACGCGGAACTCGCTCGGGCAGATGATTTCTCCATGCACGATCTCGATGCCGGGCGGGACATCCGGTGGATCGACATACATGCCCCGGTCGACGAGGAGGAACCCCCACTGGCCAGGGTAGGTGCCCTCGACCGAAATCTCGGCCGGCGCCGGCCCGCTCGAGGAGTTGCAGGCAGTGCTCCATGCGGCTGTGACCAGCATGAGGGCGACACGCCTCGCCAGTCGTGTGGAGGGGCGCGAATCCGTGACGTGCAAGCAGGTCGACATGGTGCACCTCCTCGTCATGGGTGCCTTGCCGTTCGAGACGGGGCGAGCTGCCGGCAGCGCGTCCAATATTCGACGGCCTCTTCCCGTTCGCTACCCCTCACGCGAGGCGCCAGCGCTCGTCCCGCAGCGGGAGATCACCGAGGAGCCGCGGGTATGACTCGTGGCACCATGGCGGCCCCGCGGCAGGCGCAGAGCCGGCGAGTGGTACGGTCGCTACTGGCGCCCTCGACAGAACGGACAAGGACGTGTCTTGACAATAAGTGTTACAACACATATATTCCTTCCATGCCAACCACGCTGCTCGACGAGCTCCGTCAACGAACGCCCTTTGCCAGCCTGGCCGAGGAAGCCCATTTGAACCTCAGCCGTACCGAGGCGGTGCTGCAGGAGGGGATCGAGCGCGTGCTCAAGCCACACGGGGTCAGTGCCACGCAATACAACGTGCTGCGCATCCTGCGCGGCGCCGGAGGGAAGGGGCTCTGCCGCCACGAGATCCGCGACCGGCTGCTGACGCGCATGCCCGATGTGACGCGTCTGCTCGACCGGATGGAGGAGGCGGGGCTCGTCACTCGCGAGCGCGACGCGGCCGACCGTCGCCTCGTCACTACGCGCCTCACCGCACGTGGGCGCAAGCTGGTGGATGCGCTCGACGGCCCGGTGGCCGAGGAGCACGAGCGTCAGCTCGGCCACCTGGATGACAAGCAGCTCCGGACCCTCGTGCGGCTGCTCACACTCGTGCGGCATCCGGAGTGATTTTATTTGCGCAAAAGCGTGTTGTCACACTATTTAGTGTAACACTCAATCACCAGCCACCACCAATCACAGCTAGGAGATCACCATGAGCATCACGACCCGTCTCACCGCTCCCACCTCTGGCCGTCAGCTCGATCTGGGCCTCGGGATCCTGCGCATCGTCACAGGCATCATCTTCGCCGTCCACGGCGGACAGAAGCTCTTCGTCTTCGGCTTCGACGGCGTCGCCGGCGCTTTCGCCGGCATGGGCGTGCCGCTCGCCGGGCTCGTCGGGCCCGCGGTTGCGCTCCTCGAATTCTTCGGCGGCATCGCGCTGATCGCCGGCTTCCTCACGCGGCCCGTCGCGCTCCTGCTCGCCGCGAACATGCTTGGCGCGCTGCTCCTGGTACATCTCCCGGCCGGCTTCTTCCTGCCGAACGGCTACGAGTTCGTCCTCGCGCTCCTCGGCGCGGTCGCGACGCTCGCCAGCACCGGCGCGGGCCGCTGGTCGCTCGATGAGCGTCTGTTCGGCCGCCGAGCTCCCGGGAGCAGCGACGTGCAGCCGATTCGCCGCGCCGCCTGAGCGGCGCGGCCACCAGCGGGGCAACCCATCAGCTCACTTCATTCGGAGGAATCCCATGGGCGTGACCACGAACGACATCTTCGGCGGCGCCGCGGGCGCCCAGCCGGCTACGCCGGGCAGCTACGGCGAGGCACCGCACGCCTCTCGGCTACCCGAGGCGACGCGTCTTGGCCCGGTGCGGCTCGACATCGCAGATCTCGCTCGCTCGCTGGACTTCTACACGGGCACCCTCGGGCTGCGTGTGTTGAAGCGGGACGCGGCGCGCGCCGTGCTCGCCGCCCAGCGAGACGCGGTGAACGACGTCGATACGCCGCTCGTGGAGTTGCGCGAGCGTCGCGGCGCGCGGCCGGCTCCGAAGCGCGGGCTTCTCGGGCTCTACCACTTCGCCATCCTGCTCCCCGACCGCCCTGCACTCGGCCGCATCGTGCGCCACCTGGCCGAGATCGGTGCCCGGGCCGGCGCCGGCGACCACCTGGTGAGCGAGGCGTTCTACCTCCAAGACCCCGACAACCTGGGCATCGAGGTCTACGCCGACCGGCCGCGCAGCGCGTGGCGGCGCATGGGGCGCGAGCTGATGATGGCAACCGACCCGGTGGATGTGGCGGACCTCGTCCGCACGGCTGGGGAAGCACGCTGGGAAGGGATGCCGGCCGGCACGGTGATGGGGCACGTGCACCTGCACGTGGGCGACATCGAACGCGCGGCCGCCTTCTTCTCCGAGGCGCTCGGCTTCGACCGCACCGTCTGGAGCTACCCCGGCGCGCTCTTCCTCAGCGCGGGAGGCTACCATCACCACCTCGGCGCGAACACGTGGGCCGGCGTCGGCGCACGCGCCGCCGGCGAGGGCGATGCGCGGCTCGCCGAGTGGACCATCGAGCTCCCTGACGCCGCGAGCGTGCAACGTGCGGCAGCGAGTCTCGAGCAGGCTGGCCACCCGGCGGATCGCGACGGTGCCGACGTGGTCACGCGCGACCCGTGGGGCACGCAGGTTCGGCTGCAGGTGGCCGCGACGGCGCTCGCCGGATCGTGATGACGGCGGTCGACATGCTCGAACCCGCTAGCCGCCTGGCAGCGTAACGCTCGCAGCCGCCGCAGGAGCAGATGGAAGTCAGGGAGCAGATGGAAGTCAGTAAGTAGTGATCAACTAAAAGAGAGGATATCCGAATGCTCGACGGGAAGATCGCAATCGTCACTGGCGCCGGCTCAGGCCTTGGCGAGGCCATTTCAGTTCTGTTCGCGAAGAATGGTGCGACGGTCGTTCTCGCGGACCTGGACGTCAAGGGTGCGGAGCGAGTGCTGCGACAGATCGAGCAGGGCGGGGGGAAGGGACGTGCGGTGAAGACCGACGTGTCGAAGCCCGACGAGGCCAGGACGCTGGTCGATGTCGCAGTGAAGGAGTTCGGAAGACTGGACATCGCGGTCAACAACGCCGGCATCGGCGGACCCACGGCGCCGGTCGGCGAATACCCGATCGAGGGCTGGGACAGGATCCTCGCCATTAATCTCTCCGGCGTGTTCTACGGGATGCGTCACCAGATCCCGGCCATGCTCGCGGCCGGCGGCGGCGCCATCGTGAACATGGCATCGATCGCCGGCAAGGTGGGGTTGGCCAACGCGGGCGGCTATACGGCGGCAAAGCACGGTGTCATCGGGCTCACCGAGACCGCTGCCATTGAATACGCGACGCGCGGTATTCGCGTGAACGCCGTCGGGCCGGGCTTCATCAAGACACCGTTGATCGGCAAGCGCGCGGTCCTCGACAGCAGCGGCGACAGCGCTGGTGACGAGATGCAGGCTCTCGCCGCGTTGCACCCGATGAACCGGCTCGGCGAAGCGAGTGAGGTGGCGGAGCTCGTGCTCTTCCTCTCGTCGGATCGGGCGTCGTTCGTGACCGGGTCGTACTACAACGTCGACGGCGGATACCTCGCACAGTAGTAGCGTCTCAGCAGAGCAGCCGAACTTCTCCGCGATCGAGATGGGTGTCTCCAGCTGGGATGGGTACTCCCGAGAGTGCTCCATCCCCAGCTGGACTGGCCGCTTCCTGACATCTGCCGACTACTTCGTTGCCTCTCCCACGACTCCAACCTCTCGAGAGGTTGGAGTCTCCGTCAAACCCGGGGCGATTCAGTACGAGGGATCGGGCACGATGGCATCGCCAGGCATCGCGCGTCGGCGCTCCTCGGTCGAAGCGCGGAACGCCGCGAGGGTACCCGCTGCCGCGGTGGCCACGCCCACCGCGAGCCCGCCGAGAATGAGACTGTCGTACGTGCCATCACTACTTCAGGTGCGCCGCCGAGTGTGGCTGTCGCGGCGTGTCGATTAGCGGTCGGAAGGAAGCGACTCACCGCCGCCATGACCTCCGCGGGTCGCGGGCGGGGCGTGCACGACAGAGGCGGCAGGGGTGCCCATCTCACGCTCTGCCGACACCCGTTCGCGTCGTGATGGTAGGTCCGGGCACAGAACGAGCTTGCCATCGAGGCCGCCAGCTTCGACGCGGTGGTGTGCCTCGGCGACCTCCTCGAAGGCGATCCGCTCGGCCACGCGCGGCCGGATCGCGCGAGTGGCTAGCAGGCCGAAGAGCCGCTCCAGGTCCTCCTGGAACCAGGCGGGATGTCGCGCGCGCATCGCATTGATCGAGTAGAGGCGGGGCCGCTTGCCGCCAGGCAACCAGCTCAGCACCCGCCGCCGCAGGTACACGCGCGCTATCCACATCAAGATGGTGCGGATGCTCCGCTGCGCCTGCACGCGCGCCG
>DATCXR010000176.1:0-1537 GCA_036565685.1 Gemmatimonadaceae bacterium
CGCCGCGCTCCCGGCGTGGCGGTCGCTCACCGGACCCGCGCGCGCTGAGTACCTGTACGCGTGGGCGGGCGCGATCGCCGCGCGCAAGGAGGAGCTCGCGCAGGCGATGGCGCGCGAGGTGGGGAAGCCGATCGGCGAGTCGCGCGGAGAAGTGGGACGCTGCATCGTCATCCTCCGCTACTACGCGGGCGATGCGGTGCGCGCGATCGGCGACGTGATCCCCGCCGGACTACCGGGCGCGCTGCAGTTCTCGCTGCGCGAGCCGTTGGGCGTGGTGGCGCTGATCACTCCGTGGAACTTCCCGCTCGCCATCCCGCTCTGGAAAGCCGCGCCCGCGCTGGCCTACGGAAACACGGTGGTGCTCAAGCCATCGGAGATGTCGTCGCACATGGCGTCTCTCCTCGCGGAGACCGCCGCCGCGGCGAAGCTGCCGGACGGAGTATTCAACGTGTTGCTGGGTACCGGCCCCGCGGTGGGCACCCCGCTTCTGCAGTCGCCCGGGGTGCGCGGCATAAGCTTTACCGGATCGTCGGCGGTGGGAGCGGTGGTCGCGCGGATCGCGGCCGAGCGGAACGTGCGCTACCAGACGGAGATGGGCGGGAAGAACGTCGTGATCGTCGCTCCCGACGCCGACCTCGATGCGGCCGCCGCGCTCACCGCTGCCGGCGCCATGCGCTACGCGGGACAGAAGTGCACGGCCACGAGTCGCGTGGTGGTGGACCGGAAGGTGGAGGACGCCTTCCTCGACCGCCTTCGCGCGAAGGTCGAAGCGCTCCCACTGGGCCCCGTGGACGATCCGGCCGCGGCCGTGGGTCCGCTCATCAGCGCGCGCTCGCGCGATAGCATAGACCAGGCGCTCGCCGAGGCGCAGCCGGAGCGGATCTTCGGCGGCGAGCTGCCCGACGACGAACGCTTCAGGCGCGGCTACTACTTCGCGCCGCTCGTCATCCGGCTCGCCGACCCCGGCGCGCCGCTCGCGCAGCGCGAGCTCTTCGGCCCGGTGCTCGGAACTCTGGTGGCCGACGACCTCGATCACGCGATCGACATCGCCAACCGCACGAACTACGGACTGAGCGCCTCGCTCTTCACGCGCGACGTGCGCACCGCGCTCCACTACGTGCATCGCATAGACGTGGGCCTCGTACGCGTGAACGGCGACACCACCGGTGTGGACCCGCACGCGCCCTTCGGCGGGATGAAGGGCTCGAGCTCCGGCAGCCGCGAGCAGGGCCCGGCCGCGCGCGAGTTCTACACGGAAACGAAAACCGTGCAGATCAATCCGTGAAGACCGCGCCCGCAACCTCGGATCGCCGGGCGCCACGACCCCCGATCCCTCTCTGGAGGCCCTGCGTCCCGTTTTCTGCCTCCAGAGCTTTTGCCTGCTTCCTGCTTCCTGCTTCCTGCAGTTCCCGCCCCCTGTCCCCTGACCCCTGACCCCTTCACCCGACCAACATGCGAGCGACTGACTGGCGGGGAGTTTTCCCCGCGATCACGACTCCCTTCCGTGAGGATCTCACGGTGGACCACGACTGCCTGC
>DATCXR010000185.1:0-3378 GCA_036565685.1 Gemmatimonadaceae bacterium
CTGACTCTGGATCAGGAGAGTCCTGGTTCGAGCCCAGGAGGGGCAACTGGATGGCCCAGTGCGACTTCACTTGCACTGGGCCGTTTTCGTCGCCTCACCCCCGCACGGAATACCGCTCGAACGCCGTCAGGCGCTCCACGATGCAGCTCTCCGAACTGCCGCCGTACACGCTCTCTTCGAGCCAGGCGAGCTCGCGCTCGAGGTCGGGCTCCGTCACGTCGGTATACCACGCCTTCGGTCGCCCATTGCTGCCGTCGTTCCAACGGTAGCCGCTCGCCTTGAGCCGATCCTTGCAGTCGAACGGGCTCCCGACGGCCCAGACGCGACAGGTGGGACGCCGGGCGGATTCGAGTAGCTGCGCGAAGGGAAGCGCGCCCGTGGGTCCCCGGCTCGCGAGCACGTGGATACCCACGCGACAGTCGTCCACGGCCCGGTGAGCGTCGAAGAACTCACCGGCCATGGTCAGCAGGATGTACTCGAGCTTCGTTCCGGAGCAGCCGTGCTCGCGCCATGGGACTTCCTTGCACGAGCAGGCCCACGGCTTCATCGCGAAAGCGGGGAGCCGCCGCTCGATGAACGGACGGTCGAATGAAGCATTGTGCGCTACGATGAGCGACGCCTCTTCGAGCAGTGCCGCGACGCGCGCATCGTCGATTCGCTTGCCGCGCACCATCTCCTCGGTGATTCCCGTCAGCTCGGTGATCGCATCGGGAATCGGACAATGCGGATCCTCGAGAAACGAGACACCATCCCCCACATCGTAGATCACGCCGTCCTCCACGCCGTAGCGGAACGGGACCGCGGCGAACTCGATGATCGCGTCGGACGCGCGGTCGAGGCCCGTGGTCTCGACGTCTACGTAAAGCGCCGTCTTCGTGATCGCGCCATCGTGCTCCGCGTACCGCGATCTCGGCTGGAAGCGCCGTGCTACGCGGTACCAGCCGGAGGCGGTCAGGGTGTGCGCGATACCTTCCAGGGCATCGAATTCTGAGTCCGAGGGGGCGGTTCGGAGCACTGCCAGGGAGGGTCGAGGATGTGGATTAGTAGGGGAGGAGATTGCGGACCGTGCCTGCCGTACTAAGGTGTACCGCTGGTCACGATATCGCCAGACTCGAGAACGAGAACGTGCAGCGGTTGAAGGCTCCTTAGCCTTCGACCGGGCCTCCACTCCCGCGCAGTAACGCGGCGGCCGGCCCGTCTCGCGACCGCTCGCGCCCCGTGCTAGCATTGGGTATGCACTGCAGCGTGCCACCGCTGCACGTCGTACCGGTGCGAGTCGCCAGGAGGTTCCCGCCATGTGGGCCGCATGTCTCTTCTGCCATAGCCACCTCGGGCGGAACGTCCTTCTGCCCACCTTCCCGGTGGGCGCGCGTGTCGCCTTCGACCCGTCGCGCGGACGGTTATGGGTGCTCTGCCCGCGCTGCACGCGATGGAACCTCTCCCCGCTCGAGGAGCGCTGGGAGGCGATAGAGGATGCCGAGCGTCTCTTCCGCGGCTCGCAGATTCGCATCTCGACCGACAACATCGGACTGGCCGAGCTTCCCGATGGTCTGACGCTGGTCCGCGTCGGGCGGGCGCCGCGGCCGGAGCTCGCGACCTGGCGCTACGGTCGCCTGCTGCGACGTCACTTCGCCCGCACTTCGCCGGGACGCGCGGCAATCCGCGCGGCTGGGGAGCTGTCGAGGCTGGCGACCCGGGACATCGCTCGCGCGGTGCGGCGCGCAGGGCTCCCGGCGCCGGGGTACGACGCGCTCACCTGGCTGCGCATCCACGTCTTCCCCGAGCGCGTGCTGACGGTGGTCCCCACGGCGGCCGGTGAGCCGCTCCTCATCCGCGCCGCACATCTGGAGCACGCGGAGTTGGTACGTCCCGAGCGCCGAGGGCAGTGGTGCATCGTGGTGCCACACGACGCCGGTATCGCGACTCTGATAGGTGATGCGGGACTGCGCACGGCAGGGAAGCTCTTCGCCGCGCTCAATGGCGTAGGTGCCTCGCGCGACCAGGTGCAGAGCGCCTTCCGAAAGCTCGAAGACGCTGGCAATCCCGATGGCTACTTCACTCGCGTCGCGGCGCTGGCGCTCCGTACCGCGTGGGGGCGCTTCCCCGATGCGACAGCGGACGGCGACGTGATGCCGCCGCACCCGTCCGACGCCGAGCGCCTCGCGCTCTATCTCACGAGCCGCTCCTTCTGGGGCCGCGGCGCGATCGGCAGCGAGCCGCGCACTGCGCTGCCCAAGCTGCCCGTAGTGGACCGCCTCGCGCTCGAGATGGCCGCCAACGAGGATTCGGAGCGCCGCGCCATGGATGGCGCACTCGCTGACCTCGAGGCTGCCTGGCGCGAAGCGGAGGAGATCGCCGCGATCGCCGACAATCTGTTGCAGCTTCGCGCGCCGCGACTCGGTGCGCCGAAACCGCTGCCCGCGTAGATCGCCCGGCGATCGCCGAACCCGTTCCCTGGCTGTTGCAGTGCAGTGACTCGAGCTTTCTTCCTTGCCGCGCTCCTCGTCGCCTCACCGGTCGCCGGCGCGATCGCGCAGTCGGCGACCCGTGCCGCCGACTCCATGTCCTCGGCTAGGGCTGATTCCGCAGCTCGCGCTGATTCCGACAGTGCCAGCGCTGCGGCCGGCACCAGATCCGATTCCAGCGCCGCGGGCCGACCGGACAGCGGCTGGGGAGACTGTTACCGCTTCATGTTCGGAGAATGGTCGCCGCCGCTCGATGCGAAGGCGGCGGGCCATGCGCCCTTCCCGCGAGCCGAGTCGCTCCCGAAGGCGCCCGGCGGACGCGGCTGGGCGCTGAGCGACTCGACCGCGCACGACATGCAGATGATGCTCTACCCGAGCTTCTGGCCAGCCGGAGTGAGTGTTCGCTTCCCACACGCGCCGCGCACCCGGAGCGACACGGTGCGTGGGATGGCGGTCGCTCTGGTGGCCGACGGCCGTGTACGCTCGCCGGAAGCTGACGCCATGGCGTGGCTGGTACCGTGCTCGCGTTAGCGGGACTGGTGGATGATCATCTCTGGCGGGGGCTGGTCGATGGTTCACATCGAGCGCGGAGCTGGCGCCTAGCGCGCTCCAACGAAGGCGCTTCGCGCCGCGTCCAGCCGCATCGCTTCCACCCGGTCGCGCTGCTCGTCGGCGCGCTCGGTCAGGCGATCGTAGTCGACTCCCCGGAGCCCGGGCGAGCCGTCGGCCGCAACTGACAGCGCCTGCCAGAGCGCTCGCTTCCCCGCGATCCCGACGGCGAGTGCGTCCAGTGCCTCGAGCCGGCCAAGAGCGCCGTCGCTGGAGTCGTCCAGCCGCAACTTGAGGTGAGTGGCGCGCTCGGCGATCCAGGCCAGCGCCTTTCGTGAGCGACTCTCGTCGATCTCGAGGCGGG